>JAANWZ010000066.1 GCA_018263585.1 Calditrichota bacterium | reverse complement strand
GACGCTCTTCCGATCTCGCACGTGAATCAATGTCCGCGCGGGCGAGCCCGCACGGCCGGTACTGAAACGCCCCCCGTGTCATCCTGAACCCCCGCACGTCAGTGTGTGCGACCATTCGTGTCATCCTGAACCCCCGCACGTCAGTGTGTGCGACCAATCGTGTCATCCTGAACCTGTAGCGCCGGTTAGTTTCGGCGCGAAGGGTGAAGGATCTCGAGCTCCGCAGCGATGTCGCTCCATTAAGCTACGTTCTCGAGATCCTTCACGTCGCCGGCCTGAAACAACGAAACGGCCCGGCCGGCTTGTTCAGGATGACACTCTTACAGCCCCTCGGTTGCTCGCGACCGCGGCTCATCCGAGGTTTGGCAATCCTTGACTGAAGTCAAGGGCAAGGGAATCAACGGTTGATCGAACGGTACATGAGACCCGGGGCGAGCCACGGGCCACCCGCCGCCGATCGTCACTTCGTCAGCGTCAGCTTACGAACAGCGTCGAGCTCGCCCGGCACGGTCGCCCGGACGAAGTAGACCCCACTGGCAAAACTGGAACCGTCGATCATGAAATCATGCGTGCCCGCCTGGACTCGCCCGTTGACCGGTTCCGCCACCTGCCGGCCGATCACGTTGAGCACACGCACGGTCAGCTCCGCCCTTTCCGGCAAACTGACACGCACGTTCGCCGTCGGATTGAACGGGTTCGGATAGACGGCGACGAGCTCGAAGTTCGCGGGCCGCTGTGCGAGCGTATTCTCCGGCCGGCGGAGCGACGCCGACCCGTCCAGCGTTTCGAAATAGAAGTAGTCGGCGACCCAGGCGAGTTCGCCGTCGGAATCGACGCCGAGCGCGTAGCCGGGCGTGTCGTAGTAGCCGGCGAGCGCGGGCGACGCGGGGTCGGCGACGTCGAGCACGCGCAGGCCGGCGTCATGGCCCGCGACCCACGCGTGCCCGCCGGCGATCGTCACGTCCGTGATCTCGCTGCCGTCGTCATACGTGCCGAGCTGAACGGGCTCGATCGGGTCGCTGACATCGAGCATCCGCATCCCGTCCTCCAATTCGGCGACGTACAGCGTGGACTGATCCCGCTCGAGGGCAGTGGCGCCGAGAAACTCGTACGTCGTGACCGGCGCGGGATTTTCCGGGTTGCTCGCATCCACGACATGAATCCCCATCTCCTCGTTGGCGATGAACAGGTACGAGCCGAACACGTGGATGTCGGTGAGCAGGCCGGTGAGCACGAGGAAGCTGATGTCGTCCGGGTCGGCGGGATCGCTGATGTCGACAACGGTGAGCCCGATGAAATCATCGAGGAGATAGGCGTACGGTGAATCGACGGCCACCGCGCGCAGACCGCCCATCAGGTCGAAGCCGCCCAGTGTCTGCGGGTCGGCGGGATCGGTGATGTCCACGATCCGCAGCCCGGTCGAGCCCTCGGCGAGATACGCACGGTTCCCGTCGAGCACGAAGTCGTACACGTAGCCGTCAGTCGGGCTCGCCGCGAGCTCGAACGGCGCCGCCGGATCGCTCACGTCGAGAATGCGCAACCCTTCGCCGCCGTAGCCGAGGTACGCGTAGTCGTCCGCGACGATTACGTCTGTGATCTCGCCGGGGGGGTTGAGCGATCCGATCTCGGACGGTTCTTCCGGCGCGGAGACATCGACGACGCGCATCCCGGCGGTCAGCGTGGAAGCGTACGCGTACTGCTCGCCGCCGAGCACGCCGGTGAACTGGAACGGCAGGTACGTGTCGCCGACCAGCGTCGGATCCGCCGGCACGGAGACATCGACGAGATAGAGGCCGTACACGTCACTGGTGACGAACGCGAGCTCGCCCGCGAGATCGACCGCGTTCGATGTGTTCGGGGTCGCGTACGATCCGACGAGGGAAGGGTCGGCGGTGTTCGAGATGTCGAGCACCGCGAGCCCGTACGTGCCGTCCGCGAGCAACGCCGTCTCGCCCGAGATCGCCGCGTCGAACCCGCCGCCGGGCGAATTGTAGGCGCCGAGCTCGTACGGTGCGGCGGGGTCGGCGACGCTGACCACGGTCAACCCGGCGAACCCGTTCGCGACGCAGGCGAGTGTGTCTGCGACCGCGACGTCGAGCGCCTCGCCGCCGATGTCCGCGTAGCCGACCGCGACCGGCGCATCCGGATCGAGCACATTGACCACGTGCAGCCCGTGGTCGCGTTCGGTCACGTACGCGTACCCGTCATTCACCACCACAGACGTCGCCTGCCACTCAAACGGCAGGGTAGCAATCACGGCCGGCTCGGTCGGCGGGATGGCGTCGATCACAGTCAACCCGGCGACACCGTCGGCGACGTAAACCCGGTTGCCGTCGAGCGCAACCCCCTGCGCGTCGCCCGGAGTGAGCACATGAGCGAGTACTTCCGGCGCGGCCGGGTCGGAGATGTCAACGACGTGCACGCCTGTCATCCCGGTCGCGACCGTGGCGTAATCCCCGCTGACCGCGACGTCGGCCGCCTTCTCCCAGAGCGCGTACACGCTGCTGAGCCGGGTTACGCCCGAGCTGTCGTCGTCGAGCTCGCCGCCGGCGGGAACCGGAGCGGCCGGTAAACCGCGGCGCGGTTCCGGCACAACGTACGCGTCCGGCTTCTCGATCGGCGGCAGCGCGAGCAGAACCGGGCCGGGCGGTTCGCGTCGGCCGGCGCGCGAAAGCCCGGGCAGAGAGAATAACAGCGCGAGGAGAACGACAAGGCGGATCAAGCGCGTGCCGGTCATGATCGTCTCCAGTTTGACGGACCTGGCACCGTGTAAACTATGCCCGGCGGCCCGACTTGCGCCAGAGCGTCCGCCGAAAACCAGCTATTCGGGGTGGCCCCACTTGCGCCGCGCGATTGCTGCGCTGCGGAATGGATTCTAACGCACATGCGCCACCCGCTCGGCCGCGAGTTTCATGCCGGGGCGCAAGTGGTGTTTCAAATAACCAGGCGCCACACTCCTGAAACCCGACTTGCGCTGTCATTCGGTTACTCGGTTATGCAGTTCGCTCAGCCTCGTGCATGGAGGGAACTGAGATCGCATCCGGGCGGCCGAGCCGTCATTCTGAACCCGGCTTCGCGCGTCTGTCTGCGTGAAGGCGGGTGAAGAAGGTCCAAGTTATCCAAGGGTTGTTTCACGAGTTTCATGGTATTCTCCATCCCCGTCGAACCTCGACCTTCTTCACTACGCCCGATAAACTGACATCGGGCTGCGTTCAGAATGACGCACTTGCCACCCGCGATATTGCTCCCGGCTGAGCCGAACGGACAACCGGATTCGGTTATGCGGTTGTAATCCACAAACACGAACGCCGGCGCGGTCACCTGTCCGATCAATCGACCACGCGCAAGTCGGGCCGCCCTCAGGCGCGCAAGTCGGGCCGCCACCCGGCGTGTCAGTCGAGGGTGATCCGGTTGAGGCGGAGGGAGTTGAAGACGACGGTCACGCTCGAGAACGCCATCGCGGCGGCGGCGAACGCCGGGTGCAACTGCTGGAGAGCTGCCGGCGAACCGGGGACGAGCATGAGCACGCCCGCGGCGACCGGCACGAGCGCGACGTTGTAGAAGAACGCCCAGAACAGGTTCTGGCGGATCACGCGCACGGTGTGGCGCGAGAGCCGGATCGCGCGCGGGACGCCGCGCAGGTCGTCGCCGGGGAGTGTGACGCCCGCGCTTTCGATCGCGACGTCGGTGCCGCCGCCGACCGCGATCCCGAGGTCGGAGCGCGCGAGCGCCGGCGCGTCGTTGATCCCGTCCCCGACCACCGCGACCGCTCCGCGCGCCTGTTCGCGAAACGCGACGACCGCGTCCTCCTTGTCGCCGGGCAGCAGCTCGCCGCGGACCTCATCGACGCCGAGATCGTGGCCGACGAGCTCCGCGATCCGCCGGTGATCGCCGCTCAGCATCGCGGTGCGCAGGCCCATCCGTTTCAGCTCCGCGACCGCCTGCTTCGCCTCGTCACGCGGCATGTCCGCGAACCCGAGCGCGCCGAGCAGTTGATAGCGATCGCTGACAAGGCTGACCGTCTCGCCGCGTTCGCGCAGCCGTTCCACGTCCGCGCGCAGCTCCGCCGGCACATTCTCGAATTCCTCCGGCTTGCCGACGCGGATCAGTTTCCCGTTGTCGAGCATCGCCTTCACGCCGAACCCGGCCCGCTCGTCGAACATCGCCGTCTCACCGTACTCGATCCCGCGCTCCTTCGCCGCGCGCACGACCGCCTGAGCGAGCGGGTGCGACGAATTGTAGAGCGTCCACGCCGACAGCTTGAGCAGCTCCGTACCGGGAGTGTTCCCGGCGGGCACGATCGTGCGCAGCTCGGGCCGGCCGCGCGTGAGCGTGCCGGTCTTGTCGAACGCGACCACGCGCAACCTGGCGCCGACCTCGACCGCCTCCGCATCGCGGAACAGCACGCCCGCCTTCGCGCCCGAACCCATCCCGGTGATGATCGCGGTCGGGGTCGCGAGTCCCATCGCGCACGGGCACGCGATCACGAGCACGGCGACGAGCCGGACGAGCGACGCCTCGAACGAGCCGGAGAAGATCCACCACACGGCGAGCGTGACGAGTGCGACGGACACGATCACCGGGACGAACACCGCCGCGACCCGGTCCGCGAGCCGCTGGATCGGCGCCTTGCTCCCCTGCGCCTGTTTCACGCGCGCGATGATGCGCGCGACCGCGGAGTCCGAGCCGGCGCGGGTGACACGCACGGTGAGCGCGCCCTGGATGTTCATCGTCCCGCCGAACAGCTCAGCGCCCGGCCCCGCCTCGACAGGGGTCGATTCGCCGGTGAGCATCGACGCGTCCACGCTCGACCCGCCCTTTTCAACGACCCCGTCGAGCGGGATCGTCTCCCCGGGGCGGACGAGCACGAGATCGCCCGGCCCGACCGCATGCAGCGGCACCTCGAGCGGCTCACCGTCTTCCCCGACCACGCGCGCGGTCGCGGGCACACGTTTCATCAGGTCGCGGATCGCCGACCCCGCGCGCCCCTTCGCGCGCACCTCCATCCACTTGCCGAGCTTGATCAGCGTGATGATCAGCGCCGCGGTCTCGAAGTACATGTGCCCGGCGCCGGTGAACAGGACGACGACGGAATACAGATACGCGGTCGTGGACCCGAGCGCGACGAGCACGTCCATGTTCGCCGCGCCCGACTTGAGGCTGTGCCACGCGCCGGTGTAGAAGCCGCGGCCGGTGTAGAACTGGACCGGCGTCGCGAGCAGAAACAGGAGGAACTTGAGCCCGACCCGGTCGGCGGCGGCGGGCGAGATCGCGCCCCAGTCATGCGCCATGCTGAGCAGGAACAGCGGGATCGTGAACACGAGCCCGGCGAGCAGCGCGCGTTTCTCCGCCGCCTGTTCGCGTTTGCGGGCCACGGTTTCCGCGTCCTCGCCGTCCGCACCGGGCTCCGGCAGCACGAGCCGGTAGCCGGCGTCGCGCACGCTGTCCGCGAGCTGCTCGAGCCTGACCCGCGCCGGATCATAGACGACGCGCACGTTCTCCGCTGCGTAGTTCACCGTCGCGCTCGACACGCCCTCGTGCTTCTTCGCGAGCGCGCGCTCGACCGCCCGCGCGCAGTTCGCGCAGTGCATCCCGATCACCGGCAGCTCGAGATCCTGCGCGCCGCCGGACGGGTCCGTGTCCGTTGTCTCCGTATCCGCCATCGTTGACTCGGGGCTGGGTCGTGAGGAATTCAGCGGAGAACGAGCCGGTAGCCGTTCTCCTGCAACGCGCCGGCGGCGGCTTCGAGGTCGGTATTCTCGTCGTCGTAGGTGAGGTTCACGATACCCTCGTCGAGGCTGACCTCGGCTTCCTTCACGCCGGCGACATCCTCCTTCAGGATCGTGCCGACCAGCTTCGCGCATCCGGCGCAGGTCATCCCGCGCACGTGAAACCGTTTCTGCACGTCTGCCATCATCTCCTCTCGTTCCCGGGAGCTGCGCTCCCCCGGCTGCGTTTCGTTGTCGGGCTCGCTGTCAGCGACTAATTTAGCCTCTCCGAACCTTGGAAGAAACCGGCGCACCCGGCCCGATGTTCCCGCCTCCGGCTAGCTCTTTGCCTCAGCCGGGAACAAGATCGCGGGTGGAAACTGCGTCATTCTGACGCCCGAAGGGCGGAAGAAGGTCCGAGCATGAACGGGGTTACTGTCTGAATCGCACCTGCTGGAACTGGACCTTCTTCACCCGCCTTCACGCACGCAGACGCGTGAAGCCGGCTTCAGAATGACGGCTCGGCCGTCCGGATGTGATCGAAGTTCCGGCCCGTGCGGGTGGCTGAGAGAACCGCACAACCGGCTGAAAACAAACCCGGGCGGCGATCAGACGAGTCACGGAAAGGAGTGACGACATGGCTGCGGAAACATTCGATGCGATTGTGATCGGCACAGGCCAGGGTGGCAAACCGCTCGCTCACGCGTTCGCCGGCGCGGGGAAGAAAACCGCGATCATCGAACGCGGCGACGTCGGCGGCACCTGCGTGAACACAGGCTGCACGCCGACGAAGACGATGGCCGGCAGCGCGAAGGCGATTCACACCGCCGGTCGCGGTGGGTTCTTCGGCTTCTCGGCCGGCGAAATCACGACCGACCTGGAACGTGTCCGCGGGCGCAAGCGCGAGATCGTCGACGGCGGGCGCAGGGGCAACGAGAGCTGGATGACCTCCATCGACGGCCTCGCGCTGATCCGCGGCGACGCGACGTTCACCGGCCCGGACACGGTCGACGTCGAACTGCCAGACGGCGGCAACCGCAAACTGTCTTCCCCGACAATCGTCGTCAACACCGGCGCCGAGGCAGTGATCCCGCCGATCGACGGCCTCGACCGGATCCCGTACCTGGACAACGAGTCGATCATGGAGCTGGACACCGTTCCCGAACATCTCGCCGTCATCGGCGGCGGCTACATCGGCGTCGAGTTCGGCCAGATGTTCCGACGGTTCGGGGCGAATGTGACGATCGTGCAGCGCGCGCCCCGGCTCCTCCCGCGAGAAGACGAGGACATCACGAACGCGGTCCGGGAGATCCTCGAGGACGACGGTATCGAGGTCGCGGTCAACTCCGAGCTGGTTCGCGTCGAGGCGGAGGCTGACGGCCGCTATCGGGTGTACATCGAAGACGATGAAGGCGCGCGTTCAATCGTCGCCAGCCACGTGCTCGTCGCCGCCGGGCGCCGTCCCGCGACACACGCTCTCGGCTGCGACGCCGCCGGAATCGAGCTTGATGATCGTGGAGCGGTCAGGGTTGATGAACGCCTGCGCACGAGCGCGAACGGTGTGTGGGCGATCGGCGACGTCAAGGGCGGCCCCGCGTTCACCCACATCTCCTACGACGACTACCGCATCCTCGAGGCGAACATGCTGGCGGGTGGAAGTCGGACGATCACGGATCGGCTCGTCCCCTACACTGTGTTCATCGATCCGCAGCTCGGCCGCGTCGGGATCAGCGAGCGCGAGGCGCGCGAACGGGGGCTGGACGTGCAGGTGCTGACCATGCCGGTGACACGAGTGGCGATCGCATCGGAAAAGGGTGAGACACGCGGGATGTTGAAGGCGGTGGTCGAACGCGGCACGAACCGCATCCTCGGGTTCTCCGCGCTCGCCTACGAAGGTGGAGAACTGATCAGCCTCGTCGAGGTCGCGATGATCGCAGGCCTGCCCGCAACAGCCCTGCGCGACGCCGTGTTCACACATCCGAGCCTCGCCGAAGCACTCAACAACCTGTTCGCGAAGCTGGAGACGTGATCATCTCAATCCGCCGCGTAGTCAGATTCGAGTAACGAGTTACGAGTATCGAGTTACGAGTTGCGGGCTTGCCCGCGCGGATAATCCACCGGGTAATCAGCCCTGCGACATCGCTGCGCGCTGTCACAGGGGCACGTGTTGGATCTCCGCGCCTGGCGAGCAAGCGCGGGCACGAGATAACGGGCTGCCGCAGCGCGGCTCGAAGGGCGTCACCGCGGGTGATCCCATCC
>JAANWZ010000065.1 GCA_018263585.1 Calditrichota bacterium | reverse complement strand
CTACCAGCAAGAACCACCGTGGTTTGTTGTTCAACATAACCATTGGGCGGACCACCGCGTAGATCCTTCACCCTGCGCGCCGAAACAGACCGGCGCTGCGGGTTCAGGATGACACCGAGGCGGCGCCGAAACAAACCGGCGCTGCGGGTTCAGGATGACACCGAGGCGGCGCCGAAACAAACCGGCGCTGCGGGTTCAGGATGACACCGAGGCGGCGCCGAAACAAACCGGCGCTGCGGGTTCAGGAGGACACTGCGGGCGCGCCCCGCTGCATCATCCTCGAACGGTGCGCGGGAGGCACGGCGATTGCATTTCGCGCGGGTGTTCGGAAGCACTACATTCCGGCGGACGACTGCGGGGGATCGATGCGCAAGTACCTGAAAACACTCGAGCGGCTCGCGGTCGCGGTCGGGATCGGGCTCCTGTTCTTCGCCGGGCTCGAAACGGTTCGCGCGTACGAGACGCTCGCCGCGCTGCACCCGGTCGCCGGGTACGCGTTCGTCGCGCTCGTGATCGCGCTGCTCGCGTACGTGCTCTGGCAACTGCGCGCGCTCGTTTCGTTCCGTGTCGCGCTTACACCCCCGGAGCTGCCCGAGCGGGGGCCGGTGTCCGCGAAGCAGGCGAAACGGTTCCGCGAGCACATGGGACAAGTCTGCGACCGGTTCGAAGCGAACCCGCTGTTCCAGGAGAAACACGCCGGCTCGCTGTCGTCGCTGCGCACCGCGGCCGGGCTGATCCCGGAGCCGGACGCGACGGGCGACAATGTGCGCGAGACGGTCGCGCGCGTCGAACGGGAACACGTCGCGCCGCTGCTCAAAATCCTCGACCGGGAGGCGGAGGCGGTCGTCTCCGACAACGTCGGCCTCGTCTCGGTCGGCACCGCGCTCTCGCCGTACCGGTCGCTCGACGTTTACATCGTGCTCGCGCGCAACGCGCGGATGGTGAACCGGATCCTGCACATCTACCGGACACGGCCGTCCCCGCGCGAAACGGCGCTCGTGTTCTACGACATCGCGCGCGTGGTCGCTGCGGTCAACCTGCTCAACGCGATGGACAACGTGTGGGCGGGGCTCGGGCGGCATGTCCCGTTTCTCGGCCGCTACGGCGAAGTGATGAGCGAAGGGCTGTTCAGCGGGCTGCTCACCTCGGTCACCGGGCACGCCGCGATCGACCGCTGCCGCAGCTACCGCTCGTGGTCGAAAGAGGAGGCGGTCCGCACCTACCGTGGCAAGCTGCACCGCTGGGCGAAGGATGTGTTCGGCATCCTCAAGCGGCACGGGATCGAGCGCCTGTTCGGGCGCGGGAAAGGCCCGCAACCCGAGGAACAGGCCGAACAGTCCGGTGCGGACGGCGACGAGGGCAAGTCCCGCTGGAACCCGTTCACGCGGAAGAAAGGCGGGGATGAATAAGGGTGGAGAATGGAGGACAGACCCGGGCGCGCGCCGTCCTGAACGAGCCAGCGGGGTCGTCTTCAGCAACAGACCGGCCGCTTGTGTCATCCTGAACAAGCGCGGCGTCTGTTTGCCGCGCGCCGTGAAGAGCCTGCCCTGAGCGAAGCGAAGGGATCTACCAGCAAGAACCACCGTGGTTTGTTGTTCAACATAACCATTGGGCGGACCACCGCGTAGATCCTTCACCCTTCGCGCCGAAACAGACCGGCGCTTCGGGTTCAGGATGACACGCTGGCCGCGCCGAAACAGACCGGCGCCGCAGGTTCAGCACAGAACCGTGGCGCCGCCGCGACTACGACACACAACAGAGCTCGATGACAATACCGCAACGCTTCTGGCGGTTCATCACCGCGATCGAGCTCACGATCGTGCTCCTGTTCCTGCTCGCGGTCGGGCTCATCTTCGGCACCGTCGTCGAGGCGCAGGAGGGCCTCGAGGCGGCGATCGACAAGGTCTATCAGAGCCCGATCTACGACGCGCTGATCGCGCTGTTCGCGCTCAACCTCGTCACCTGCACGATCAAGCGCTACCCGTACAAGGTGCACCAGGCGCCGTGGCTGCTCACCCACGTCGGCATCATCATCATCATCGCCGGCGCCGTGTACGGCCGCAACGGGCAGGAGGAGGGCACGCTGTTCCTCGCCGAGGGCGAACCGACCGCCTCCTATTTCATCATGAAGCAGGGGCAGCAGCCGCGGGAAGTGCCGCTCGGTTTTGCGCTCACTCTGCACGAGTTCGAGCTCGACACCTACCCGGGCACGAGCATGGCGAGCGACTACCGCAGCCATGTCACGCTCACCGACAGCGCGCGCAATCATGAGCTTTCGCAGGTCGTGCGCGTGAACCACCCGATCAACTACCGCGGCTACGTGATCGCGCAGCAGTCCTACCAGCTCGGGCAGGCGGGGCAGCCGGATGTCTCGATCCTCTCCGTGCTCCGCAATCCGGGGATGACAGTGCTGTTCGTCGGGTTCGTCGTGCTCGCGGCCGGGCTGATCGCGATCGTGTTCCTCAAGCCGTGGCTGATGAGGACGTTCCCGCCGAAACCGCCCGCCGCGAAACCCGCGCAGCCCGCGGAACAACCCGGCCCGGACGGGAGAGCGAAAGAGAGGAAACCCGCTCCCGCGAACGTGTGAGCGCGGATTGAGCGCCGGATGCGCGCATCGCACCGCCGCTCACCGCATCGAACGAGTTCAGGAGACCTAACACGGACAGGTGATACAATGAGACGACGGTTGATCAGTTGCGCGCTCGCGGTGACGCTCCCGCTCCTGGTGCTGGCGCCCGCGCGCGCGAAACTGCCCGCGAACGCGGCCGAGTACCTCGCCGGGATCGCGATCCAGAGCGGGGGACGAGTGCGCACGTTCGACGCATTCGCCCGTGATGTCGTGCACGAGATCACCGGCGAGCATCGCTGGGACAATGAACAGCCGCTTGAAACGGTTGTTCGCTGGGTGTCGAACCCGCAGGCGGCGTATTCAGAGCGCGTGTTCCAGCTCGTGTTCGAACCGTTGCGCGCGGAAATGGGGCTGAGCGCGACCGACCCGACCCGGTTCTCGATGGAGTTCCTCGTCGGCAACGAACGGCTGGTCGAGCATGCGGAGCAGGTGCAGGCGGCGCAGCAGGCGGGGCGCGAGCTCACCGCGTTGCAAGGCAAAGTGTCCGGCCTGTTCAACCGGATTTCGACGCTGCACGGCGTGCTCACCGGCGGCTCGCTCGCGCTGCTGCCGCCGGAGCAGGGTGGGACGGAGTGGCTCTCGATCAACGCCGTCTCCGGCGACAGCACGCAGCCTGCGGCGACCGTCGCGCTCGCCTGGACCGGCCTGCTCGAGGCGTACAAGCGCGACAACGTCGAGATGGAGGTCACGTCCGCGAAGCTGCTCGCGCGTGAACTGGCTGCGTGGCACGGCGACGGCGTGGACCGCGCGCGCCTCGACGCGGAACTGTTCTACCGGAAAGCGGACCCGTGGACGATCGCGAAGGGGCTGTACGTGGCGGCGATCCTGTTCGCGATCGCGGCGACGTTCGTCCGGCGCGGGTGGACGGACCGTCTCCCGCGGTACACGCTCCTGCTCGGGTTCCTCGTGCACACCGCCGGGCTCGCGTTGCGCTGGTACATCGCGCAGCGCGCGCCGTGGTCGAACATGTACGAGTCGCTGACCACCGCCGGCTGGGGGGTCGTCCTCTTCGGCCTGTTCAAGTACCGCGGCGCGGGAGCGAAGATCGCGGCGCCCGCGGCGGCGTTCGTCGGGTTCACCAGCCTGTTCATCGCCGCGCACCGTTCGCTCGACCCGGGGATCGACCCGCTCGTGCCCGCGCTGCAGAGTTACTGGCTCAACATCCACGTGATCATCGTGCTGCTCGGGTACGCGTCCGCGACGCTCGCCGCGGTCGTCGGTCACGTCTGGCTCGCGAACGACACGTTCCGGCCGGGGGCGAAGCGCGTGCTCAACGGGATGTACAACGTGATATACCGCCTGATCCAATTCACCGTGCTCTTCCTCATCGTCGGGATCCTGCTCGGCTCCGTGTGGGCGCACAGCGCGTGGGGGCGCTACTGGGGCTGGGATCCGAAGGAAACCTGGGCGCTGATCACCTGGATCTATTACCTTTCGCTGATCCACGCCGGCTACGCGGGCTGGCTGCGCGAACGCGGGATGGCGGTCGCCGCGACCGCCGGGTTTCTGCTCGTGCTGATGACATACTACGGCGTCAACTACTTCCTCAGCGGGCTGCACACGTACGCGAGCGGGAACGCGGTGCAGATCCCGGCCGCGGTGATCGTGTTCGTCGCGCTCGAAGTGCTGATCCTGCTCGGGTACGGGTTCGGCCGTTACGTCCGCGCGCGCAACGACCGCGCGGAACAGACGGCGGCGGTATGAACGAATCGCTCTGGCTGCGGCGCGGGCTGTGGCTGGTCGTCGGCACGATGGCGTACAACCTCGTCGAGTCGGTGATCGCGATCTGGTCCGGGCTCGTCGCGGATTCGATCGCGCTCGTCGGGTTCGGACTCGACAGCATCATCGAACTCGCGGCGGCGTCGGTGCTGCTCTGGCGGCTGCGTGTCGAGGCGCGCGGCGCGGGCGCGGAGCGGATCGAACGCACCGAGCGGAACGTGCACCGGTTCGTCGGGATCACCTTCTTCCTGCTCGCGGCGTACGTGGTGTGGCAGGCGGTGTGGACGTTGTCGCGGGCCGATGCGCCGTCCGAGAGCGCCGTCGGGATCGTGCTCGCGGTCGCCTCGCTGATCGTGATGCCGCTCGTCGCGTGGGGCAAGCTCAGGGCCGCGCGCGCGATCGACTCCCCCGCGCTCCGTGCCGAGGCGAAGGAAACGCTCGCCTGCACGTACCTCTCGTTCGCGCTCCTGCTCGGGCTCGTGCTCAACGCGGCACTCGCGTGGTGGTGGGCCGACCCGGTCGCCGCGCTGCTCATGGTCCCGTGGCTCGTCAAGGAGGGATTCGAGGGCTTCGAGGACGACAAGACCACGGAAGGCACGGAAAACGCGGAATGACAAAGCCACGGAAGACATGGAATGAAATGCAGACTGCGCCTCGGGCCACCCGTCGGCCGAAGTGCATGAAACTCGGGGCGAGCCCCGCAGACTGTTGAAAAGGCGTGATCGCCCGTCATGCTGAACGAAGTGAAGCAGGTCCAAGTTTGTAAAGGGTCGGTCTTATGAGCCGACCTGTTGATAACTGGGACCTTTCCTTCACTGCGTTCAGGACCTTCTTCCGCCGCCTGCGGCGGCGTCAGAATGACACTTTTCCGGCGGTCCGCGGTTAATCAAGCCTGAAGTACTTTGTCAGCAGTCTGCGGGGCATGCCCTGGGCCACCCGCCGCGGTATCCGTGTCATCCGCTGTCAATCCTCAGACCCAAGTCACCCCGTGCGCCACCACCGGCGCACGACAACCGCACCCGCGACCGCGAGCGCGAGCGCGAGGGCGGTCAGCGGCCACTGCGCGAACAGCGCGTACCCGATCGCGAACATGAGGCCGAACGTGAGCAGCATCCCGCCGAGCCAGCCGAGCAGGTCGTTGCGGATCGACTGCGGGCGGAGTTCGGGGGCGCCGGACGGCTGCTCGCGTGTGAATGTGCGCCGGACCGGCTTCCACGCGCCCGGCGGGCGTGTCTTGAGCAGAAAGCCGCGCAGCACGTCGCCCGGCGCCGGCCGTGTCGCAAACATCACCGGCACCCAGACGAGCGCGGACCCGGCCGCGATCGTGACCACCCGCAGCGGAAACACCATCTCGACGCCGCTGAGATAGATCGCGCTCGAGATCACGGTCGATGCGATCATCGCCGCGATCTCCGCCCACGCGTTCACCCGCCACCAGAACCAGCGGAGGATGAGCACCGGCCCGGTCCCCGCCCCGAACGCGATGATGAACTTGAACGCCTCCGTCACCGATTCGATCGCCTGCGCGATCACGGCGGTGACCGCGATCAGCACGAGCATCGACAGCTTCGCCGCGCGCACGTAGTGTTTCTCCGAGCGGTCCGGTGCGAGCCAGCGGCGGTAGATGTCGTGCGTGAGGTAGCTCGCGCCCCAGTTGAGCTGCGTGTCGATCGTGGACATGAACGCGGCGAACAGGCCGGCGACGAGAAACCCGGTCCACGGGCTCGGGAGCAGCTCGACGATCATCCGCGGGTACGCCATCTCATCGTCGGCGAGCGCCGGGTAGAGAACGAGCGATGCGAGCGCGGCGATCACCCACGGCCATGTACGCAGCGCGTAGTGGGCGACGTTGAACCAGAGCGTCGCGCCGAACGCGTGCCCCTCGCTGCGCGCGGCGCTCATCCGCTGGATCACCTTCCCGCCGCCGTCCGCGTTGATGTTCGCCCACCACTGGAACGACGCGTACACGATGAACCCGCCGAACGCGCTCGTCCAGAATTCGCCGCTGAACAGTGCTGCGGCCGGGATGTCGGGAAGTAGCTGGATCTTGTCCGCGGGCACGGCGGCGACGATCGCCTCCATTCCGCCGGCGGCGTTGACGGCGACGATCGCGAGCACGATCGCGCCCGCGAGCGCGATCACGAACTGCGCGACGTCGGTGACGACGACTCCCCAGAAGCCGGCGAGGAAGCTGTACGCGACCGCGAGCGCGGCTGCGGCGATCACGCCCGCCCATTTCGGCCCGCCCCAGACAGCGGCGATGATCTTCGCCATCGCGAGCAGCACCCAGCTCATCCCGATCGTGTTGATCGCGAGCGCCATCCACGCCGCGCGCACGCTGCGCAGGATCGCGCCCTCCCGCGGGCCGTATCTCACCTCCGCGAGTTCGAGGTCGGTGACAACCTCCGCGCGCCGCCACAGCCTCGCGAGCAGGAACGCGCTGAACAGGCCGCCGATCCCGAACGACCACCACTGCCAGTTGAGCGAGATTCCGCCGCTGCGCACGAGCTGCGTGACATAGAGCGGCGTGTCGCATGAGAACGATGTCGCGACCATGCTCGTGCCGGCGATCCACCACGGCAGCCCACGTGAACTGAGGAAATAGCTGGTGGTGTCGGTGTGCGCGCGCTTCGTGAACAACGAGCCGACCGCGAACACGAGCAGCAGGTAGGCGACGACGACCGCGATGTCGCCGGCGGTCATAGCTCCTGGAAGTTGCTTTCCGCCCGGCGGATCGTGTCGAGCGCGTCCGCCGCGGTCCGCACCTGGCGCAAACCCTCGCGCAGTGGTGCGTGCTGGCAGAGACGGCTCACCCGGCTGAGCAACTTGAGATGCAGCGGAATGTCGCCGTCCGGCGACAACAGGAGGAAGATGAGGAACACGGGTTCGTCGTCGAGCGAGTCGAACTCGACGCCGTCCGCGGTGCGCCCGAACCCGATCACGGGCTCATCGAGACCGGGCACGGTCGCGTGCGGGACGGCGACCCCCTGCCCGACGCCGGTCGAGAGCGCCCGTTCGCGCGCGAGCACGTTGCCCGTGACCGTCTCGGCGTCGAGGCCGTGCTCGTCCGCCACGCGTTGCACGAGCGCCCGAATCACGCCTTCCTTGTCGGAAGCGCGCACGGAGAGGTCGATCGTCTGTTCGTGGAGGAGATCGCTGAGACGCATCTGCGGCCGCCACTCCCTACGGTTCGCACGCTTTCAATTCCGAGCTCGCGCAAAGTACGAACCCGCTTTTCAGTTTCCAACCCGGCGGGTTCCCACGGCTGGAGCGGAGTCGCCCGCATCCGTCCGCGCACGCGCAGGTGTGCCGTCGCCGGCTGTTCTCATTTCCCCCGATTCATTCTTGACATGCGGTGCAGATTCCCAGAGATTTATCAGAGGCGTTCAATGAAACGAGTCGCCGGTATGTGGAAACGCTTGCGAGCACTCGATTATCCAGTTCGCTCAGCCACGTGCATGGAGGGAACTGAGATCGCATCCGGGCGGCCGAGGAGCCGTCATTCTGAACCCGGCTTCGCGCGTCTGTCTGCGTGAAGGCGGGTGAAGAAGGTCCAAGTTACCCAAGGGTTATTTGACGAGTTTCATCGTATCCCCTCACCCCTGTCGAACCTCGACCTTCTTCCCTTTGCCCGACAAACGGACGTCGGGCTTCGGTCAGAATGACACACTTGCCACCCGCGACATTGCACCCGGCTGAGCCAAACGGACAACCGGATGCGAGCAAGCGTCCCCGGGGGGCTGGTCCGAATCCGCTCCCGGAATTGATTTCAACCAGTTGTTCAATGATCCCGCAGCCTGCACGGCGGGTGATTCTCGCCGGTATTTGGGGACGCTTGCTTGCAGGCGTCCCCGCGAGCCGGCTGCGAAAGACGATGGAGTCGTTCGATGAAACGAGTCGCCGTATTTATCGACGGCAGCAATTTCTACAATGGACTGCGTGACAACGTCGGCCGGATGGATGTCGATTTCTTCCAGTTCGGCCGTCGCCTCGCGGAAATGGCCGGCGGGGAGCTGCTCAGGATCTACTACTATAACGCGAAGGTCGATCCCGAGTTCGATCCGGAGAACTACGAGAAACAGCAGCGGTTCATCACCCACCTCGCGCACACACAGCACCTCACGCTCCGGCTCGGCAAACTCGTGTACTACCAGGTGCGCGGCGAGGACGCTGCGCGCAAGCACTACGCCGTCGAGAAAGGGCTCGACGTGAAGCTCGCGATCGACCTCGTCCGGCTCGCGGTGAACCGCGCCTGCGAAGTGGCAGTGATCGTGTCCGGCGACAAGGACCTCGCGGAGGTTGTCGAATTCGGCAAGGAGATGGGCCTCGAACTGGTGAGCGCGTTCTTCCCGCGCGGGCTGTCCGAGTCGCTCGCAACCCGCGCCGACCGTGTCTTCTACTTCAACGAGGAGATGCTGTCGGAGATTTTCATCGGCAACCAGCCGCAGCAGCACCAGCAGAGCGCACAGGCGGAATGATCTCGGTACGCGAGCCGTGAGCGTTGAGCGTGTGCCCGCGTTGAGACGTGAGCTCGTGCCCGCGTTTGCTCGTCAAACGCGGATCCGGACGCTTGCGTGCACGCCTCATGCCCGGGGGGACGCGCCGCAGGGCGTCACCGCGGCTGAGCGTCCGGTAGATTCACCTTCGGATCAGCCGCGCGGGCAAGCCCGCACGGCCGGTACACGGGGGTGCGCAAGAATGCAGGCGCGGCTCCCGCACTTGCAAGCAAGTGCGGGCACGAGACGGCGGGTGTGAAAGCATGGGCACGAGGCAGGGGCGCAAGTGCGACGGGCCCGGGCGATACCCTGGCGGAGACGAATGCAGCCGACGATCGCGTACGTGAGCCAGATTCGCTGGCCGTCCGAGATTCCCGCCGGACCGTTCACAGCCGGCTATCTCTCCGCGATCGCGCGCGCGGGCGTGGAAGCACACCTGATCGTGCGCTCGCCGGACCGATACCGCGGGCATTCGTACGACGACGCGACCGCCGTGCTCCGCGGCGAGTACGACATCGACCCACCGGACAACCTGCACATCCACGTGCTCCCGACGCCGTCGTGGCGCCCCGCGAACGACCGGCTCGTCTTCTTCACCCGCGCCGGCCGGCTGCTGGGAAGACTGCGGCGGCTGCACGGCGTCAACACCGTGATGTCGCGCGACACCCGCGCGCTTCCGTTCCTCGCCCGCTGGCGTCGCCGAGGGTTTGTCGCCGTCCACGATTCCCACAACTTCTACTTCGACCTCGCCGCCCGTGACGACATCTCCGGGAAACGCGCGATCCGTTACCAGCGGTACGAGCGAGAACATCTGCCGCTGCTCGACGGACTGATCGCGCTGCTCGAGACGCAGGCGCAATGGTACGCCCGCCACCTGTCGATCCCGATCCGGGCGCTGCCTCCGGGCGTGAACCGCGCCGACCCGCCGGATCGGTCACGGCTCGAGAAGAAGACGATCGGCTACGTCGGGTCGTTGTCCGGGATCAAGGGGGCGGAAGATGTTGTCAGGGCGTACCGCGAGCTGGGCCGTGAGGACGTGCGCCTGCTCCTGATCGGCGGCCGCGGCGCGCAGGAGACGCGGCGGATGCGGGTACGACTTGCCGAAACGGGCCTTCTCGATCGTGTCGATGTCACCGGCTGGGTCTCGTCGGAACAACTGCGGCACTGGTTGTCGCAGGTGAGCGTCGCGGTGCTCCCGCTGCGCGACACGTTCTACAACCGCTACCTGACCGCGCCGTCGAAGCTGTTCGACTACCTCGGCGCTGCGTTGCCGGTGGTCGCGTCCGACCTGCCGGCGGTGCGCGAGCTGGCCGGAGACGCGGCCTTCTACGTCCCGCCCGGCGACCGCCGCGCGCTCGTGCGAGCGTTCGAGACGCTGCTCGCGGACCGCAACCGTCACGAAACGCTGAGCGCCGCCGCCCACGAACGCGCGCGCGAACTGCACTGGGACCGCCGCGGCCTGGCGACGCGCGAGTTTCTCGCTGAATTGCTCGCCCGGCGCCGCTTGTCGTGACCGCTTCGTTCGAAACGCGCGCCGATCTTGCGCGCTCGCGAGGGGGGGACGTAGGTTGATTGGAAGGGGACCACCACAGATCCGGCGCTCGTGACCGAACCCTCCGTTCAAGATGCGGAACGTCTCGACCGTGTGCTGCAGGCGGTTGCGAACCCGTTGCGGCGGGCGCTGCTCGAACGCGTCTCCGCGCAGCAGGCGACGGTGAGCGATCTCGCGGATGAGGCGGGCGTGACGATGCCCGCGATCTCACGGCACTTGCGTATGCTCGAGGACGCCGGCCTGATTGCGCGCGTGCGCCGCGGGCGCAGCCATCTGATCAGGTTCCGGCGCGATTCGCTCCAGGACGCCGCCGACTGGTTCGCCCGCTTCCGCGGCACGGTTGACCTGAGCCCGGACAGTCTCTCCGATTTCGTCCGGCAACTGAGCCGGCGCTGACCGGCCCGGTCTTACCGGCATATCACCGCGCGCGATTTCCCGCGAAACGTCCGTGCCGCTCCCGCATCTCACCTGCGGGGGCACAGCCGTGAGCCGGGCGAACTGCGCGCTCGCGAAGCCGGCCGGCGCGAACGGGTCAGGTTCTGATCGCCCCGGCCCCGGCTGTATCTTCTCCGCATGGACGAGAAACACGGACAGCCTGCTGAACAGGAACAGGCCCGGCGCGAGTACGAACGCGAAGCGGAGCTGGTCCGGCGCGCGCTCGCGGGCGACCGTGACGCGAAGACGCGGATCGTGCTCGAGCACCGCGACAACGTGTACAACCTCGCGCTCAAGCTGACCGGCAGCGCCGACGAGGCGGAGAGCGTGCTCCAGGACACGTTTCTCAACGTGTTCGAGAAGCTCGACCGGTTCCGCGGCGAGAGCCGGATCGGGACATGGATCCACCGGGTCGCGACGAACGCGGCGCTGATGCGGATGCGGGCGCGGAAGAACCGGTACTTCGTGCCGATCGCGGAGGATCCGGCGGAGGAGGACGAGAACTCGGCTGACGGCTCCCGCGTGCTGCCGTCGGTGGACCTGAACCCGCTCGAGCTCACGCTGAACGAGGAGTTGAAGCGGAAGCTGAACGAGGGGATCGCGTCGCTGCCGCCGCACCTGCGCACGGCGTTCGTGCTCAAGGATCTCGAGGGCCTGTCGATGGCGGAGATCGCGGAACGGCTCGGGAAAACCGTCTCTGCGATCAAGGCCGACCTGCACCGGGCGCGCGTGAAACTGCGCGCGCAACTCGCGGAATTCGCGGAAGGGACCTGACGTGCGAGCAAAGGATAGAAACCTGCTCACCCCGGAACAGCTCTGCGAGATGCTCGAGGTGTATCTCGGCCGTGAACGCGGCCGGGCGGAATGCCACCGGCTGATCGACGAGCTGAAGGACGATCCTCACTGGCGCGCGGAGATGGACACACTCGGCGCGACCGTGCGCGTGTTCCAGAAGGTGGAGTCCGAGAAGGCGCCCGATGACGTGTGCTACCGGCTGATGAAGGTGCTGAACCTGGCCGATCCGGGCGGGGGCGCGCCGTGAACAAACGGCTCACCGTGATTGTCCACATCGCCGGCGTGCTCGCGGGCGGGTTCCTCGGCTGGCTGTACTGGGCGAAGGTCGGGTGCGTGACCGGAACCTGCCCGCTCACTGCCAACCCGTGGATCACGACCGGCTACGGCGCACTGCTCGGGTTCGTCGTCGCCGGACTGATTCCGGCCGGAAAACACGCCCGTGAACGCGCTGACTCGCGGACCGGCCGCGAACGCGATCGGTGATTCCGAGCGAGATAACTGGCAGCGTGTTATTCTGCACGAAGCGAAGCGATAATGCGTCATTCTGAACGAAGCGAAGCGACAACGTGTCATTCTGAACGCAGCGAAGCGAAGTGAAGAATCTCGACATCCTTCCCGGGTGGACTATCGAGATCCTTCACTGCGCGCGGCGCTTGCACGCCGCGCTTGTTCAGGATGACAGTTCTCGCGCGTCGTTCGCGCGCCG
>JAANWZ010000064.1 GCA_018263585.1 Calditrichota bacterium | reverse complement strand
CGTCCCAGGAACGGGGTGACGGGAGATACCCCCCGTTGAACCCATGCCTGCACAGCAGGCATGGGCATAGTGCATACCCGGCCCGCAGCCCGCCGGAACAAGCGTGCTACCGTGTCGCATCCATGCCTGCACAGCAGGCATGGGCATAGTGCATAGCGGCATGGTGGCACAGCGGACAGCGCAACTCGGGCCACCCGTCCCGCCGTTCTCTCGACCAGTCCGGGGTGTTCGCGGGCGGGGGGGCGGGTTGCGCGGGGCTTTTTCGCGGCTTACATGTCGAACTCCGGCGGGAGCGCTTTTCCTTCCGCGCGGGCTTTGCTGAGCGCGCGCAGCCGGCGCAGGACTTGCCGATCGTCGAACCGGCCTACCTGTGCAACCACTTCGTCGAAGATGCGCTCCGCGCCCGCGCGTGTGTTCGGGATTTCGCCGTCGAGGATCGCCTCTTCGATGAGGGTTTTGATCAGGCCGACGCGCGGGCTTTCGGGCAGGCCGGTGCGCGCCATGATCTCATCGCCGCGGATCGGCGACTGGAACCTGCGCAACGCGTCCTTCGCCTCGATCTCATCCATCCGTTCGACCATCGAATCGAACGCGCTCAGGTAGCGGCGCACCTTCTTTTCATTGCCGGATGTGATGTCGGCGCGGCACAGCGTGAGCAGGTCGTCGATGTCTTCCCCGGCCTGGACGACGAGCCGGCGGATCGCGTTGTCGGTGACGCCTTCGTCCTGCAGATTCATCGGGCGCATGTGGAGGCGGACGAGTTTCGCGGTCCGATCGGTCAATTCGTCCGGCCACTTGCAGCGCCGGCCCATCTTCCGGATCATCCGTTCGCCGAGGTGCTCGTGGCCGTGGAACGTCCACCCCTGCCCTTTTTCGAACCGTTTCGTGCGCGGTTTCCCGATATCATGCACGAGCGCGGCGAAGCGCAGGCCGAGATCGCCGGTCTGTTTCGCCACCTTGTCGGTGACCTTGATCGAATGGAGCAGGTTGTCCTTGTGCGCGTGGCGGCCGACCTGATCGACCCCGGCGAGCGCGTCGATCTCGGGGTAGATCACCGCGAGCGCGCCGCACTCGTGCAGGAGGAGGAGCCCGCGCGACGGCGGATCGAGCGCGAGGATCTGGAAGAACTCGTCGTTGATCCGTTCCGGCGCGACGATCTCGAGCCGGCGGGCGTTCTCGACCATCCCGGCCCACGTGGCCGGCTCGATCCTGAACCTGAGCCGGGCGGCGAAGCGGACGGCGCGCAGGATGCGGAGCGGGTCGTCGCTGAACGTGCGCTCCGGATCGAGCGGGGTGCGGATCAGCTTCGCCGCGAGGTCGTCACGGCCGGCGAACGGATCGACGATCCGATCGGGTTCGCGGCAATCGATCGCGATCGCGTTGATCGTGAAGTCGCGGCGCGCGAGGTCCTCGCCGAACGGGGCCGGTTCGACGATCGGGTTGCGGCTGTGTTCGCGGTAACTCTCGCGGCGGGAGGTCGCGAACTCGAGGCGGACGCCGCGGGTGACGAACGAGGCTGTGCCGAAGCGGCGATAGACTGCGACGCGCCCGCGGTGGCCGACCCTCTCCGCGAACGCGCGCGCGAACGCCGGGCCGTCGCCGACCACGGAGAAGTCCACCTCGCCGCGGAACGGGAGCCCGAGCAGGCGGTCGCGCAGATACCCGCCGACCGCGTACACATCCTCGCCGCGCTGCTCCGCGAGTTCGCCCGCGGCGGCGATCAGTTCGCGGGCGGTGTCAGCGGACGGCCGCGCCGTCGTCGCCGGCCCGCCGCCGGGCCTGTTCCCTGTATTCTTCGAACGCGTCACGGAAGTCGTCGAGTTCGTTCCACTCACTCTCGGTGAGCGGCCGGTCGAGCGCCTCGGCCGCGTATTCCTCCACGCCGGCCCAGTCGCCCTGTTCCGCCGCGACCTGCGCCGCCCGGTTGAGCGCGCCGAGCAGCCGGCGATCGTTGACAACCGGCGCGGTTCGCAGCGCTTCAAGGTAACGGTCGTACAGCGCGCGCGCCTCGTCCCGGCGCCGCACCACGAAGTACGCCTTCGCGCACGGTTCGAGCAGGTGGCGGACCTCGCCCAGCTTCGCGAGCCAGATCTCACACACCTCCGCGGCCTGCGCGGGACGGTCCATCTCGATCAACGACCACGCGAGCGCGGTCGCCGCCGCCGGCTGGGACGGGTTCGGCGTCTCCACCACCCGCCGCATCTGCGCGATCGCTTGCTCGCGCTCGTCACGGACGAACGGCGTCCACGCGAGGAATTTGAGCACATCGCTGCGGAAGAACCGGTACGCGGCGGCGCCGAGCAGGGCGTCGAGCCGGGTCGAGTCGAGTTCGACGGCGCGGCTCATATAGCTGTACCCGCGCCGGGCGGGGCCGACGGCGGCGAGCGCATCGCCCTCGACCTCGTTCGCCCACTGCGTCTCGAGCAGGTCGAGCGCGCCGAGCGCGTATGCGAGCGACGCGCGCTGCCGCGCCGCCAGCGAATCGCCGGCGAGCTCGAGCTGAACCTCGAACGACCTGCGCGCCGCTGCGACGGTCTCACGGAACCGGTCCTGTGCGCCGGTTTCGCCGAGATCGACCGCGCGCGTCGCGAGCAGGGTCGCGCGCAGCAAATCCGCCCACGGCCGGATCGCGCGCAGTTCCGGGGAGGACAGCGAATCGACGATCGACTCCGCACGAATGTAATCCTCATGCGCGAGCGCATCGAGGAACTTCGCGCGCGCTTCGACCGGTTCCGGGACAAGCGCACCACTCAGCTCCGCCGTCGCTGTAGCAGGGGGTGAAGGCAGCGCCGGCGCCGCGGCGAGCAGCAGCGATGTCGCGACGATTGTGAGCAGGGAAAGGTTCATTGTCCGTTGGCGAACATCCACTCCGTTGGAGTGTAGCCCGGGGTCGCCGACCCCGGGGCGGATGACACGCGGATGCGACCGGCTGCGGGCTGCGGGAAGCCATTGTCTCGTGCCCGCGCTTGCTTGTCAAGCGCGGAACGAAACCGGTATGCAACCCCCGGGCCACACCTGTCGGGTCCGGGGACGCTTGCGAGCAAGCGTCCCCTTTCCAACGTGCCCCTGTGACAGCGTGCAGCGATGTCGCAGGGCTCCTCGGCGCGGTTGAACATGCAGTGCATGAAACCCGGGACAAGCCCCGGGCCACCCGGATCCCCCGACTCCAGAATCCAGACTCCTGAAGCCCCGGCCACGCGTCGGTCGACTAACCGTTTGATTATCCTTGACTAAAGTCAAGGGCAAGGGTATGTGCTCCAGACGTGTACGAAACCCCGGCAAGCCCCGAGCCTCCCTGCCGCGGCTCAATCAATCCGTTCCGGCACGTTCCAGAGGAACTTCGCGAGCGAGACGTCGGTCGCGAGCCACAGCCAGTCGCCGTCGCCGAACACTTCGTAGATCACGTTGCCCGGCAGTCCTTCCTCAACCGTGTACAGGATCGCGTCCTTCTCGACCGGGTCGTATTTCGCGAGGCCGCGGTCGGTGCCGAGCCAGAAGTAACCGCCGTGGAAGTCGATCGAGAACACGTAGCCGTCCCTCCACTGCGTCGCGAACGCCTGCCGCCATTCGCCCTCCGGGCTCCGCCACGCGATCCCGGTGCGGTCGCCGATCGCGATCCAGCCGCCGTCCGCCCACAGCGTGATCGGGTCGGAGCCGGCGCCGACGGTGGTCGGTACCTCGATCTCGACCCAGCCCCCGCCGCGCGTGTGTTTCACCAGCATGCCCGGCCCGGACGCGTACAACGTATCGCCGTACGCCGCGAGCTGGCCCCACATTCCGCCTGCAACTTCCGGGTACGCTTCCCTGTCCGGGCGGATGATTTCCGGTTTCTCCGGGTCGATGAACGCGAGCCCGTAGCGGGTCGCAACCCACGCGCCGCCGGCGAACGGCTGCACGTCATGCAGCCGCGAGCTCGGCATCCCGTCCTGCTTGCGCAGGTGACGGAACCGTTTTCCGTTCCCGAACATGATCCCGTCGTCGGTGGCGAGCCAGACACGCCCGCTCTCATCGACCTGGAGCGAGGTCAGCGAGCCGGTTTCGAGGCCCCAGACGACGGCGGGATGGAAGAACTGCCAGCGTTCGTTCTCCCCGGCGCGGGACCGTTTCCACAGCCAGCCGTCGTCGTAGTCGAGATCGCCGGCGGCCCACACCGTGCTGTCGGTGACCGCGAGCCCGGGGCACGGGCCGACCCCCTGCGGGTACAGTTCGAGCGTCGGCGAGTACTTGTCGAGCGTGCCGACGCCGAATCCGTCCCAGCCGTAGATCTCGATCCCCCAGCCGTCCTCGGTGCCGCCGGCGAACGGCCACTCCTGGTTCCGGTACTTGAGCGCGTCGTCATTGACATCGACCTGGTAGAGGAACGGCGCGATCAGCCCGCGGTCGGGCCGCGCTTTCGGCGTTTTCTCACGGTAGAGCCGCTCGCGCAGCGACCCGGACGGCGCGTCCTTCCGCTCCCAGAACCGCCGGCTGTGATCGCGCATCACCCAGCCGTCCGGGAGCTCGACCCACACGTCCTCGGTGAGCGGATCCTCGCGCACCTGCACGACCTCGCGCAGGAAGATCGCCTGTTCGAGCGGGCCGGGCACGCTGAACCACGGGTCGAGCCAGCGCTCATTCGTCCGGTCCCAGCGGAGGATGCCGTTGTCAGTCGCGATGTACACGTGATTGCGCCCGACTTCGAAATCAACGAACCTGCGCAGGTCCGGCCACGACAACCAGTCCCCCTCCTCGAAACGACGGCGGGCGTCCGCACCGGCGGGCAGCAGCGCCGCGAGCAGAATCGCTCCAGCGAGCAGAATCAGCAACGACCGGTGAACTGATGAGGAGTGCGTGGAATCGGCGCGGGAACGAGCGGGAGATGCAGGCGGCACAGTCGCGGTCCTGGCTGAGGTTCAACTCGCGGCGGATTGTGTATCCACCGGCTTCGACACATTCAATATACTCGGAAACGCGATCCGCGTTGCCGGTTGCCCGAGTCTCACGCTCGCGGTTGCTCCGAGCGGCTGCGGGCTGCGGGCTGCGGAGCAAACATGCCCGCGGGGACGCGCCGCAGGCCGTCACCGCGGCTGATCAACGGGTGACCGAACCTCGCCAGACAACCGTTTGATTATCCTTGACTAAAGTCAAGGGCAAGTTTGTACAGGCCCGCGGTTGCTCGCAACCGCGGCTCATCCGAGGTTTGGCTATCCTTGACTAAAGTCAAGGGCAAGGGTAAGTGGATGAGACCCGAGGCTGAAGCCCCGGGCCACCCTCGCAACCCAGCCTGCAAGCAGGCTCGGGGCATGGGGAACGGCACGTGCGCGGGCATGACTGTGACGTCGGATGATCAGCGGCGGTACACAGCGGCGATCGCGGCCGCGTAGTCGCCGTCGTGGGAGATCGAGACGGTGATCACCGGGCGGCCGTGACGGGACGCGGCGAACTCGGAGAGGGTGACGATCGGTTCGCCTCTCTCGCCGTGCAGGATCTCGACGTCGCGGAAGGTGAGGTCGGCGCCGAACCCGCAGCCGAGCGCTTTCGCGACCGCTTCCTTCGCCGCCCAGCGCCCGGCGAGGCGCTCATCACGGTTCGTCCCGTCGGGGATCGCGACGAGCTCGTCCTCGGTGAAGATCCGGCGGAGGAACGCCATGTCATCCGCGTGCTGCGCGAGCCGGGTCACGCGCACGATGTCGAGGCCGATGTTCACCGATGCGGGCAGGCTCATGGCACGATCTGTCCGGTTCTTCCCGCTCGCGGCTCCGCGATGCGTGGCCCGGGGCTTGCCGCGGGTTTCACGCTGCGCCATGCACCCCTGTGACAGCGCGCGGCGATGTCGCAGGGACGCGAAAACTGTGTATTCACCGTCGGATCAACCGCGCGGGCAAGCCCGCACGGCCGGTACACCCTGGGCTGTGCAGCCTGGCCGGCCGGGTCAGTCGAGCCGGCTCCGGCCCTCGAGCGCGCGGGTGAGCGTGAGGTCGTCGGCGTTCTCGAGATCGGCGCCGACCGGGATCCCGCGCGCGATTCGCGACACATTCACCCCCCGCGGCGCGAGCAGTTTCGCGATGTAGTACGCCGTCTGCTCCCCCTCCGGGGTCGGATTGGTCGCGACGATCACCTCCTCGATGCCCTCGCTCTCGATCCGGTTCACGAGCCCGCGGATGTTGATGTCCTCCGGGCCGACGTGTTCCAGCGGCGCGAGCACCCCGCCGAGCACATGGTATCTGCCCGGGAACACGTTCCCCTTCTCGAGCGCGATCACATCCGTCGGCTGCTCGACGACGCAGACGATCTTCGACGAGCGCTTCGGGTCGTGGCAGATGTGGCACGGATCGCGGTCGGAGAGGAACCCGCACACGGTGCACACTTCGACCTTGTCCTTCACGTCGATCACAGCGCGTGACAGGCGCTCGACAGTTTCACGGTCGCTGCGCAGCAGGTACATCGCCATCCGCAGCGCGCTCTTCTTCCCGAGCCCGGGCATCTTCGACAGTTCGTCCTGGAGCGCGAGTACGGCGGGTGGGAGTGTGGAGGCCATGGAAGTTCCCCGACGGGCTACAGCCCGATCCCGGGTGGGAGCATCGACTGCAGCGGGCCGGTCACCTTCGCCATGTGTTCCTGGGCGGCGGAGGATGCCTGGCGCAGGGCCTCGTTGATCGCTGCGAGCACGAGATCCTCGAGCATCTCGACATCGTCCGGATCGACTGCGTCCGGCTTGATCTCGATCGCGACCACTTCCTGCTTCCCGTTCGCGGTGACGGTGACCATCCCGCCGCCGCTGGTCGCGGTCACTTCGAGGTCGGCGAGTTCCTCCTGTGCCTTCGCCATTTCCTTCTGCATCTTCTTGAGCATGCCGCCCATGTCGCCGAGTCCCTTCATCGACTGTATCTCTCCTGTCAATCCTCAGGTTTCAGACCCGACAATGTAGCCGCCGCCCGCGCCGGATCTCAAAGCTCATTTCAGCTCGAAGCGCTCGACCATTTGCTTCCACACCGGGTTCTGCTCGAGCAGCTGTTCGAAGCGTTGCCGGCGCTGCTCGTGCTCGCTCGGCCGTTTCGCCGGGCGCAGGCTCTCCGGCACCGTTCCCTTTTTCACGACAATCCGCCGGCTCTCGCCGAACTGGCTGCGGAACGCGCGCCCGATCTCGTCGCGGTGCTTGAACACGTTTTCAAACTCGAACGCGCACGCGGGTTCGAACGTGACCTCGAGCGACCCGTCCTCGAGCGACGTCGGCGCGCCGCGTTCGAGGTGGGAGCCGAGCAGGCGGCGGCCGTCCTCGACACTGTCGCAGAAGTCGAGCCACGCCTCCCGCACCTGCACCAGCGTGATCCCGGGTTCGTCGCCGGCCGGCGGCTCCTCTTCGTCCAGCTCGCGCGGGTCCGATCCGCTCCCTGGCCCCGTCTCCGCAGCGGGAGCGTTCGGGGATTCCGCTTCCGGAGTGTCGGTTTCGCCCTGTTCCGCGGCCTCGGGCTCGCCCGCCGCGTGATCCGCGGGCGATGCTGCGCGGTCGGCCCCGTTGACACGCTCGCGGGAGGTTCCGTTCGCCGCGACCGTATCGGAGTCCGATCCGGGTCGGGCTTCGTCCGGTTCGTCCGTTTCGTCGAGCACGGCGACGGGCCCGGGTTGTTGTTTCGCCGCCGAAGCCCGACCCGGATCGGACTCCGCGCCCGCGCCGCCGGCGCCGGTTCCGCCCGCGGGCGCGCGCTCCGGACCGTGCTCCGGCCCGCGGCCGCTCGCTCCGCCGCCCGGGCCGGGGCCGTTCTCCGCGGACGTCGCTCCCGCCGCCGGACCCTGCGGCCGCCGCCGCGGGGTGCGGAACGAGTCCGGCTCGACGCCCATCCGTTGCAGGAGCGCGCCGAGTTCGACCGCGCGGTCCATCTTCGCGATCCGCACGAGCAGCAGCTCAAGCCGGAGAACCGGGTCGAGCGCGTCGCGGAGCAGATCCTCCGCCTCGGACGCCCACTCGCCGATCCGCAGCAGGTCTTCGTCGTCGAGGTTCGCGAGCGTGTCCGCGTAACGCGCCCGCTCCTCCTCGGTGACCGTGAGCTCATCAGCCGTCCCGCCGGCCTTGAGAAACAGGTAGCGGAGCACGTGCTGCTGCAGGCCGCGGAGAAACTCGCGCGGGTCATGGCCGCCTGATGTGAGATCGCGCGCGACCGCGAGCGCGGCGGAAACATCGCCGCTCGCGGCGAGATCGGTCGTCCGGAAGTAGATCTCGCCGCCGATCAGTCCGAGCGCCTGGCGGACGACCTGCTCCGTGATCCGCTCCCCGCCCTGGTAGGCGACGAGCTGGTCGAGGATCGAGAGCGCGTCACGCAACGCCCCGTCCGCCTTCACCGAGATCGCGGTGAGCGCGTCGTCATCGATCGCGAGCTCGTCCGCCTCGACGATCTTCACGAGCTGTTCGCGGATCTGCTTCGTCGGGATCCGTTTGAAATCATAGCGCTGGCAGCGGCTGAGCACGGTCGCCGGCACCTTGTGCGCCTCGGTCGTCGCGAAGATGAACATCGCGTGATCCGGCGGCTCCTCGAGCGTTTTCAGCAGCGCGTTGAACGCGGCCTGGCTCAGCATGTGCACTTCGTCGATCACATACACCTTCTTCGCGAGCGAGGTCGGGGCGTACTTGATCGACTCGCGGAGCTGGCGCACGTCCTCGACCTTGTTGTTCGAGGCGCCGTCGATTTCGATCACGTCGAGCGCGCTGCCGGCGGCGATGTCGCGGTTCTGTTCACGGTCGGGGTCGAGTTCGGGGAGCCCGTCGCCGGAATCGATGAGCTCGGGGTCGTTGACCGCCATCGCGAGCAGGCGCGCGGTCGTCGTCTTGCCCACGCCCCGCGGTCCGGTGAACAGGTAGGCGTGCGCAACCCGCCCGCGCGCGATCGCCCGCTGCAGCGTGCGCGTCACATGCTCCTGCCCGACCACATCCGCGAACCGCTGCGGCCGCCACCGTCTCGCCATCACCAGGTACGACATCAGCCTGCCCCGTTTCCCCGTCCACAGATCACCCGGGCAATATACGGCCCGGGAATCACCGTCAAAACGCGCCGCCGGTCTCGCGGCAATCAGGGGGGGTGGAACGAGAAAAGGGCCGGCTCACAGCGAACCGGCGCCACGTTGACTGCACCTCTGGACACAAAAACGGGGCCGACCCGCATCTGAGTCAGCCTCTCCTCGGCTGGGGATCAAGGATTCGAACCTTGATTACCTGATCCAGAGTCAGGCGTGTTGCCATTACACCAATCCCCAGAACTGGCGCAACACAGGTGCGGAAAGTACGCGCCCCCGGCTCGCGCTGTCAAGCCGGCTGCGGCGGGACGCGTCTCTCGGGCGCGATTGCGACGTGTGCCCGGCGGCCCGTAGATTCTTTGCTCAGGATCGAGCGAGCCAGGCAATCCCGTCCCTGCAGCCACGAGGTGCTCATGCGAACCGCCGCCCTCCTGACAGTGCTACTCGCGTTCGCCGCCGCCGGGTTCCTGCTCGGCTGCGCGGCGAAGCAGCAGGAAGCGCCGCCGGAGCAGATCCCGGTCGATACCACCGGGTTCCAGAGCCTGCAACCTGAACCGGAGCCGGAACCGGAGCGGCCGGACACATTGCCCTCCGTAGAGGAGCTCGAACGCCGCCGCCTCGAACAGCAACGGCTCGCCGAACAAGGCGCCCGCGAGCAGGAACGGCGGGACCGTGAGGCGCTCAAGGTCGTCTATTTCGAGTTCGACGAGTCGGCGCTCACGTCGGACGCACGCGAAGCGCTCCGCCACAACGCGGAGCTGCTGCGCAGGTATCCCGACTGGTCGGTCGTGATCGAGGGCCACTGCGACGAGCGCGGTTCGACCGAATACAACCTCGCACTCGGCGAACGGCGCGCCTATTCAGCCAAACAGTACTACGTCGATTACGGGATCGACGGCGGCCGGATGCGCCTGATCAGCTACGGTGAGGAACGGCCGGCGGTGCGCGGAACCGGCGAGGATGTGTGGCGGATGAACCGGCGCGCGGTCACGGTTGTCCGGTGAGCGGTGCGAGCGGCGAGCTGATGGAATGACGGGAGTGAGCTGATGACGGGCACAGTGAAACCCCTGCCGGCGATCGTGCTCGCCGGGCTGCTCGCGTTCGCCTGCGCCGCGTCGAAGGAGGACATCCGCCGGTTCCAGGAGGATCACGGCGAGTTCCGCGGGCGGATGGTGCAGATGGACGACCGGCTCGATCGGATCGAAGCCGAACTCGACAGCCTGCGCAACCTGCTCGGCGGCAATGTGAGCCAGTCGCTGCGCGCGATGCGCGCCGACCAGAGCGCAAGCTACCAGGAGCTCGAACGGCGCTTCCTCGCGCTCACCTCCCGCCTCGAAGACAACGAACGCCGCCTTTCGAACCTGATGGACGAGCTCGAGTCGCTCAACCAATCGCTGCAACGGTTCGCGCCGACCGGCACCGCCGCGAGCGCCTCGTCCGAAGAGCGCAACCTCTACGACCAGAGCCAGGCCGACTACCTGCGCGGCGAATACGAGCTCGCGCGCATGGGTTACCGTGAGCTGCTCGACCGCTTCCCCGATTCCGACCTCGCCGACGACGCGCTCTACTGGCTCGGGGAAGCGTTCATGGCGGAGAACAAGCCCGATTCCGCACGCGCCGCGTTCGAGCAGGTGGAACAGCGGTTCCCGGAGAGCGCCCGTCTCCCCGCTACGCTGCTGAAACGGGGCATCCTCCGCGAGAACGCCGGCGACCGCCAGGGCGCGCGCACCCTCTACCGACGGATCGTCCAGCAGTACCCCGAGTCGCAGGAAGCCGAACAGGCCCGGATCCGGCTCGACGAAGGGTGAGCGCACGGGCGGCGCGGGATCAGTAGCGAGTTCCGAGTAGCGAGTATCGAGTCCGCAGCTCCGCCCGCGAGGAATCAGCGCGGCTGCGAGCACCCCCCTGGAACGTGCCCCTGTGACAGCGCGCAGCGATGTCGCAGGGCTGCGCTCACTTGCCGGCGGATCAACCGCGCGGGCAAGCCCGCACGGCCGGTACACGCAAGTGCCCCTGTGACAGCGCGTCAGTTTGCGATGTCGCAGGGATGTGAAAACGGGAAATCTACTGGTTGATCAGCGGCGGTGCGGTTCATGACCGGGTCCGGAGTCGGCCGACGGGATCGTCACTGCGAATGTACGGGTCAGAGCGGCCGGAGTCAGCGCGGGCCGGGTTTCGGCGTCGGCCGGAAGTCGGCGCCGTATTCGACATCGATCTCGAGCGGGGTGACGAACCGGCCGGCGTTGAACGCGTGGTCCGCGGCGAGCGCGAGTGCGACGGCCGGGGGGTGCAGACGCACGCGCCGGAGCAGGCGACTACCGAGCGCCCGGTCGATCGCGTCATGGTGCAGCTCGTACCCCTCACCGAGCGGGAGCAGCGGCTGCTCGCCCGCGGGCGCCGGGATCTGCGCGCGCGGGTCGAACACGGCCGGCTCGCCGAGCAGCTCCGGCTCGTCCCCGCCGCGCACGACCCGGCCCCGCATCTGGTCGCGCCCGGCGCGGGTGAGCGCCCATACCAACCCTTCATCGACACTCGCGCCGAGCACCTCTTCGACGGAGACGGGCACGAGATCGAACGCGAGCGCGGCGGCGAGTCCGCTCGCGAACGCGATGCCGACGCGCAGCCCTGTGAACCCGCCGGGCCCGGTGACGACCGCGATCGCGTCCAGATTGCGACGCCGGCCGTGTTCGTCGAGCCAGCGGTTGACGCCGTCCGCGAGTAAGGCGTCGTGACGGCGACCCGGCTCCACGGTGACCGGATCGACCGGATCGCCGCTGTCCACGCCGGTCCAGATCGTCTCCCGGCCGGAGGTGTCGATCGCGAGCAGTCGGCTCATTTCGCTCGGCTCCCGTGTGATGTTGCCGCCGTCGCGGCTCCGTTTCCGCCGGCCGGCGCGGCCCCGCCGGGGCGATGCGCCGTCTCCTCCGGGCGCCGTGTCCACGGGGGCGCGTGCCCGCCTTTGCGGTAGTGAACGTGCGCGTGGTCCGGGATACGCCGCTGCTCGAAATCCGGCTCCGCGTAGCCGAACAGTTCACGGAACAGGGCGACGATCCGCCGGCGCTCGCTCTCGGTGAACCTCGCCCTGTGCTCCCTGAGCACGGCCATCGGCACGCGGCAGATCAGGCAATCGACGATGATGAAGTCGCCGTCCTCGTAGTGGACCTTCGTCTTCGCCTCCCTGTCGAACGCGAGCGCGCACAGGTCGCAGCTCTCGTCATAGAGCCGCATCGTGTTCGAGATCGGGCGCATGTACGTTTTCGCGCGCCCGTTCTCGCGCAACCGGTCGCGGCGGGTCTTCAGCCATTTCTTCCACCGGTACCATTCGGCGGTCTGGCCGAGCCCGGCGAGCAGCGGCAGTCGCCCCTCGAAGCCGAGCCGGTCGGCCGCTTTCGACCCGTCCAGCGTCCAGCGCGGCGCGAGCAGGTCCGGCAGCTTGTCCGGCTGGAACGGCGGGTCGATGCCGAACAGGGTGAACAGCGGGTGGACGACCGGGTAGCCGTAGCGGAGCAGGGCGTCCGGAACCGGGATCCGCCGCGGGTTTTCCCCGAGCACGGCCGCGATCGTCTCGCCGAACTCGGCGAGCGAAGCAGGCGGGAACGGCGCCGCGTTGAAGATCCCGCCGACCGCGTTCTCGTGCTCGAGCTGGACGACCACCTGGCGCGCGAGGTCCTGGACATGGGTGAAGCTCACAAGCCGGCCCCGCCCGAACACGGGCATCACACCGCGCGCAACCAGCTCGAAGAACGGCAGGAACGCGCGGTCACGCGGGCCGTACACCGACGGCGGGCGCACGATTGTCACCGGGAGCCGGTCGCTGTATTTGTGCACGATCGTCTCCGCGAGCAGCTTGCTCCGGCCGTAGGCGGTGATCGGCGCACGCGGATCATCCTCCCGTTTCCAGCGCGTGCCGGAAGGACCGCCCGCCGCCTGGCTCGAGATCAGCAGGAACCGCGGCGGGTGCTTCCTGCGCAGGCTGAGCACCGCCTTGATCAGGTTGTGCGTGCCCTCGCTGTTCGTGTAGTAGTAGAGATACGGGTCGGCGGCGGAGATCACGCCCGCGTTGTGCACGATGCAGCGGACACGTTTCACCGCCTCGCGCAGGCTCGCGGGGTCATCGACGCTGCCGTAGGCGAGTTCGACCGGTTTGTGTTCGAGGAACGTGAGGTCGGAGGTCGTGCGCACCATCGCGCGCACGTTGTAGCCCTCGCGCAGCAACGCGTCCACGATGTGGCTTCCGACGAAGCCGTTCGCGCCGGTGACGAGCACCGTGTTCGCCATCTGATTCGCCCGTGTCGTTTGTGATTGAGTTGTACATGCAAGGTCGCTCGCCTGCCGCGGGCGGTTCAAGGGGAAGCGGCCTGGGAGGAGCTGCGAGCGGGCTCACTCCCTGTCAGACGGTTATCCCGTTCGCTCAGCCGAGGGCAATCTCGGAGGAGACGGGCGTCCCCAAAACCGCGCTTGTCGAGCAAGTGCGGGCGATCCGAGCGCTGAGTGGACCGATTCTCATGGATTAAGCGGCCGACAGTGTCATCCTGAACAAGCGCGGCGCAAGCCGCGCGCAGTGAAGAGCCTGCCCTGAGCGAAGCGAAGGGATCTCGAGAAACAACGGTACCATGCAGCCAGACCTCGTGTTTTCGAGATCCTTTATCCCCCGCGCAAACTGATGCGCGGGGGATGAAGGATGACACCTGGTCATCCTTCGATCCATGTGAGACGGTCCACTGAGCATCGGATCAGAGCGGCTTTTCGTACATCCGGTAGGTTTTCGTGCGGCGCGCGCCCATCATTTCCGCGGCGCGGATCATCGGCGTGTTCGTTTCCAGCACCCAGCCGACCTCGCCCTCGGTGTAGCCGTACTTCGGGCCGTCAACGAAGTGGTCGTAGTACATCACCGCGTCCACCCCGCGCCCGCGGTAGTCCTCGAGCACGCCCATCAGCAGGATGCGCACGCGGTGGATCGCGCCCTTGCGCGTGCGCCACAGCAGCTTCGGCAGCCCGAACGGGAACAGGCGGCCGCCGCGGATCGTAACCAGCGCCTCGTTGATGTCCGGCAAAGCGAGCGAGAAGCCGGCGAGCCGGTCGCCCCGGGCGGGATCCTCCGCGAAGTAGATGAGCCGGGGGTCATACACCTGCTTCAGGTTGTTCGCGAGGTGACGGAACTCGGCCTCCGTCATCGGCACCGCACCCCAGTTCTTCTCCCATGCGGCTTTGTACACGTCCCACACCTTGTACGCGTCCGACCAGAACCGCTTCGGGTCGAGGTGACGGTAGCGCAGTTTCGTCCGCTTCCGGATCGCCTCCGCACTGCGCGCGAGCTTCGGCGACATCGCATCCTCGTCCACGCGGAAGCAGTAGAGATCGATCGCCTTCGTGAACCCGAGCACCTCGATCAGCTCCGGGTAATGCGGCGGGTTGTACGGCATCATGATCGTTGGCGGCTGATCGAACGCGTTCACGAGAATGCCGAGATCCTCGTTGATCGACGGGTTGAACGGCCCGCGCAGCATGTCGAACCCCCAGCCGCGGCCGGCATCCTCCACCGCCGCAAACAAGGCCGCCGCGAGCTCGCGGTCGTGGATCGTCTCGAAATGGCCGAAGTGGCAGGTGCGCTCATCGTGCGTCGCGTTGTGCGCATCGTCCTTGATCGCCGCGATCCGCCCCGCGGGGTTGCCGTTCACATACGCGACAAACCGGCGCATCCGCGCGTGCTCGAAAAACGGGTTCTTGCGCTCGTCGAACAGCTCCTTCTGCTGCACGCGCAACGGCGGCGCCCACACCGGGTTGTTTCCCTGCACTATGTACGGAACCTCGAGAAAGTCCCGGTACGGCTTCCCGTCCGGCGCCTCGACGACGCTGATCCGCCCGCTCATCCGCCACTCCCGGGTTCCGGCATTATTCGTTTCATGAATCCGGCAAACAACGGAACAGTGAATGCCGTGTCCCCGTGCGCCGGGCTGTAGATCATACCCTTCCTGATCAAGTTGTTTCGACGCGGCGCCGCAGCTTCGACTTTCATCCCCAGAAGAGCCGCAATATCTCCTGATCGATGGGGTCCATCGCCAAGTTCGGCCATGGCGCGCATATACTCCTTCTCTTTTGGCGTAAGCCTGTCAAAACGGACTAAGAAGAAACTCTGATCGAGATCATCAATTGCGTATTTCGACGCTCGTTGAACGTGTCTCACTGTAATTGGAGATCGCTCAGCCTCGTCCCAGCAGTGTTTTCCCCATACCTGCAGGAAGTACGGATATCCCTGCGTTGCTTCGACAATTTTCGCGATCGCCTCTTCACCATAGTGAACGTGATTCCGTTCCGCAGGCTTTACCAGCGCATATCTCGCGTTTCTCTCACTCAGAGAGTCAATCGGAAAGAACTCGAACAGCCTCTCCGCGTAGGATTTCGCCTTGCCCAGTCTGCCGAGCAGCTGCGGCAGCCCGGCGCCGACAACTGCGATCGGCAACGCACGCTGCATCGCACCGTGCAGAGCACTGACCAAAGCACCCAGCTCATGTATCTTGATGTACTGCATCTCATCGATGAACAGCGCGACCACCGTGTCCTGTGCCGCCGCAGCTTCTCCCGTGTAGCGAAGAAGCTCGAATAGATCTGTCTCGAGATCTCCGCTGTCCGCCAAACCGGGTTCGGGTTCAACATCGAGGGTGAAAACGATGTCCCCGTAGCTCACCTTGACCGAAGTGAGAAACCCGGAAAGGGCCTGCAGCGCCTTGTGAGCGAACTCCTTAGCGTGCTCTTTTCTGCTGAGTTGGAGCAGAATGCTGCGGAGTGCTGGGGCGAGCAGCGATGGAAGCGAACGGTCCTCCGGCGCTTCGATCGCATATGCAATCAGGCCCCGGTCCTCTGCATCGGTCCTGATCCGGTTGAGCAGCACGGTTTTCCCCACGCCCCGCAGCCCATGGAAGACCAGGCTCCGTTCCGCATACCCTCCGCGAAGCCGGTCAAGAGAAACCTCTGCATGTTCAAGCAGGGCTGAGCGACCGGCGAGTTCGGGAGGCTGGGTGCCCGCACCGGGCGAGTATGGATTCAGCCGGGGGTCCAATTATCACAACCTTATCCTAGTTTACGCTCGGCGGGTAAGGTAGGATAAGCTCTCTATAAATCCAACCCCGATCCAGCGAGATTCGCGAAAGGTCCGGCTGCGCCGCGCATGGCCCGGGTTCGGCGAACCCGGGCTACGTGTCTTCGTTCCTCAGTCCCGGGTTCGGCGAACCCGGGCTACATGATCCATCTGTTCGCCGAGGAAGCCGAGTTCGCGGCCGACCTTGATCAGCTTCTCCACCGCGAAGTCGATGTGCTTCTCCTCGATCGTGGACATCACGCTGAGCCGGATCAACGCATCTTCCGGGGCGACCGCCGGGCTGACCACCGGGTTGACGAACACACCCTCCTCCTGCAGCATGTGGCAGGCGCGGAACACGGTGAAGTCGTCGCGGACATAGACGGGGACAATCGGGGTGCCGTGATCCTGGATGCTGAACCCGGCGTCCTGCAGCGAACGGACGAGGTAGTTTGTCAGTTCATGCAGGCGAGCGATCCGCTCCGGCTCGCGGCGGATAATCTCGACCGCCTTGATCACAGCGGCCATGTTCGCCGGCGGCGGGGATGCGGAGAAGATCAGCGGCCGGCTCTTGTGTTTCAGGTAGTGGACGACATCCTCCGGCCCGGAGAAGAACCCGCCGATCGACGCGAAGCTCTTCGAAAACGTGCCGATCGTGCCGAGCACGCGATCGGAGAGGCCGAAGTGGGAGGCGGTGCCGCGCCCGCCCTCGCCGAGCACGCCGATCGAATGCGCGTCATCGATGACAATGTCCGCGCCGTATTCGTCCGCGAGCCGCACGAGTTCCGGCACCGGCGCGATGTCGCCTTCCATCGAGAAGATGCCGTCGACGACGATCAGCCGGATCTCCGCGTTCGACACATTCAGCTTGCGCTCGAGATCCTCCATATCGTTGTGGCGGAACTTGACGACTCGTGCAAAGCCGAGCCGGGTCGCGTCGATGATGCTCGCGTGGTTCGTGCGGTCGATGAACATCGCGCCCTCGCGCGGGACGAGGTACGGGATCGTGCCCTGGTTCGTCATGAACCCGGTCGAGAACACGAGCGCGGATTCGGTACCCATGAACTCGGCGAGCACCTCTTCGCACTGCTCGTGGATCGCGAGCGTGCCGTTGAGGAACCGCGAGCCCGCGCAGCCGGTGCCGTAGCGGTCGATCGCCTCCTGAGCCGCCTGTTTCACCTCCGGGTGCCCGGTGAGCCCGAGGTAGTTGTTCGAGCCCATCATCACGACTTCACGGCCGTCCATGATCACGGTCGCGCCCTGCTCGCTGTCGATGGGCCGGAAATAGGGGTAGATCCCCATCTCCATCACTTCACGGGCGGCGCGGTACTGGCCCGCTTTTTCACGTATCCGGCTGATAGGCATATGGATGCGTCCGTTGTCTCGCTGTCCCCGGGCGGTCGGTTGTCGGTCGTCAGGTGTCAGATGTCAGAAGTCAGATGTCAGAAATCAGATGTGAGAAGTCGGAAGTCGGATGTCTGAGATCCTGCCGGTCACTCAGGCACCCGCACCCGGCTCCACTCCTCCTCGATCCACTCGTCCAGCTTTGCGAGCGCCTCGTCCGCGGGCAGCAGTTCACGGTCCCCGGTGCGGCGCCGTTTGATCTCGAGCTTCCCCTCCGGCAGGTTGCGTTCGCTGACGACGAGCTGGAACGGGTGTCCGAGCAGGTCGGCATCTTTGAACTTGACCCCGGGGCGTGCGTCACGGTCGTCCAGCGCGACATCGAGCCCTCTCCGTTTCAGCAGCTCGTAAAGCCGTTCGCCCTCCGCCGCGACGCGCTCATCATTCGCCTTGATCAGAATGATCACGACGTGGAACGGGGCCATGCTCATCGGCCACACGGTTCCGAACTCGTCCGCGTTCGACTCGATCACGGCGGCGATCAGGCGGCCGACGCCGATCCCGTACGACCCCATCACGAGCGGGGTCTCCGTGCCGTGCTCGTCGAGCACGGTCGCGCCCATCGGCTCGCTGTATTTCGTCCCGAGTTTGAAGATGTGGCCCAGTTCGATCGCGCGCACGATTTTCAGCGGATTTCCTCCGATCGGATCGGGCTCTCCCTCCTTCACCACGCGCAGGTCACAGAACCTGTCCGGTGAGAAAGTATCGCCGACGTGGACGCCGACGACGTGGTAATCGTTCTCGTTCGCGCCGGTCGCCCGGTTGCGCGCGCCACGCAGCCGGTGGTCGGCGTAGATCGGCAGTTTGCCCTCGAGTCCGACCGGCCCGAGGTAGCCGATCTCGGCGCCGACAAGCCCGCGCACTTCCTCCGGCTCCGCGGGCCGGACCGCCGCGCCGAGCAGCGGCAGCAGCTTCTCCTCGTTGAGCTCGTCGTCGCCGCGCACGAGCAGCATCACCGGCCCGTCATCACCGACATACACGAGCGACTTGACAAACCGCCACGGTTCGAGCCCGAGGAACGTACTCACCTCCTCGACGGTCCGCTGTCCGGGTGTGTGCACCTTCTCGAACGCGACCGGCTCCTCGTCGAGCGGAGGGTCGTTGACCGCGGACGCTGCGACCTCGACGTTCGCCGCGTATCTGCTCTCCTCGTTGATCGCGCACGTGTCCTCGCCGGCGTCCGACTCCGCCATGAACTCCTCGGAACCGGACCCGCCCATCACGCCACTCGACGCGCCGACGACGAAGTACTTCAACCCCGCGCGGCGGAAGATGCGCTCGTACGCGCCGCGGTGCTTCTGATAGCTGGCGTCGAGCCCGGGCTCGTCGAGATCGAAACTGTACGAATCCTTCATGATGAAATGACGGGTGCGCAGCTCGCCGGAACGCGGGCGCGGTTCATCACGGAACTTGATCTGGAACTGGTACCAGAACTGCGGGAGCTGTTTGTAGCTGCGGAGCTCGTTGCGCGCGATCGTGCAGAACACCTCCTCGTGCGTCGGCGCGAGCCCGAGCTCGCGGTCCTTCCGGTCCGTGAGCCGGAACATGTCCGGGCCGAAGTCGCGGTTGCGGCCGCTCTCATCCCAGATCTCGATCGGGGTCAGGGTCGGGAGAAAAAACTCCTGCGCGTCGATCCGCTCCATCTCCTCGCGGATGATCCGGATCGCCTTGAGCGCGACGCGCTGGCCGAACGGGAGGTAGCTGTACACGCCCGCGATCAGCGCGCGCACCATGCCGGTGCGCAACATCAGGCGGTGGCTGGTCACGACCGCGTCCGCGGGCACTTCCTTCAGCGTGGGGATGAACGCCTTCGACAGTCTCATACTCGCTTCGGTCCGGGCTGGGTTCGGGTTCACGGCGCCGATTGATCGAGAAAAACGCCAGCCGGAAACATAACCTCCCCCTCCGCCGGTCGCAAAGGCGGGATCGGACCGGCGCGTGCCCCTGGGTTTGCCTGCAGGCGCTGCGCACACCGGGGGACGGTTGCAAGAGCAACCGTCCCCCTCTGTCCGCCGATGTGCCCCTGTGACAGCACGCAGCGATGTCGAAGGGCTGGTCAAAGGGCGGATCATCCGCGCGGGCGAGCCCCACGGGCGACACCGTGATCCGGGGACGGTTGCGAGCAACCGTCCCTCTCCCGTCAGCAGTAAACGAATCCCTCTCCATTACCACATTCCCGCTCCGAACCCGGAACAGACAATTAGAAACTACGTAAGACAGCATGAAAGGGAGATGGTTCCCGATACTCCCTTTTGCATACCGAACTATAGAGACTGGAGGGTAACTGTATGCGGAATATCGAGCTGAACGAGAAGGATGCGCTTATCGTTGTTGACGTCCAGGACGATTTCTGCCCCGGCGGCGCGCTCGCAGTCGAGCGCGTGTTCATCGCCGGCCTCGCAGCCGACTACTGCGTGCAGTTCACGACCGAGCATGCGATCGAGCGCGGGTTCGACACGTACGTTTTCTCTGACGCGACGGAGGCGATCGCGGACAAGCAGGAGGCGCTCGACACGCTGCGCGGGAAAGGCGCGACACTGGTGGAGACGAACATCGTGAAAACGCCCGCGGGCCGGCTCGCGTGATGCACGACCGCGACCGCAGCGAACACGGTTCGACGGCCGGCTGGGTCGAACGGCGCGACCTCGCCCTGCTCACCGACTTCTACGAGCTGACGATGATGGGCGGGTACCATCATCACGGGCTCGACCAGCGCCCGGCGAGCTTCGAGTACTTCTTCCGTGACCTCCCGGACGGGGCCGGCTACGCAGTGTTCTGCGGTCTCGAGGCGTTCCTCTCCTGGTACGAGAACCTCCGTTTCACCAGCGGAGACATCGACTACCTCGCGCAGCAGGAGCTGTTCTCGTCCGAATTTCTCGAGTATCTGCGCGAGCTGAAGCCATCCTGCGAGATCCACGCGCCGCCGGAGGGAACGCCGGTGTTTCCGGACGAGCCGCTCGTGCGTGTCACCGGCCCGCTCGAGGAGGAGCGGATCGCTGAGCTGAAACGTAGCGGCGCGAAAATCAACGCCTGGGGCGTCGGCACCCACCTGATCACGTCGAAAGGCGCACCCTCGCTGAACGGCGTGTACAAGATCGTCGCGATCGAGCAGGACGGTCGCTGGGTCCCGAAATTGAAGACGACTTCGAACCCGGCAAAAACCACTGACCCCGGCGCGAAACAGGTGATCCGCTTCTGCGACGCACGCGGCCGGCCTGTCGGTGACGTGATGTATGCGGGCGAGGAAGACGTGGACCTCGACAACGTCCCGCCGGCCGTGCACGGCGTCCACCGCGAGCGGACGCTGACCCGGCTCGCCGCGCTCCCTGACGAGCTGAAACGCCTGCACAATCCCGCCGGCTACCCGGCGCTGCTCAGCGAACGGCTCGCGCGTGAAAAACGCGACCTGCTCGGGGCAAAAGGGAAACTGACAGCGTAGGACAAGCCGCGCGGGCGAGCGCGCACGGGCGACACTCTGATTGTAGAGCGGCGAAAGGGGATGCTTGCTCGCAAGCGACCCCGGCGTGCGCCGCGCTTGACAAGCAAGCGCGGGCACGAGGATGCGGGGAAACCCGAAGCTGAGGCCCGGGCCACCCGACGCCGACCCACGTGTCATCCTGAACCCGAAGCGCCGTCAGTGTGGCGCGAAGGGTGAAGGATCTCGAGAAACGACGGTTCGGTCGCGCCATTCCCGTCCGGTGGTCGAGATCCCTTCGCTTCGCTCAGGGCAGGCTCTTCACGGCGCCGGCCTGAAACCGCGAAACAACCCGGCCGGCTTGTTCAGGATGACACCAGTTGTGTCGCGAGTCGGATCTCGGAAGTCACGAGTCGGGCCATGCCCGCGGGGACGGCGCAGCCGTCACCGCGGCTGAACCGACGGGTATGGCGAACGGGTCGGGTCCGCGGTGACGCCCTTGGGGTCGTCCCCGCGGGCATTTTCGGTTTCGTGTTCCCAACCGTCCGGCGGTTCAGCCGCGCGCCGCTGGCTCGCCGGCTCTTGTCCGCCGGCGGGGACGGTCGCATCTTCACCGACGCCGGTCGCGCAGCGGCCATGTACGGGCATGGATTGTTGTGACGATTTTCACAAAGGCGCGGCAACCGCAGCCGGGGGCTCGGAGAACGCGCACTGCGCACCCGCGAGATCCGTCTCCGCACCCGCGAGAACGTGTTGATTCGTCCCGGCTTGTGCTGTTAGAGGCGTCTAACTTACCTGTCCACTTGCAGTTAGCGCCTCTGTTTGCGATATTCTTCACACGAGGAATCGCCACCGAACCCGCAGGAAAAACAGCCGGGTTTCGCCTGCCTGCCGGCGTTGTCCCTTTTCCGGCAATTGCAAGAGCGGGGTTATGTGACGGGTGGAACAAAGTCCCCGTCATCCCCGGCGCGGACCCCCGGCACAGACGAGTTTGAGGAGAGCACGTATGGGCGAGAAGCGATATGTAACCATCGACGGCAACGAGGCGGCGGCTTACGTCGCCTACCGCACGAATGAAATCGCAGCGATCTACCCGATCACGCCCTCGTCGAACATGGGCGAGTGGGCGGACGAGTGGATGGCCCGCGACGTGAAGAACCTGTGGGGTACGGTCACGCGTGTGGTTGAAATGCAATCCGAGGGCGGCGCGTCCGCGTCGGTACACGGCGCGCTCCAGACCGGCTCGCTGACCACCACGTTCACCGCCTCCCAGGGTCTGCTGCTGATGATCCCGAGCATGTTCAAGATCGCCGGCGAGCTCACGCCGACGGTATTCCATGTTTCCGCGCGCACGGTCGCGACGCACGCGCTCTCGATCTTCGGCGATCACAGCGACATCAACGCCGTCCGTCCCACCGGCTTCGGCCTCGTCGCCTCCGCCGGCCCGCAGGAGGTGATGGATCTCGCGCTCATCGTGCAGGCCGCGGCGCTCAGGTCACGGATCCCGTTCGTCCACTTCTTCGACGGGTTCCGCACATCGCACGAGGTGCAGAAGATCGAGCTGCTCGAAGAGGATGTGATGCGGGAGATGATCCCGGACGAGCTCGTGTTCGCGCAGCGCGAGCGCGCGCTCAACCCGGACAAACCCGTGCTGCGCGGGTCGTCGCAGAACCCGGACGTGTTCTTCCAGGCGCGCGAGACGGTGAACCGCTACTACGACGCGGCGCCGGAAACCATGCAGGAGACGATGGACGAGTTCGCGAAGCACACCGGCCGCCATTATCACCTGTACGACTACGTCGGCGCGCCGGACGCGGAGCGGGTCGTCGTGCTGATGGCATCCGCGACGCAGACCGCGGAGGAGACGGTTGAGTACATGGCGGAGCGCGGCGAGAAGGTCGGCGCGATCAAGGTCCGGCTTTACCGTCCGTTCGCCGGACGCGCGTTCGTGGAGGCGCTGCCGGAGACGGTGAAGCGGATCGCGGTGCTCGACCGGACGAAGGAACCCGGCGCGGACGGCGAGCCGCTGTACAAGGACGTTGCGCACGCGGTTGACGCCGCCTACCGCGACGGCTACGCGCCGTTCGCCGAACGTCCCGCGGTCGTCGGCGGGCGCTACGGCCTGTCGAGCAAGGAGTTCACCCCCGCGATGGTGAAGGCCGTGCTCGACAACCTGTCCGCGGAGAAGCCGAAGCACGGGTTCACTGTCGGGATCCGCGACGATGTCACCAACCTGTCGCTCGATTACGACCCGGAGTTCCGCGTCGAACCCGACGACGTGTTCCGCGGCAAGTTCTACGGTCTCGGCGCGGACGGCACGGTCGGCGCGAACAAGAACTCGATCAAGATCATCGGCGGGGAGACGGACAACTTCGCGCAGGGCTACTTCGTGTACGACTCGAAGAAATCGGGCGCAGTCACGGTCAGTCACCTCCGGTTCGGCCCGCGCCCGATCAAGTCGATCTACCTCGTTGATCGCCCGCAGTTCGTCGCCTGCCACCAGCAGGTGTTCCTCGAGAAATACGAGATGCTCGCGGACGCGGAACCCGGCGGCACGTTTCTGCTCAACTGCCAGTGGGGCCCGGACGAGGTCTGGGACCGCCTCCCGAAACCGGTGCAGCGGCAGTTGATCGAAAAGGAGATGAAGTTCTACGTGATCGACGCCTACCAGGTCGCGAAGGACACCGGGATGGGCCAGCGGATCAACACGATCATGCAGACCTGCTTCTTCGCGATCTCCGGCATCCTCCCGCGCGAGGAGGCGATCGCGAAGATCAAGGACGCGGTGAAAGCGACGTACGGGAAGAAGGGCGAACAGATCGTGCAGATGAACTTCAACGCGATCGACCAGACGCTCGCGAACCTGCACGAGGTGAAGGTGCCCGCGCAGCTGACGAGCAGCGAGGAGCGCCGCCCGCCGGTGCCCGATTACGCGCCGGAGTATGTGCGCAACGTGCTCGGCACGATCATCGCCAACCGTGGCGACGAGCTCCCGGTGAGCGCGTTCGCCGAGGACGGGTCATTCCCGGTCGGCACCACTCAGTACGAGAAGCGCAACATCGCGCTCGAGATTCCCGAATGGGATCCGGACATCTGCACGCAGTGCGGGAAGTGCGTGATCATCTGCCCGCACGCGTCGATCCGCGGCAAGGTGTTCCCGGAGGAGCTGCTCGCCGGCGCGCCGGAGACGTTCAAGTCGTGCGACTACCGCGGCAGCGAGTACGGCGACAACCAGAAGTACTCGCTCCAGGTCGCGCCGGAAGATTGCACCGGCTGCGAACTCTGCGTCGAGGTCTGCCCCGCCACGGACCGCAAGACCGGCAAGCGCGCGCTGGAGATGATCCCGCAGCCGCCGGTGCGCGAGCAGGAAGCGGTGAACTGGGACTTCTTCTACAACAAGCTCCCCGACCCGGACCGGAGCATGACGAAACGCAACTTGAAGGGCGTGCAGTTCCTCGAGCCGCTGTTCGAGTTCTCCGGCGCATGCAGCGGCTGCGGCGAGACGCCGTATGTCAAGCTGCTCAGCCAGTTGTTCGGCGACCGCGCGATCATCGGCAACGCGACCGGCTGCTCCTCGATCTACGGCGGCAACCTGCCGACGACTCCGTGGAAGGCGAACCGGGAAGGCCGCGGGCCGGCGTGGAACAATTCCCTGTTCGAAGACGCCGCCGAGTTCGGGCTCGGGTTCCGGCTCACGCTCGACAAGCAGGCGGAAACCGCGCGCGACCTGTTGCTCGAACTGCAGGAAGCGATCGGCGGCGATCTCGTCGAGCAGATCCTCACAGCCGACCAGCACGAGGAAGAGGAGATCTTCCGCCAGCGCGAACGGGTCGGCGAGTTGAAGAAGCGACTCGCCGAAATCGACGACCCGCGCAGCCGCAACCTGATCAGCGTCGCCGACGCGCTCGTGAAGAAGAGCGTGTGGAGTGTCGGCGGTGACGGCTGGGCGTACGACATCGGCTACGGCGGGCTCGATCATGTGCTCGCCTCCGGCCGCAACATCAACATCCTCGTGCTCGACACCGGCGTCTATTCGAACACCGGCGGCCAGTGCAGCAAGGCGACCCCGCTCGGCGCGGTCGCCAAGTTCGCCGCAGGCGGAAAACCACAGGCGCGCAAGGACCTCGGGATGATGGCGATGTCATACGGCAACGTCTATGTCGCGCAGATCTCGATCGGCGCGAACGACAACCAGACGCTGAAGGCGTTCCTCGAGGCCGAAGCATGGGACGGCCCCTCGATCATCATCGCGTACAGCACCTGCATCGCGCACGGGTTCCCGATGGAGAAGGGCGCCGACCAGATGAAGCTCGCCTCCGACACCGGCTCGTGGATCATGTACCGCTACAACCCGGCGCTGAAAACGGAAGGGAAGAACCCGCTCAAGCTCGACACGCGCAAGATCCGCACCCCGATCGCGGAGTACATGAACGGCGAGACACGGTTCCGGATGCTGCACAAGGCCGACCCGGAGGCCGCGGAACGGTTCGCGAAACAGGCGCAGGCGGAAGCCGAAGCGAACATGAGCTACTACACCCAGCTCGCGAACCTCGACTACAGCACAGGCGGCAACGACGCCGGCCCCGACGGGAAAGCGGACAAGCGCGAGAAGCGGGCGAAGCGGGAGAAGCGCGACAAGAAGGAAACGCGCGAACAAACCGCTTCCTGAGATGCGACGACCGGGACGCTTGCCAGCAAGCGTCCCCGTCGTCAAGTAGCCCGGCTTCGTGAAGCCGGGGCGGAATGGGCACAAGTCCGGCATCCCCGGGTTCGACGAACCCGGGCTACGGCTTGCTCAGACTATGC
>JAANWZ010000063.1 GCA_018263585.1 Calditrichota bacterium | reverse complement strand
GCGTGTCGAGGCGGGCCGTCACACATTCACATTCGACGGGTCCTCGCTCGCGAGCGGCGTGTACTTCATGCACACGAACGTGCCGGGTGAACTCGACCAGGTGCAGAAGGTGACTCTGCTCAAGTAACAGGAGGTTCACACTCCTGCGGCGGTTCGGCGAACCGCCGCGAGATTCGCGGGCCGCTCCCGACGGAGCGGCCCGTTCTTGCGAATCTCCGCGGCTTCCCCCGCTACGTCGAGGTGTCGCGTGTGCGGGCTCATGCCACGCCGTAGCCGCGGGCATGCCTACGCGTGGGTGGCCCGGGGCTTGCCCGGGGTTTCATACCCTTGCCCTTGACTTTAGTCAAGGATACTCAAAAGGTTGGTCCCGGTGCTTCACTAGGAGGGGGCGAGCGCGGGCACGAGAAGAGAGGGGCGCCCGCTGAAATCGGGTAGGAGGGGGATTCGCATCCCCCTCCTCCCACACCACCGGGCATACCTGCTCGGTACCACGGCGGTTTCCACGGATGGATGAGCCGTTCCGGTGCACAACAGCCAAGGCTCGTGCTGTGAGTGATGCCGATGACATTTGTTGCTCCTCGGTTACGCCAGATCCGGTTCCGCCTTCACCAGCTGTACCGTGGCCTGGAATCCTCCATACGGATCGATTCCATCTTTACGGCAACTCCATGCCAGTCGAATCCTTCACGACTGCTCCTTGCATCCGTGAATTCGGCCCTTCGTCAACAATTCGTTGACTACTATGGCCTCTGCTGACTCCTCACCATCCCTCCCCGTCCATTGCTGAGCGGGTAGCCGGCTTAATGCCTGCAGACAATGAGGCCTCCCAGGGTAAGATGTACCGCTGTCCGCTCGCCCTCGCCGGATTTACCGCCACAGCGTCCGGATGACATCGGGCGTCCCTGTCCAGTGCCAGGTTACCCCGCGGCACCGGCCTTCTATCCGGTTCCTGTTCGTCGAGTCCAGCGTCCGCCTCCGGCTTCCTCCAGACCCCGCCTCGCGACGACGCCCTTGCCATTGGCTACTGGTTCCTGTCATCAAGGCCCACAGGGGACCTCCACCTCATTAGCTGTACATCATGCCTGGCGCACACACAACGGGCTGTTCCCATCAGGGAACAGCCCGTTCTTCTTCTCGACGCCGCCGGCAGATTCTTCGGACAGTCCACCGGACAGTCCTCAGGATGATTCCCGGCTGTCGCCGGAAATCACTTACGTTTCGGCAAATATTCCGGTAGGTTCGATTTTTCGTGGATTCGCCTTGAGTGTTTTTCACCTTCGAGACAGTCTTTTCTGAAAATCAACTGTTTAGCTTATACTCGAAGGTAATGATTTCAGCCGAATCCTAACCTCACGTCTCACCTACCGGAATATTTTCCTTATTTCACATACATCATCTTGCCCCACAGCACTTCGCCGTTCGCTTCGAGGCGGACGAGCAGCATCCCGCTCGAGAGCTTGCTCCGCTCGCCGTTGACCTGCCAGACCACCTCCTTGTGCCCTGCGGTCATCCGGCGGTCGAGCAGGCGCGCGATCTCCTGGCCGAGCAGGTTGTACACGGACAGCCTCACATCCCCCGTTTCCGGCAGGTCGAAGCTGATCACGGTCGCCGCGTTGAACGGGTTCGGCTGCGCGGGATAGAGGATGAAATCGCCCGGGAGCACGGCCTCGCCCGGACCCGTCTCGATCTCGCTGAGATCGTCCGGCGCGTTCGTCGTGAACCGGATCGCGCGGCTCGCCGCGAGCGGCGCCGCTGCGTCCGGGTAGATCGAGGCGTACGTGTACTCGAGGCCGGTGGTCCGGTCGGGCTTTTCGACCCCGACCGTCGCGAAGTTGTTTCGCTCGTCGATATTCTCGACCTCGTCATAGTGGACCTCGATCACGCTGTCGCCGGTCTCGGTGAGCATCTGGTCCGGATCGTAGATGACGAGCGTGAAATAGGCCGGGTACGCGACCTCGTCGCTGAACCGGCTGATCGCATCCGACCACTCGATGAGGATGCGCCCGTTGTCCGCGTCATGCTTGTAATAGACGTGCATGAAGTCGGACCCGAACGGCGGGCCGAGATCGTCCCAGAACGGCGCGATCATTGCGTGCGGGCCGATCACGGACGGGAGGTGCCAGTTGCGGAACAGGTTGACCGTGTATTCCTCTTCCTGTTCGACACCGAACCCGACCCATCCGTTCGAGCTGATCGTGAGCGTGTCGCCCGCGGGATACGTTTCGCCGTAGTACTGCACGTCGAACGGGAGCGCGATCGCGGCGTTCGCGTCGTCGGCGAGTTCGAACGCCTCGTCCACCGCCGGATCTTCGTCGAGATTCCACCACTGATAGGCGGGCGCGTTCTCCGGCCAGTTCGTGTCGGTGTCGTCGTACGCGAAGTAGCCGTAGGCGTCCGGCCCGAGCGGGTCGGATGACTGCGCGCCTTCGAGGGCGACGGTCATGTATTCCGTGCCGAACGAGTAATCGCCGGCAAACGACGCGCGCAGGATCACCTGGCGGCCGCGGTACGTGTCACCGCTGATCGTGATATCGAACGGCCCGACCCAGGCTTCTCCGCCGACCGGGACCGTGACTCCGGACGCCTCGCCCTCTATCGCGGTCACGGCCTCGTCGTAGGATGAGAGCGTGACATCCATGTTCTCCGCGTCCACGGACCCGTTGTTCGTGAACTTGAACCGGAGCGTCGCGGTTTCTCCCGGCTCGAACGGCGTCGGCCCGACGTTCTCGTACGTGACGTACTCGATCATCCCCGCGCCGACCGGCGTCCAGATCTTGCCGGTGAACGTGTTTCCGCCGGAGCTGATCTCGAGGTCGAACTCGAGCAGGCGGCCGTCCCAGACCCAGTCGATCAGCTCGAACTGGAACGGGGATCCGGCGTTGTCGGCGGTCCCACCCGCGGAAATCGTGCCGAACGACGCCTCCGCGCTCGTGACATCGACGATTCCGTCATCGGGGAAGCTGAGCGTCGCGGTTACGTCCCCCGCCGGCTGCGTGCCACCGTTGACGAGCGTGACCGTAAGGTTGACTGTCTCCCCGCGCGTGACGAGCCCGTCGCCGCCGACCGTCCAGTCCTCGACGCCGACGAAAATCTGCTCCTGGACGACGGGGACGGTGATCCACTGCGGGAGATAGTCGGGCGCGGTCACGGTGACGGTCACTTCACCCTCGACGGCATCGTCGATCGGAAACGCGGCAACGCCCGATTCATCCGGATAGCCGCCGCCGAGCACTGTCCCGTCCTGCATCACGGTCACGTAGGCGTAGGAAAGCGGGCTGTTCCCGTCCTGCACGCTGGTGGACACGTGGCCCTGGCCGACGGTGATCTCCTCCGGGGCGTCAACCGTCATCTGCTCCGGCCACCCGCGCCAGATCGTCAGTTCCGGGTCGCCGAGCACATGGTACACGTGACTGTAGAACTCGACCGGCTCGCCGGGCGACCGCTCCGTCGGGAACCCGAGGTACAACTCGTATTTCGCGCGCTGGAGCGCGGCGGAGATGTTGGTCAGGTTATCTTCGAACAGTCCCCAGTAGTAGCCGGCGATCAACGCGTTGTTGTAGCGCGTGTTCGTGTGCAGGTCGGAGGGGGCGACGACCACAACCGCGCCGGTCGGGTTGTTCGCGCTGCCCGCCGTGAGCCAGTGCTCGGCGAAGCACTTCGGGTAGATGTCGTTGCCGAAGTCGCCGGTGTTGCAGACGAAGGACGTGAGCACCGGCAGCTTGAACGTGTTGTCGAGCTCTTCGATGTCGGAAATCGAGAACTCGGGCTCCTCCCAGCCTTCGGCGTTACCCCAGCCGCGGTAGGTTACATACTGCACGCCGGAGTCGATCGCGATCCGGATGTCCTGCGCGGTCGCCTGCTCGCCGCCTTGAGTCCAGTACAGCTCATGGGTGGTTGGGAAGCCCCAGTCTTCGCGCATCCGCTCCTCGACCCACTGCGTGATCGCGACCGGCGTAAGCGGCTGCAACCCGCCCTCCGACCAATTCGCCGCGACCAGCGCCGCGCTCGACCAGTACGGGTCGTTTTCGCCGATGTCGCCGCCGTTCTGTTCATAGACGACCGCCCGGTTCGCCGCCTTGTACGCCTCCACCGGGTTTTCGACGGTGAGCCGGCCGATGAACACCTCCGGGAAATAGTCCTCACCCTCGAGGTAGGCGAGCGGCCAGTCGGTGACGTCGTTCTCGGAAGGATACAGCGGGTTGTTGATCAGGTCCGCCGGGATCGCCGCGTTCCCACCCCGGTTCTGGTCGCCGACGAGCAGCACGTATTCGAGCGGCGGGTCGAGCGTCTCGTACGCGTCCTGGACGATCGACGTGAGCTCGCCGTACGAGAGCACGCCCTGGTTCGAGTCGTACGATTCAACGACGACGTTGTAACCCTTCTGCCGCTTCCACTCGAGAAAGCCGGACGTCTGGAGCGTACCGTAATAGACGTTCGCCGTGATGATCAGGTACGAGCCCTTCGTCGCCGCCCGGCGCTGGCCGAGGTCGTCGATCTCGTTCAGCAGCATCGACTCGTAGAGAGGGAGGAACGCCCGTGAAATCGGCCGTTCCGGCGGCTCGGGCATGTCATCGAGCTCGCCGCCCGGGATCACCTCCATTTCGAGGTCGGAGGCGACCCACACGGACCCGTCCGCGCCCGCGCGCACCGGTTCGACCGTGAGCGGAACCACGGTCAGGTCGCGGAAAATGCCGGGCGAGCCGAGCGAGGCGAAGTCCTCCGCATAGAGGCCGGCGTCCGCCATCACCGCGTCTTCGGCGAACGTGCCGTCCTCGTTGATTCGGTGGAAATTGCCGCCGGCGACCGCGAGCGTGGCCCCGCTGCCCCACGGGAGACGAACGAGGCCGCCGTGCACCGGGTACGTGGCTTCGGATTCCACCGCACGCGGGCCCGGGACTTCGTAGGAGGCGCGCTCCTGCTCGTCCTCGATCCGCACAAGTTCCGCGGCCGACCACTGGAGCACGGTCTTCCGGGGCGTCTCCCGTACGACGCCGAACGCCGGCTCGGCCGCCTTTTCGCGCGGCAGAGTGAACGAAGTCACCTGCTTCCCGGGTGCCGCGCCTGTCACCAACAGCAGCATTGCCGCCGCCGACACCACCCACGCTTTCCGCTTCATCATCTCCTCCATCGCATCCACATCTATGGGACAAGCACCGTCGGCGCCGCCGGCGTGTTCCATCCCGGGCCGCGGGAATCACGCGACCGGAACCGCCGGCTGACAGCGGCGTGCAACCACCCGCGCTGCGCGGAAATTCGCACCACCGGCTTCTAATGCCGGTTCCGATCCGGTATGCTCGTTCCGCTGTGTCATTCTGACGCCCGAAGGGCGGAAGAAGGTCCGAGTACGACAGGGTTGCTCTCTGGATTGACCGGTGCTGGACCCGGACCTTCCCCTCACTGCGTTCAGGATAGACTTCTCGCCGCTGACGCGGCGTTCAGAATGACGAACACTCCAGCCGGATCTGAGTCGGCACTAATGTTGCGCCCGGGACGGCAACCGTGCAAGCTCCGAGACCGACGGCGCAGGATTCCCGGGCGATCCGCATTACCCCGGACGTGTGTGCCCGTCCTCTGCGCCGGAACCGCGCCGCCCCGGCGGCACTGACCGCGGTTGCCGGCGACGAACCCGCGCCGATACCTTGAAACTCCATGAACAGAGCCGCAAAGAAAACACCGCTGATCGGGCGCACGCGAGACGAGCTCGTGCACATGCTCGAGGAGCGCGGCCACCGCGCTTTCCACGGCCGCCAGTTGCACCGGTGGATCTACGCGCGCGGCGTATTCGAGTTCGACGCGATGACCGATCTCTCGAAATCCCTGCGCGCCGAACTCGCCGCCCGCTGCGAGTTCGCGCTCCCGCGTGTCGTCGAAGACGTCACCGGCGACGGACCGGACGCCGCGACGAAGTACCTGTTCGAACTCGCGGACGGCGAACGCGTGGAAGCGGTGCTGATCCCGTCGGACGAACGGGTGACTGTCTGCCTCTCGAGCCAGGTCGGGTGCGCGTTCGCGTGTACGTTCTGCGCGACCGGCATGCTCGGGCTGAAACGAAACATGACCGCCGCGGAAATCGTCGGCACCTTCCTCGCGATCAGACAGCGCAGCCGGCGGCGGATCAGCAACGTCGTGTTCATGGGGATGGGCGAACCGCTCGCGAACCTCAACGCCGTGATCCGCGCCTGCGACCTGCTCACCGAGCCGGACGGGATCTGCCTGTCAAAGCGGAAGGTGACGATCTCCACCGTCGGTCTGCCCGGGCGGATACGGAAGCTGGCGACCCACCCCGACCCGCCGAAACTGACGTTTTCGATCACTTCTCCCCACGATCACGTGCGCGCGAGCGCGCTGCCGGTCGCGGGACGGTTCCCGCTCGCTCAGATGCACGATGCGCTCGGCGTTTACGCCGCGCGCACGAAACACCGGATCACAATCGCGCTGCTCGTCGCGGACGGGCTCAACGACCGAGTCGAGGACGCGCGCGCGTTGCACCGGTGGATCGGCGACCTGCCCGCGAAAATCAACCTGCTGCGCTACAACGAGGCCCCCGGGGCGTTCCGGCGTGCGGACGAGCGGGCGGTGGAACGGATCGCCGCCGAACTCGTGCGGCTCGGGAGCACGGTCGTGCTCCGGAAAAGCCGCGGCCGTGACATCTCCGCCGCCTGCGGCCAGCTCGCCGCGCGCACGATTCAACCCGAACCCTCCGCGTCGGCTTGATGAGGCGGCGGCAGCCCGCCGCCAGTCCCGAGACCTGAGTCCTGAGCTGGATGGCCCGGCTTCAGCCTCGGGTTTCACCGACATCCTCGTGCCCGCGCTTGCCTGGCAAGCGCGGTCTCACCCGTTTCCTCGTGCCCGCGCTTGCTTGTCAAGCGCGGCACACTCCGGGGACGCTTGCAAGCAAGCGTCCCCTTCCCGTCCGTTCAGCCGCGGTGACGGCTGCGCCGTCCCCGCGGGCATGGTTCGACTTCCGACCGGCGAGTTTTGACCTCCGAGCTG
>JAANWZ010000062.1 GCA_018263585.1 Calditrichota bacterium | reverse complement strand
TGACTGAAGTCAAGGGCAAGGGGGGAGCGTTTCGGAAACATCCCATCCTTGACTGAAGTCAAGGGCAAGGGGATGAGCGGTTCATCCACCGGTGTATGAGACCCGAGGCTGAAGCCCCGGGCCACCCGTCGTTGGAGGAGGGGTGCGCTTGCGAGCAAGCGTCCCCTTCGTACGAGCAGGCGTCCCCTCGGTCTATGCCCATGCCTGCTTGCAGGCATGGATTCGACCAGCGAGCAATACCCGCCCACGAGCCCGGCCTGCGAGCAGGCGCGGGAGCGGCGCCGTGTTCGAACTATCCGCGCGACCGGGGCTGTTCGTGCATTGCATCGCGCAACCACGGCGGGTCTTCCAGCGCGTCGCGCAACCACGGCGGCCCCTCTATCGCGTCGCGTGTGGATTCGTCGGCGCAGAGCAGCGGGCGGGACGCTTCCAGCGCTTCCGGTTCGCCGCCGTTGAGCGCGAGGATGCGCTCCCAGTCCGCTTCGGTGAGCACCGGGCCGAGGTCGCCGAGCCAGAAGATCCGCGGCGCTCGTGCGTCCCGGTCCGCTCAGAACAACGTGTAGGTCAGCCCCATCGACAGCGTTTCCTTGAACCGCCCGCCGAGCGCGATCTCCTTGTCGTAGAGGAGCTGCGTGTACAGGTTGACCATGATGTACTTCGTGATGTTCGCGGTGAAGATCGCCTCGAGGTTGATGTCCGGGGCCCTCCAGTAATCGGCGCGTTCACTGCCCGCAAGCACCCCGGATTCCGAATAATAGACCGCCTGGAAGACGGTGAGTTTGCTCGTGAGCGCGAGCCGTTCCTCGACGAGCGGCGTGGTCAGCTCGCTGACGAACTCGAAGCCGGCGTCGCTGGTGGTCTTGGTGCCGTACGTGAGCGCGGCTGCATCGAGCAGCGCGTCCCGGTTGATGAACTGCCGGAGGCCGAACCCGAGCCGGACGAGCAGTTCGCGGGTCTCGTCGCTGAGCAGCGTTTTCGCCGCGCCGGCGCTCTCGGTGAGTGTGATCGGATTGACCCAGGTCGCGTTCCGCTCGTGGTCGAGCGTGTAGAACTGCGACTGGAGACGGCCGGCGACGAACGGGTCGACGAACACGCCGAACGTTGCCCGCCACAGCGATTCGAAGTCGATCAGGTCGGTGGATTTCGCCGGCCGCAGCCACTCGCGGTCGGACTGGCGCTGGTTGTGCGTCTGTCCGAACGAGAGCCGCAGCGTGTTGCGTGTGTTCCACAGGCGCGTGAGCTGGCGCTCCGCGAGCCCGTTGAATGTGAACGCCCACGACAGCGAGCCATACTCCTCCTCCGCCCAGTTATCGCTGTACGCGTTTTGCGTCTGGGTCAGGTTGAGCGCCGCGGACAGCCTCCAGCCGCCGGGCGCGGGCTGCGCGGGTGCGATCGCTGCGAACACGGTCAGGACGGCGACGACCGGCAACAGGATGGGTCGCATCTGTGAACACCCCCTCGTTTCATCGTAAGACGGGACGAGTTTTCGCTCGCTCTCCCTTCTGTGATCAGCCGCGCGGGCGGTACCCTGAACGCGGAAGCCCGGCTACCGGGAGCGCGAGCGCACGCGGATCAGGCGCGCGTCGCCCGGTTTCAGCGGAACGGGCTGCACGCGGATACCGTCAGCAACCTGTTCCGGCGGGAGCAGGCGCGGGTCGCGGCGGCGGTCGTTCCACACCGTTTCCGCCGCCAACTCGCGATCGCCCGCGAATTCGAGCCGGACGACTGTCTCCTCCACCGCCGGCACAACCAAGCGGTCGCGCACGTCGTTGCAGCGCAGGTTGACGACGAGATAGTACTCCCACGCCGGATCGCCGGGCTGGTCGAACAGCCCGCAGGCGACGTTGCTCGCGTACAGCTCGCGGGCGGAGGCAGATTCGACCCGCCCCTCGTCCTCACCGCTGATCGCGCGCAGCCGGAACCGTTCGCCGAGCGTGAGGCCGTCATGCACGGCCGACGAGTCGTTCATCCACTGCGCGGTCGAACGGTGGTCGAACACGATCTCCCCGTGTGTGCCGCCGATATCGGTGTAACCGGAGTCGAGACCGTCGAGCGCCCACCACCAGCGCAGCTCGCGCACGATCGGGAGCAGCTCGCGCATCGCGAGGAACAGGTCACGCACGCGGTCGTACGGGTAATGCTGTCCCGGGTACGGCTCGGCGGCCGTCCCCTCGGGGAAGTAGTCGGCGCGGCCGGTCGCGAGCGAGAGCGGCGCGCGGAACTGATCTACCTGCGCGCTGTCGGATTCGTACAGCCACTCGACCGCGATCAGCCCGTGCGTGTTTTTCAACCCGGGCCGGGGGCGCTCCGGACGCGGGCGTTGCGGCGCGAGCGTGTCGCCGGACGGCGTCGTGTATTCGAGCATGAACGGCTGGCCGATGTACTCGTACGCGGAGAAGCCCCTCGCCCCACAGGCGGCCGCGATATACGCCTGCACCGCGTATTCGTATTTCGTCGGACGGCGGAAATAAAGCCGGAGCTCGCCGCCGTCGGGCGCGAACTCCATCCGGTGCACCTGGATCTCCTTCCACCACTCCGGGCGCGGGCCGGTGTACGCGCCGGACGCGGCGTACCGTTCGATGTCGCGCGACAGCTCGCGCAGCCAGCGCACCTGCCCGAGAAACAGGCGGCGGTAGTAGTAGCGGCCGGCGTAGCCGCTGAGCACACGCTCGCGCGGCCCGGACAGCGTGCGGAACGGGTACTGGTTGTCGATCCACACGTTCCATCCGTTCAGCAGCGTGCCCGCGAACACGGAATCGACGATCGCCGGTTCCGGCACGTCCGGCGAAGGGTAGCGCGCGCGCCGTTTCAACCAGCCGTACGTGTTCGTGATCACGATCGGGCGCTCGCGGTCACGTGCGCGGATCCGCTCGACCGCGTGGCGCACGAGCACATGATAATCCCGGTTGTCCGCGGCGGTCGGCGCGTACCCCCAGCCCTCGTTGAGCAGGTAGTAGAACGCGACGGCCGGCGAGTCGCCGTACGCGTCGAGCTGCGAATCGACGATCCGGTCGAGCACGGCGAACGCGGTCGCGCGCGCGGCCGGATCGCTGACAAGATCGCGGCTCTCCGCGAACCGACGCATCACGGGCGTGAACTCGGCCGGTTTCCACGCGGTGCGGTCCGGGTCGGGGATGCGCTCGTCGAACACCCAGGCCGCGAGCGAGCCGAGCGCGTCGCCGCGCGCCGCCTGCGCGACCCCGAGCGCGGGGAGCAGCCGGCCGGCCTCGTACGCGCGCACGTGACGGCTCTCGTTCGCGATCCCGGAATGAATGAACGTGCAGCCGGTGGCGGCGAGACGGTCGTACTCGCGCTGCAGCATGTCGCCGGGCACGTCCGGATGGCCGAGCAGCGCCCGTTCCCACTGAGCCCCGTTCCAGATCCCGAACAGCCCGAGCGGGATTTCGCGCGGGTCGAGACGGGGCGGGATCAACGGCGCCGGCACCGTGCCGGCGCCTGCCGCCGCGACGTGCCGGGCAGAGAGAGCGCACACGAGCAGCGCCATCAGCAGCGATCGTCGTCTCGTTCGTGGATGCATCGCCGTTCTGTGTATGCTGGTGCTGGATCAGATCCAGTTCACTCGTGGATCAACGTCATTCTGAAGCCGCCGTCAGTTTGGCGGCTGAAGAAGGTCCTGGACGCAGTGAAAGGAAGGTCCGAGTCCGATAGAAGTAAGTTCTGTATACACAACCGTTTGTGTGCCTGGACCTTCTTCACTTCGCCCGATACACCGACATCGGGCTGCGTTCAGAATAACGTAGTCTCAAACCTCGTTCCGTGTGATTTGCTCCGCTTGTCGCCGGTAACGTGCCGCCAATATACCAGCCGTGCGGCGCGGGCTGAAACGCAGTGAACGGAACGGGCGCCGCTCGCGCGAGCGCTGTTCCGAACTCGTTCGGGAACCCTTATCTTCCGGCGCGAGTGAAGAACCAACCGGCGCAATCCACGGTTGCGATCCCGATGCCACAAGATTACGAACATGCTGCGCGCGGCGGGAGCGCGGCAAGCCGGCGCGCGCTCACATGGGCGTTCCTGATCAACCTCGTCTTCCTCATCCTCGAGGTGATCGGCGGGCTCGTGAGCGGCTCGCTCGCGCTGCTCGCGGACGCCGGCCACATGCTCTCGGACGTTGCCGCGCTCGCGGTCGCGCTCTGGGTCGCGCACATCGTGCGCAAGCGCGCGACATCAGCGCACTCATACGGTTACGGCCGCATCGAGGTGCTGTCCGGGTTCGTGAACGGGCTCGTGCTCTGGGCGATCTCGCTGTTCATCGGCGTGGAGGCGTACCAGCGCTTCCTCGACCCGCCGGAGGTCGATGTCGCGGTGATGCTCCCGGTCGCGTTCGCCGGCCTGCTCGCGAACGTCGGGAGCGCGTGGGTGCTGTGGGCGCACCGGGGCGGCGACCTCAACCTGCGCGCCGCGTTCCTCCACCTCGCCGCGGACGCCGCCGGTTCGATCGGCGCGATCCTCGCCGGGATCGGGATCTGGCTGCGCGGATGGGCGTGGGTCGATCCGCTCGCGTCCGTGCTCATCGGCGTACTCATCGTGATCAGCAGCTGGGGGATCGTGCGCGACTCGCTGCACATCCTGCTCGAAGGAACCCCCTCCCACATCAACCTCGACGACGTGCACGGCGCGCTGCTCTCGCTTCCGGACGTGCACGGCTGCCACGACCTGCACATCTGGGCGGTCGGCAGCCGCGAACCGATGCTCACCGCGCACCTCGAAGTGGAAGCCGGCGCGCAGCGGACACGTGTGCTCCAAGAGGCCGCCGCGATGATACGCGAGCGCTTCCGGATCAAGCACACGACGCTGCAGATCGAGGGTGAACCGTGCGACGATCTGCACGACTGATTGTCCGGGCTGCGGGCTTCGAGGATCGAGGTATGCCCGCGGGGACGGCCCGAAGGGCGTCACCGCGGCTGATCCGACGGTCGATGAGCCCTGCGACATCCCGCCTTCGCTGCGCTACGGCGTGGCTGTCACAGGGGCACGTGGTCTGGACGGCAAGTGGTCTGGAGTGTGTGAGCCGCGGTGATCCTGCGGATCCCCGCGGGCATCCAACCGGCTCCGGTTCATTATTCGGAACTCGCGACTCGCTACTCGTTTCTCGCTACTCGCTACAACGACAGCCGCGCGCCGAGGTCTCCGTTCCGGTCGCGGACCGGCCCGCCCCTTTCATGTCCGCCCGTGCGAGGGTTAGCTTTCTCTGTCGAGCCAGGCAAGGGGGATTCATGCCGACGCAGACCGCATCCGAGACGGTGACCTCCGGCATCCGCGTGATCGTGAAACCGCACTACGAGGCGGAGCACTCCGACGCGAGCGAGTCGCGGTACGTGTTTTCGTACCACGTGACGATCCGCAATGAGAGCGACCGGCGCGTGCAGTTGCTGAAACGGCACTGGGTGATCATCAACGGGGAGGGCGACCGCCAGGAGGTGCGCGGGCCGGGAGTGGTCGGGTTTACCCCCACGCTCGCGCCCGGCGAGGAATTCTCCTATTCGAGCTACTGCCCGCTCGACACCGAGTTCGGCACGATGGAAGGCTCGTACCGGATGCGTGATGATGACGGCGAGTACTTCGACATCGACATCGGGCGGTTCTATCTCGCGTGCAACGCGAACGACTGACCCCCAGCCGCGCGCACCCCGGGATGGGGAGCGGGCCGCGAGTTCCCGTTCTCCCGCCCCGGCGCTGCTTGCGCTCGCGGCCGCGCTCACGCTCGCGCTGCAACCCGCGTGCGTTACCGTCGATCCGGAACGCCGCCTCACCGCCGTTGATCTCCCGCCGGGACAGGCGGCAGTGTTTGTCGCGGTGAATCGGAACGCGCCCGGGGGAGATCCGAACCGGCTCCGGCTCGTGTTCGACGAGCACCACGCGGTCACACTCGCCGCGAACTCGATCAACCGGATCGACCTCGAGCAGGGGTTCTACCGGCTCGTGCTCCCCGAACTGCCGCAGGAGGACGACAACGCGGTGATCCGCTACCGGTTCAGCGCGGGCGATGTCTATCGGTTCGCGCTCGTCGAACGGCGCCCGCCGGTTGCGGACACGCTCGCCGCCCGGGAGAACCCGTCCCCCGCGACGTACGCGATCGTGCCTTCCACCCGCGACGCCTACCAGCAACTGCTGCTCGAAAGCGAGCTCCCGCTGGTCGAACACGCGGACTGAAATGAAGGTACAGGCCCGCGGTTGCTCGCAACCGCGGCTCATCCAACGGTACATGAGACCCGAGGCTGAAGCCCCGGGCCACCGGTCGCCCGGAGTGTCATCCTGAACCCCCGCACGTCAGTGTGTGCGGGAGGTGAAGGATCTCGAGCACAGACGGTCCGGTCAGTCAA
>JAANWZ010000061.1 GCA_018263585.1 Calditrichota bacterium | reverse complement strand
GGTTGATCCAGAGGGTAGATAACCCTGCATGCCCGCGGGGACGGGCCGCAGGCCGTCACCGCGGCTCGTCCGGCGGTGGATGAGACCCGAGGCTGAAGCCCCGGGCCACCCGCCGTGCCGGCGATGCGGAAGATCGGAGCGCTCGATGAACGAAACAGCGGAACGGTCGCAGGGATATGAGAAGTCGCCGGGCGCGGAGAGTCCGGTCGTGCACCGGATCCGCGAGAGCACGCAGAAGGCTGATGCGGAACCGCGCCCGCCGCGTGCGCTCCCGATCCGTACGATTCGCTGCCCGCGCTGCTTCGAGACGCTCGAGCGCAACTGCGAGGGGCTCGAGGTTCCGGTCACATGTTCGCAGTGCGACACCCGGTTCCCGTACGTGGACGGCTACCTCATCTACTACCGCGAGTATCTCGAGCTGTTCATCGACCCGGTGCACGCGCTCCCGCTCGTGCCCGGCTACTCTACGAACGGCCGCGTGATGTCCGCACCCGACGACCTGCTCATCGTCGAGTTCGGGCTCCACTACCGCCGCCCGCCGGAAGTGTTCTTTCTCGTCAGCGAGTCGAAGACCGCCCGCCAGTGGATCAGCCACAACCAGGTGCTGCTCCCGCTCTCGATCAGCGAGGACAATTTCATCCTGTTCTCACTGCTGATCGACCGGACGCGAAAAGGCGAACCGGCGCCGGTGGACTGGATGGCGATCGGCGAAACCGGCGACTGGGACGCAAACGCGGAATGAACGAGAAGCGCGCCAAGCTCGAGTTCATCGAGGAGCGGCTCGGCTCGTGGCCCGCGAACTTCGAGCGAACGCTCGCGGAGCTCACCGACCACCGCAACCAGATCGTGCATGGCGACGTGAAAGCGACAACCGCCCGCGCATATTCCGGCCGGAAGGCGTTTCAGGTCGTGCTCCGGGCGGTGATGTTCCTCATCGAAATGCTCTACCGCGACCATCCCGCGGCCGAGACGAACGAGGGCCGAGCTCAGTGACGGGCGACAGATGATGCCACGTGTTACGACCCGACAGACGAACAGCTTCCCGATGATGGCGCTCGCCGCGGCGGCGTTGCTCGCCGCCGCGTCCGGCTCGGCCGACGACAACGTCGCAGTCAACCACGGCGACACGTTCGACGGGCTGACGGCGCGCCTGATCCACGACGATCTCGACGCGAGCGTCGTCTATCGCTACTTCGACGACCCGCGCTTCGAACTGCTGCCCGCTGTGCTCCGGGTGAATGTGAAGCAGCCGGACGTGACCGGCGCGTACGAGCGGTTCAAGAGCGACTCTTCGATCCGCTCCGCGCGCGAGTTCCTCGACCGCAACCGGGAAGTGTTCGAGACCGTGCTCGCCGATTCGCCGGTGAATCCGGAGGTCGTCGCGGCGATCCTCAAGGTCGAGAGCGATTTCGGCGGCAACCAGGGAAGCTACCCGCTGCTCAACGTGTACGCGTCGCTCACCCTGCTCGACAGCGACCGGCTCGCGACGATCGCGCCGGACTTCTGGGAGCGCGTGCTGCGCGATGTGCCGGCCACCGACCGCCGCGAGGCGATGAGAACCGCCGAACGGCGGCGGGCGGCAAAGGCGCGCTGGGCATACCGCGAGCTGAAGACGCTGCTGGAGATGGCCGGAGAAGGCGCGCTCGACCCGCTCGCGGTCACCGGCTCCTGGGCGGGCGCGTTCGGAATGGCCCAGTTCATCCCGAGTTCGGCGAAAGCGTACGCGCGTGACGGGAACGGCGACGACGCGATCGACCTGACAACGCTCGACGACAGCATCGCGTCCGTCGCCCACTACCTCGAGGTGCACAGGTACCGCCCGGACAGCGAGAAGCGCCGCCGGAAAGCCGTCTGGCACTACAACCACAGCGATCAGTACGTGGACTGCATCCTCACGATCGCCGATGAGATCGCGCGGCCGGCGGGGTCGGGCGCGCAGCCGTGAGAAGGACCGGTTCCGCCCGTGGAAACACAACCCCCGCTCGTTCATAGTACCGGACAGGCGACGGCAAAACGCCAACTCTCCACCGTTTTCGCGGGGTTGCATGGTCCGGGAGGCGTTCTTACTTTGCCCGCCGTTTCGGGAGTGAGGGCGCGCGCGACGCCCCCGAATCGGACACACGTGGCGCGTTCGTTCAGCGGTTAGGACGCCGGCCTCTCACGCCGGAAACACGGGTTCGAGTCCCGTACGCGCTACCACACGTGCCGTCCTCCGCGCGAACGGAGGGCGGCTTTTCCATGTTCCGGACCGCAACAACCGGGCGCCGCCGGCGGGCCTCCGGAGCAGGTCCGCCAGTTCTCTCCATCCCCGCCCGGAAACTCCGTGGACTCCCCGTGTTCGCTTGAGCGGAAAATTAGGTGCGCTTAACTTCTCGCCGGTGTCCGACAGTACCGGTACGACAAACCGTTCAACGATCAAGGGAGGTCTATCATGCTGAGAAACCCGGCAGCCGTAACCGCAGTCGCGCTCCTGCTCGTTCTCGCGTATTCCCCCGCATCAGCCCAGGAGGGGTCGGAGATGACCGAGGAGCAGATGGAGGCGATGATGAAGGAGTACAACGAGATGATGCAACCGGGGGAGCACCACGAGCGGCTCGACTACTTCACCGGCGGCTGGGACATTTCGATCAGGATGTGGATGGCGGGAAAGGACCAGCCGCCAACGGAGACCACCGGCGATGCCCATTACGAGTGGGTGCTCGGCGGCAGGTTCCTGCACAATGAGGCGTCGGGCAAGATGGACGAGGGCGAATACCACGGGATGGGCGCGATCGGGTACGACACGTTCCGCAACCAGTACGTCGGCGTCGGCCTCAGCAACACCTCGACCGCAATCCACATTTTCTCAGGGGTCTATGACGAGAAGAACAACGCGTACGTGTTCTTCATGAACATGGACGAACCGATGACCGGGGAGGTCGACAAAGTGTCGAAGGTGATCTTCCGCATCGAGGACGAGAACCACTTCACGGAGGAGGTCCATGACATGGCGCTCGGCCTCCGCGACACGATGGTGATGGAGCTGATGTACACGCGGCGGCGATAGCGGGCGCGGTCGGTTTCGTTCGTGGCAGCGGCAGCCCGGGGTCGCCGACTACGGGGCGGGTGACTCCCGCCGGTCCGTCGGTTCGCCGCCGCCCTCCGTGTCATCCTGAACCCCGGCACGTCTGTTTGTGCGCCCCCTGTGTCATCCTGAACCCGAAGCGCCGTCAGGCGCGAAGGGTGAAGGATCTGCCGGCAAGCACCGCGCACAGTGCGCGTAGAATAACCGTCCGGTGGTGTACCAGGTAGATCCTTCACGGCGCCGGCCTGAAACCGAAAACTGCCCGGCCGGCTTGTTCAGGATGACACTCATGCGGGCTGCGGACTGCGGGCTGCGGACTGCGGGCGACTCCCGCCGTGTCATCCTGAACCGCGCCGTCGCCCACGCGCCCGCGTCACTTCGCGAACTTCTCGAACCACTCCCGGCCGCGGCGGTCCGCCTCCTCCTGCGACACGTCCTCGACCCGCGTCGCGATCGACCACGCGTGCCCGTACTTGTCGAAGAACTGGCAGTAACGGTCGCCCCAGAACATGTCCTGCGGCTCCATCTTCACGTCGATCCCGGCCCTCTTCGCGCGCTCGAACCACGCGTCCACGTTGTCCACGAACAGGTGGATGCCGACAGTGGTCCCGTTGAGCTGCGCCGGCGAGACCCAGTACTCCATCATCGGCATCTCGTCGGCGATCATCAGATTCGCATCGCCGATCCGGAGCACGGCGTTCAGAATCAGGTTGCCGTCGGGGGTTGTCGAGCTCTCGATCACATCGGCGCCGAACGCCTCCCGGTAGTACTCGATCGCCTCCTTGGCGCCGCGCACCACGAGGTGCGGCGATACGGTCGTGAATCCTTCCGGCACGGGTTTGACTTCGGCCATCCTGTTCCTCCTTGCGGTTGATCCGTTGCCCGCTCATCGGGTCAAGTTAGACCTGCCAAACAAGATCCGCAATCGCGGCGCCCGCAACCCGGCGAGACGTAGCGGGGGGATAGACAGCCGCTGCCGAAGCCGGGCACGCGTCTCACCACAGTCGCGGCGAGTATTCGCCCAGGTATCCCGCGAGTTCGGGAGATGAGAGACTCACATAGACCGCGAGATCATCCGGTCCCATCCGCAGCGCCGCCCCGAGGGCGAGCCGCACCTGCGCCTGGTAGAGCAGCCAGCCGTTGAACCCGAGTTCCGCGCCGGCCGACCCGACCGCGTCCTTTTCCAACCAACGGCCGACCGTCCTGCCCGCGCCGAAACCGGTGCACCCTTCCGCGAACAGTTCGCCCGTGATCCGCTCGAGGAACCCGATTCCGAACGGCGGAATGCCGCGGTCGGTGAACGCGATCGGGAAATGGAACCCCGCCCCGCCGAACACGATCTGCCCGCGGGACCGCAGCGAACGCGGCAGGTCGCCGTCCGCAAATCCGCGCGGGAGCACGTTCCGGCGCGAGAAGTCGAGGTCGCCGTCACGCAGCCAGAGCGCCCCCTTTGCCGACACGACAGTCAGCTTCCACGGGCCGGGCAGGTGGTGTCGTCCTGCCAGTTCGATCACCCGCGCATCGAGGTCGAACCCGGGCAGCGCGAATTCGGCGTTCAACCAGGCGGCGGTGTAATGTCGCGGGACCGGATCGCGCGCCGCGCCGTAGCTGCGATACCACGTCGCCCCGGCACGCACACCGGTGTAGTCCATCGCTTCCAGGCCGGTCGCGATGCTGCGTTGCCGGTGGCGGTACCGGGTCACGACTCCGGCAAACGGCTGCAGCGCCGAGCGCCACGGCCCGCGGTCGAAATGGAACGGCTGGTGCGCGGTGAGCGCGAGGTCCGTCTCCCGCTGCCAGGTCGAGACCGGCCGGGGCTCCTGAAGCTGACCGTTTCGATAGACACCCCGGTACTCCGTGAGCCGGTCGGGGTACGAGTACGCCGACGCGGTGAGATCGACCGGCAGCCCGCGGTACGTGAGCGCCGCGCCCAGCTCCGCCATCCCGGATTCGAACCCGAACCGCCCGGTGACCCGCCAGCTCAGCAGGCCGACCGGGTCACGCCCGTACACGCTCGCGCCGAGCGTGTACTCGTCGCCGTGCCGCAGGCTGGGAATCGCGTAGTTGGGCGCGAGGTGACGCAGGGGCGAGTAAGTTGTTTCCATGCCGAACACGTCCGGCGCGAGCAGCGTGTCGGCCGCCGTGAACTCGCTGATCGCGGCGTCGCCGACGGTCAATTCCGCGGGCTCGTTCGCCCAGCGTGTCGAATCGAGCAGCGCGAGGTTGAACCCCTCGCGGGTGTAGTGGGCGTAGGCAACGCGTTTCCCGTCCTGCGCCGGCGCGGGTTCGAACGCACCTGTGAGCACGCGCGTGCGCCGCAACGCCGTTGACCGCTCCAGATCGACCTCGAACAGGTCGAACACGCCGGCGACATCGGCGGACACCCACAGCGTGCCGCGCGATGAGAACGCCGGATCCCAGGTCGCGTCCGCGCCTTCGATCGCAACCCGCATCAGCGAACCGTCGCGCACGTCGAGCACGTACACCCGTTCCCCGTCTCCGAGATCGGCTGCGAACGCGAGCCGGGTCCCGTCATTGCTCCAGGCGGGGTCCGAGATCGAGCCGAGCGTGGTCGCGAGCAGGTCGGTCGCTTCCCCGGACACATTTCCGCGCACGCTGAGCGGCACGGTCCTGAGCGCGAACCCTCCGCCGGCGGCGGGCGCGATGTACGCGAGCTTGCGGGTGCGCGCGTGAAACGCCGGCGCCCAACCGTCGAGCCCGCCCGGTTTCAGGTCGGTCGTGCGCCCGTCCGCGGTGACGAGCACGAGCACGGAACGCGTCTCCTGCGGGACACGTCGCGCGCGGCGGATTTCCGAGACGATCACGCCGTTGAGAAACGGGGCGACGCCGTCGTGCGCGGTGTACCCGCGGTCGCCAAGATCGCGGTCGCGCCCGAGCATCGGCCCGGAGAGACCGAGCAAACGCCGCGGGCGGTCGTACGACGTCTCCGCCACGACGAGCCCCCCTTCCACACCCCACGCCGGATGCCGGTAGCTCGTGCGGTCCTCCTTCAGCAGCGGCTTCCCGACCGCGTAGCCGGCGTCGTAGAGGCGTTTCATCCGCTCGCGCAGCTGCGCCCGCCACGCCTGTTCGAGCGCGACGTACTGGTCGCTCAACGAACGGTCGTTGTACGCGCGGCGGAAGCTGAACCCGGTGAACGCGGGATACGCGGCCTGTTTCCTCATCCAGTCAGCGAGTCGCTCGTAGGCGCGGAACTCGGAGGCCAGCGATCCGAACAGGAACGCGCCGCCGGTGTACGCGCGCCCGGGCGGGGGGTTGACCGTGCCGGGCACGGCGATCCGGTCGAGCGCCCAGAACCCGCCGGCCTGGGCGAGCTCGGTGCGCATCAGCATCGACTGGTACGAGGAGTTCAGTCTGCCCCCGTCCCTGCTGCTCTCGGTCCACACCGCCTGACCTTCGAGCAACCAGTCCGGCGCGAGCGCGAGGGGGGCGACAGATTCACCGAACACAGCGCCGAGTGCGCGCGTGATCCTGTGACGCGTGGAAAGCTGCACGACATGCGTGAGCTCGTGGCCGGTGACACGGTCGAGGTAGAGCGCGCTCTGCGGGCGCAGGCCCTTGTCGAGCACGGGCGCGAGCGGCAGTTCCACACGCGTCGGCCCGATCAGCGCCATCGCGTGCGAGTGGTCCATCTCCGGGTTGAGCACGATCCGCGACCGGTGCGGGCGGATCCCGTACCACGTGTCGAGGCTGTCGAGGTATGCGTGCCCGCTGAACGCGAGGAAGCGGGCGTACCGGGCGTACCCCACCGGGTAGTACACCTCGACGTCCCCGGAGCGGAACGTCCTCCACTGGAAACGGGATGGATAGCGGGCGGCCGTAACCGGTCCGGCGGCCGTGAGAAACAGGCCGAGCGCGAGCAGCACGGCGCCGGCCGGTCGTGGTGCGATCCCGGGCGCAGGTCGTCTCACAGCAGCCCCGTGCCTGTCAATTCACGGTTCACGCCGTGCGCGAACGGAGTGTAACCCGGAGGTAAAGCGACCCGCTCACCGTCGCGAGCACGGCGCTCACGAACACGCCGATCGCGACGAGCGTCTCGAACTGGGGGAGCGCGATCCCGGCGAGCTCCCGGGCGATCAGACCGGCGAACGCGATGATCAGGGTGAACATCTGCACGGTCGTCTTCAGCTTCCCCCAGCCGGACGTGATCAGCGGCCGGTCGCGTCTCACCTTCACCGTGCGCAGCACGGTGATCCCAAACTCGCGCATGAAGATGAGCACAATCGCGATCAGAATCCACGGGCGCCAGCCATCCCAGTCGAATTCCGGAGTGGCATAGATCGCGTAGAAGCCTGCGATCACGAGCACCTTGTCCGCGAGCGGGTCGAGGAAGCTGCCGACCTGGCTCTCGCTGCCCATGCGGCGCGCGATGATCCCATCCAGCATGTCGGTCAGCATCCCGACGAGAAATGCAGCAGTGGCCGCGATGTGCCACGCGACCTCCGCCTGCAGCCAGCCGAAGAGAAACAGGCCGGTGAGCGGGAATCTGAGTGAGGTGAGCACGTTTGGGATGTAGCGTCGCATGCTTCGCGCCGGCGCTCGTGCGTTCACGGAGTCGAAGCTGCAATATAATCGCTGAACAGCCGGCGGGCACGATCCCGTCCGCTCCTGCTTGCGGGCGGAGTGAGGCCGCCCTACTTTACCGCCGGCACAGGCAGGGGTGAGATGTCCGCAAAACCGGCAAAAAGCAAGTACTCGCGCAGGAAGCCGGGCGTTTCCGGCCGGGACGAGACCGGCGGAACGGCGGCGAAGAAACCGTCCCGCGCGCGGGATGTCGCCGGTATTCTCTGCGTCACCCTCGCCGCGATGATCGCGATCTCCCTGCTCAGCTACAGCGCGCTCGATTACCCGAAAGGGAGCCGCACGGGCGCGGACGTCGCCAACCTGCTCGGCCCGTTCGGCGCCGCAATCGCGTTCTACCTCTCCGAGTTCGCGTTCGGCCGCTACATCACGCTGATCCTCCCGCTGCTCCTGCTCTACCTCGGGATCGACCTGCTGCGCGGCCACGGTTTCAGGCTGCTGCGCCGCCAACTGCTCCCGCTCGCCAGCGGCGCGGTGCTCGCGGTCACGATGTGGAGCTGGATCCGCGAATACGACGCGCTTGCGGAAGCGGCGGAACTCACCGGGCTGGTCGGGATCGGGCTGCGCAGCGTGCTCACGAGCTACCTTGGAATCACCGGCGCGGCGTTGCTGCTCGCGGCACTCGCGCTCATCTACGTCACCGTGCTGCTGCGCATCCGCTGGAGCGAGTTCTTCGCCGCACTCGCGTCCGGACTCGCCACGATCCCCAGGTTCGTGAAATCCCGCCCGCGGGTTGCGAAGGAGAAGAAATCGCGCCGCGGAAAGGGGAAGGTGGAGCCGGAACCATCAGCCGCACCCGCCGCGGAGCCCCGCGACACGAACCCTCCGCGGGATGCAGGTGAGCCGGAGATCGTCGCGTCGGCGCGCTTTTCCGCGCCCGCCCGCCGCCCGCGCAGTTCGTCGCGAAACGGCAACGCCGCCGCCGCGGAGGCGTACCAGTGCCCGGAGCCCGATCTGCTCGAGTCGCCGCCCGCACCGATCGAACCGGAGTGGGATGAGCGCGTGCTCCGCCAGCGCGCGCGCAACCTCGAGCAGACGCTTCGCGAGTACGGCGTCGAAGCGACAGTCGTCGCGATCCACCCCGGGCCCGTGATCACGCGCTACGATCTCAAGCCCGCGAGAGGGGTCAAAGTCAACCGGATCTCGAACCTCGCCGATGACCTCGCGCTCAGCCTGTCCGCGGTCGCGGTGCGGATCATCGCGCCGATTCCCGGAGCCGGCGCAGTCGGGATCGAGGTGCCGAACGACGAGGCGATCATCGTCTATCTCCGCGAGATCGTCGAGTCGCACGCGTTCGTCGATGCAAAATCTCCGCTCGCAGTCGCGCTCGGAAAAACCGCGCGCGGAGAGGAACTGGTCGTCGATCTCGCGACGATGCCGCACCTGCTGATCGCAGGCACCACCGGCTCCGGGAAGTCTGTCTGCATCAATTCGATCATCGCGAGCCTGCTGATGCGCAACCGCCCGGACGAGGTCCAGTTCGTGATGATCGACCCGAAGAAGATCGAGCTTTCGATGTACGGCGAGCTGCGCCGCCACCACCTGCTCTACCTCGAGGCGATCGAGGAGATGATCGCGACTGAGCCGAAGAACGCGGTCGCTTTGCTGCAGAGCGCCGTGCTCGAAATGGAGCGCCGCTACGACCTGCTCGCGGAAACCGGTACACGCAACCTCCGTGAATTCAACAGGATCGCTCGGAGGCGGGAGGAGGAAGCGCGCGCGAAAGCGGCGGGGCGCGACGAGGACAACGGTGAGCCCGAGCAGGAGGAGATCCACCCGCTCCCGCACCTCGTGCTCATCATCGACGAGCTCGCCGACCTGATGATGATCGCGGCGCGGGATGTCGAGGAACCGATCGCCCGTCTCGCGCAAATGGCGCGCGCGGTCGGGATTCACCTGATCGTCGCCACGCAGCGGCCGTCGGTGGATGTGATCACCGGCGTGATCAAGGCGAACTTCCCCGCCCGGATCGCGTTCATGGTCGCGACCCGGATCGACAGCCGCACGATCCTCGACCGCGGCGGCGCGGAGAAGCTGCTCGGCAACGGGGACGGGCTGTTCCTCTCAAACGTGTCCCCGCAACCGGTGCGTTTCCACGGCGCGTACATCTCGACGGAGGAAGTCCACCGCCTGATCGCGCACGTGCGCCGGCAGCCGGCGTTCGTCCGCCAGGTCGAACTCGTCTCCCCCGACGACAGCTCCGGCGGCAACGGCGGCCGCGAGCTCGAAGATGAACGCGACCCGCTGTTCGACGAAGCCGTGCGCCTCGTCGCGCGCCACCAGCAGGGTTCGGTGTCGCTGCTGCAGCGGCGGCTGAAGATCGGGTACGCGCGCGCCGGGCGCCTGCTCGATCAGCTCGAAATGGCCGGCGTCGTCGGCCCGTTCGAGGGATCGAAAGCGCGTGACGTGTACATCCAGCCGGACGACGTCGACGAGTTCCTCGGCGGGGAGTGAATCCGGGCTGACGGGTGCGATGCCCGCGCGGTTGCTGAGCACGGGGACGCTTGCGAGCAAGCGTCCCCGAAGTCTCCCGCCCCGGGGTCGGCGACCCCGGGCTACACGCTATCACTGACCGCGCGCCCCCCGGCGCGTGCCCGCAAGCAAACCCTATCTCACGAGCATCAGCTTGCGCACGTCGTCGAGCACGCCGGGAGCGGTCGCGCGCACGAAGTAGAGCCCGCTCGCGAGGTTCGACGCGTCGAACGTATAGCTGTGCCTGCCGGCGCTGACCGGTCCGTCCGCGAGCACTGCGACAACCTGCCCGCGCACGTTGTACACGGTGACCGCAAGCGGACCCGCGGCCGGGAGCTGCACATCGAACGTCGTCGCCGGGTTGAACGGGTTCGGCGCCGGGTCACCGAGTTGCGCGTTCGTCGCCACGACCGCCGTCGCGTCACCGGCTGCGCCCGCGGACGGCCACTCGCCGGTCGCCGTCCACTCGCCCGGGTCGAACGGGTGGCCCGGATCGCCCGCACCGGCCTTTTCGAACGTGAAGCTGTCGTCGATCAGACTGAGCGGGTGGAAGCCGACATGCCCGGTGTAGGTGTACGTCCCGCCCGGCGCCCACGCGGGCACGAACTGAGAAATCCCGATGACTGTGACGTCCATGAACGGCGTGTGCGTGAACGGGATCAGCATCAGCGGACTGTACTCGTCGCCGCCGGGTGTGACCACGCTCGTCCAGAACGCAACCCCGGGGATCGTGTTCGGCAGCGTGCTCACCAGCGCGACATCGAACAGCAGCGTCCCCCCGCCGGGCGGGATCACCGTGTTCTGCGGCGCGAGCGTGAGCGTCACCGGCCCGGGAGCGTAGTGGGCGGCGATCTCGTCCACGGCCTCTTCGAGCCCGGCCATCCCGTCACCGATCGCGAGCGCGACCGCCACGGACAGCGTCTGCTGCTCATCCATCAGGTACGGCCCGACGGAAAGCAGCACGCGGTAATCATAGACCTCGGTCGGCGGGTCCATGAACGCCTGCCCGCCCGCGTCCGGGTGGTAGCCGGCCATCCGCTGGAACTTCTCATCGTCATCGGCCGGATCCTCGTACCAGTCCCACCACTGGAACGCGGCCGGTTCGCCGGGGCCGTCGAGCCACGCGACGCCGACATACCCCGGTGACAGGCCATCATCACCTTCGTCATCGCCCGGTTCGTCCGGGTTGTCGCCGTCGTACATGTACGCGAGCCAGCGCTCCTCCTCCCAGCCGGTCCAGTCATCGACGTTCGGATCGACAGGATCGCCGCCGCTGCCGGCCGCGACGTCGAAATCGAACACCCACGCGAAATAGACGCTGTCGAGCAGCGCGCCGGAGACGTTCTGCACATCGACCTCAACCAGATGCGCGCGCAGCGGGTCGTCGCCCTCGTACGAAGTAACCGTCTGATCGACGATGAACCCGATCGGCGTGTGGCTGCCGCCGGGCGTGAGGTCGTCGAACGTGAACTCGCTCACCAGTTGGTCGCCGCCGATGATCTCGTAGGTCACCGGGTCGTCGTTCTCCGGCTCCCACTCGTAGTCCATGTAGTCGGCGTGGCTGACGAGGTGCTCGCCGTTGACAACCGCGCCGGCCCAGAAACGGCCTTCCCACAGGTAGAACTTGTCGCTGCCGGCCGGATATTCCGCCGACTCGAGATTCTGCTCCCAGTCGCCGAACGCGCCGTGGTTCGAAACCGCGTTGACCAGGTCGGACGCCTGCACCGCCGCGGCTGCCGCGAACAGCACGAAACAGCCCGCGAGAAGCAAATGGAACGCTCTCATCGTTCATCCCCTTCGTCTGTTCCCCGGATACCCCGTCGGAAAAGCTATGCTCCCACCGGCGCACGAGACAACGAAAAGCGATCGACTTTGCAGAAAACTCACGCCGGTTCGGAGACAGGCCAACCCCTTAATTCCACTGGTGTTAGCGTTTCGTTTTGACGAACAGCGAGCAACCGAGCTCCCGGCTCGCGCCCGCCACCGCCCGCGGCTTCAGAATGACTCGCAACCACCCACAGTTCCACGTACCCGGTCCGCTCCTCACACCTCTCCCCTCCCCCGACAGCCATGCGCCGCGCGCACATTGTCCCGCACCGTTCCGCCGGTTATCTTGCCGGTCTTGCAACCTGCACGGGACCATTGATGACCAGCGAGATGGACACGACCCGAATGCGCAGCCCGCGGATCACACCGCCGGTGACCGCTGTTCTCGCCTTGCTCGCCGCGCTCGCCGGCGTTTGCGCGCTCGCCGGGCCACCGTCGGGGAAGAAGATCATCGCGCGCGTGCAGGATCGGTACGAGCAGCTCGAGACCCTCCGCTGCCGCTTCCGCCACGAGTTCGTGTGGGCGATGGCCGACGCAAGCGAACGCAGCGAGGGCACGATGGAGCTCGCCGGCGACGACCGCTTCCGCTACGAGACCGACACGCAGTTGATCGTCAGCGACGGGACGACCCTGTGGCGCTACAATCGCGGCTCGAACCAGGTGATCGTGGAGAATCTCGCCGACGCCGACCCCGGCGCGCTCCCGCGCGACTTCCTGTTCGAATTCCCGCGCGATTTCGACGTTGCGAACGTGGAGGAGGTGGAGGACGACCGCTACCGCCTCGAGCTCACCCCGAAGCAGGAGGGTCTCGGCGTGCATGATGTGCGCGTGTGGGTGGACGGCGACGAATGGATCGCGACCCGGCTTTCGTTCACCGATGACGCCGGCAACCGAACGACGTACGAGCTCACCGAAATCGACACCGGCGTCGAAATCCCCACCGGCCGGTTCCAGTTCCAGCCCCCGGAGGACGCGAACGTGTTCGACCTGCGATGAGCTCCTCCCGGCGACGCCTGCGCCCGATCATCGGCACCGCGATCAGCATCGTGCTCGTGTATCTCGTCCTGTTCCGGCCGCAGATCGGGGCGCTGTTCGGCGGGGATGTGACGGTGCTCGAGGCGCTGTTCGGGCGCGCGCGGATCGGGATCGAGGACCTGCGCGCCGCCGGCGACCGGCTCGTGTGGGGGTACGCGCTGCTCGCAATCGCGCTCCTCGTCGCGCAACTGTTTCTGCGCGCGTGGCGGTGGCGGATCATGCTCAAGCAGGTGGGAGCGGTCGAATACTGGACCGTGTTCCACTGCATCAACCTCGGCTACCTGCTCAATAACATCCTCCCGCTGCGCGCGGGAGAAGTGATCCGCGGGGTGATCGTCGCGCGACGCTCGCAGTTGTCCGCGACCGCGATCCTGGCAACCGTCGCCGCCGAGCGCGTGTTCGACCTCGCCGGGCTCGGCGTCGTGTTCGGGCTCGTCACCGTCGCGTTCCCGTTCCCCGGCTGGCTGCAGACGGCCGGGCTTGCGTTCATGGTCGCGGTGCTCGCGATGCTCGTCACCGCGCTCCTGCTCACGCACTCGCAGGATCGGCTGCGCCGCTGGCACGATGCGCTCGCGCGGCGTGGGAGCCTGCTGCGCAACGTCGGCGAGAAGGTGCTGCGACTCGTGGACGGACTAACCGTGCTGCGTTCACCGGTCGCAATGCTGCACATCGCGTGGAGCTCGCTCGTGCTCTGGGCGGTCTATATCACGATCCTGAAGCTCGTGCTCGACGCGTTCCAGCTCACTGGCGGCGCGTACCCCGGGCTCTCGGGCGGCGCGTGGCTGCCCGCGGCGGTGGTCACGATCATCACCGCGCTCGGGTTCGCGATCCCATCCGCGCCCGGCGGAGTCGGCACCTACCACGGAGCAGTGCTGCTCGCGATGTCATGGTTCGACGTGCCGGAGGGAATGGCGGTGATCTTCGCCGCCGTGATGCACGCGCTCAACTACCTAACCCTGTCCGCGATGGGCCTCGTCAGCCTCGCGCTGATGAAGCTGCGGCTCGCGGACATCGTACGCACGGCGAAAAAAGGCGGGGCCGATTGAAAACAAAGCGCGGCGTTTGTCAGCTACTTTCGCAGATGCAGCGAGCCGGCTCATCTTCTATCGATTTACTGCATCGTCTCGAATTCGACCTTCCCGGCATCGGTTACGCGACGGGAGGCGTCAAGCACTTCCAGTGAGATCAGATCGCCGGCTTCATCGTAGTCCAGAATTACACCCGGCTTGTCCTCATCGCTTTCAGCGACCTGAGCGCTCGCCTTCAAGAGGATGGTCAGCGTATCTGTGTGCGCGTCGTAGGACACTTTCACCTTCCCGTCCTCCAGTACTTTTCGATCCTTGTCGTACGATACGCAGCCACCACCTCCGCGGGTGAGCGCTCAACATCAACAAAGACGCGAATCAAGTATTCAACATCGTCTATGACATATCTTGATTGCACCACATGTCGACCAGCGCGGATTTCGTAGCGTTGCTCCGGATGGCTCAGGACTTTTCCAACCAGGAAGCGACTTAGACCGCGATGTTCCATCTGCACGACAGCATGGGAGGTCAAGAGGTATTCGTCAACAGGTTCAGCATTGGCCACGATTCGCTCGCAAGCTCTCGGAACGCGTTCAAGTCAGACTCACCCTCTACACCGCCTTGCTCATACTGCCGAGGAACTCCTCGTTGGTGTCGCTGTTGCGCACCTTCTCGCGGAGGAACTTCATCGTGTCGGTCGCGCTGTAGTCACTGAGCATGTTGCGCAGGATCCACACGCGGTTGAGCACATGCTCCGCGAGGATCCGCTCCTCTTTCCGCGTCCCGGAGCGGTTGATGTCGATGCTCGGGAAGATGCGCGAATCGGAGAGCTTGCGGTCGAGCGCGAGCTCCATGTTGCCGGTGCCCTTGAACTCCTCGAAGATCACCTCGTCCATCCGCGAGCCGGTTTCGATCAGTGCGGTCGCGAGGATTGTCAGCGAACCGCCGTTCTCGATGTTGCGCGCGGCGCCGAAGAACTTCTTCGGTTCGTGCAGCGCGGTCGCATCGACGCCGCCGGAGAGGATGCGCCCGGAGTGCGGCGCGACGGTGTTGTGCGCGCGCGCGAGACGGGTGATGCTGTCGAGCAGGATGACCACGTCGCGGCCGTGTTCGGTGAGGCGCTTCGCCATCTCGATCACCATCCCGGACACCTGGATGTGACGGTCGGGGCGTTCATCGAACGTCGATGACACGACCTCGCTCTTGATCGAACGCTGGAAGTCGGTGACCTCTTCCGGGCGTTCGTCGATAAGGAGCACGATCAGGTAGATCTCCGGGTGGTTGTGCTCGATCGCGTGCGCGATCTTCTGCAGGAGCACGGTCTTCCCGGTGCGCGGCGGAGCGACGATCAGCCCGCGCTGGCCCTTCCCGATCGGTGTGAACATGTCGATGACCCGCGTGGACACATCGCGCCCGTTGTACTCGAGATTGATCCGCTGCTCCGGGTGGAGCGGGGTCAAGTTCTGGAAGAGGACGGCGTCGCGGACCCGTTCCGGCGACTCGAAGTTGACCGCCTCCACCTTGAGCAGCGCGAAGAAGCGTTCGTTTTCCTTCGGCGGGCGGATCTGGCCGGCGACGATGTGGCCCTTGCGCAGGCCGAACCGCTTGATCTGCGACGGGGACACGTAGATGTCATCCGGCCCGGGCATGTAGTTCGACGCCGCGTTGCGGAGGAACCCGTAGCCGTCCGGCAGGATCTCGAGCACGCCGCTGCCGAAGATCAGACCCTCCTTCTGCGCCTGGCTTTCGAGGATCTTGAAGATGAGCTGCTTGCGCGGGAAGCCGCTGTATCCTTCGACGCCGAGGTCCTTGGCGCGGCGGTTCAGCTCGTCGATCTTCATCTTGTTCAGTTCAGCAATTTCCATCGGCACGTGTGGTTCCTCCGGGGTATCTTCGGGTGGTATCCTCGACATGGACAAACGAATCCGGCAGCGCAGGCGGCCTGCACTCCGGGGGCAAACTCATCGCAGTGGTCCGTTGACGGGCGGAAAATCGCACCTTGCGGCTTTCTGAATACGGAGCGGTGTCAAGAGAGTGTGCTTGAATCCGGCTCTACGGTTACACGGATCGGAGGCGAATACGCTCCGTGTCGAACAGGACGGTTTGCACGAATAACTGCGTTCGGGGAGGCCGGGAGAATCCGGCAGACATCCACAGACAACGAGAAGCTATACCGGGGCAAAAGCGGAAGTCAAGCCCTCTTCTCCCGCGTCTCGTCCCTGTCTCCCTTGCGAGGCGCGCCGTTCAGCTTGTTCGCGGACTGGCCGCCGGATATTTTCCCGGCAATGGGCACGCGCAGCGACAACAGCGAGAACCGGCGTAACCGGTTGAATCACAAGCACTCCCGCGGCGGGCATGAGCGGCGGCCGGCGCAGCCGGACGATCCCGCGCGCGAATCCGGCGCCGGGAACGGTCTCTCCGCACGCGAACTCGACGAGGCGCTGAACCGGCTCCGCGACACGGAGAGCGAGGCCGGTTCAGAAGAAACGGGCGCACGTCTCGCCGCCCCGATCGGGTACGTTCGCAAACACGGCGGCCTGCCACCGGCGAAGAAGTCGCTCGGGCAGAACTGGCTCGCGGACCCGGACGTGTCCCGTGAAATCGCGTCCGCGCTCGGCGCCGGCGCGCGCGACCTCGTCGTCGAAGTCGGCCCCGGCGGCGGCGCGCTCACGGGAGCGCTGCTCGCAACCGGCGCGGAGATCGTTGCGCTCGAGATCGACAGCCGCATGGTCGAGACGCTCGCAGATCGCTGGGGCGACGAGGACCGGCTCAGCGTGCTGCATGAGGACGCGCTCCGCGCCGATCTGCGCGCGATCACCGGCGGGCGGCCGTACCTTCTCGCCGGCAATCTGCCGTATCATATCACCTCGTCGCTGCTGTTCAAGCTGCTCGACGAGTTTCGCACACGGCCGGGGTCGGTGAGACGGGTGGTGATCATCGTCCAGTACGAGGTCGCGCGCCGGCTCGCCGCCGGGCCGGGCGACAGCGAAGCCGGCATCCTCTCCGTGCTGCTCCGGTTCTGGTGCGAGCCGGAGCTCGTGCAAAAGGTGTCGCGCGAATCGTTCCGCCCGCCGCCGAATGTGGACGCGGGCGTGCTCAAGCTGGATGTGAGCGAGCGGCCGATTCACCCGGTCACACACTGGCCGACCGTGGTCCGGCTCGTCAAGGGCACGTTCGCGAAGCGGCGGAAGATGCTGCGCAACAGCGTGCCGGCAATCCCGCACCTGCGCCCGATCGAAGGCGTCGAGTTCGACTGGTCGCGCCGGCCGCAGACATTGAGCGCCGCCGAATTCGCCTGGCTGGCGGAACAACTGGCGCCGGGAAACGAACGATAGCAACAGGTTGCAATGGAAGAAACTCCGCTGAAAGCTCCTGTTCCGAACATCGAGGATCTGCGCACGGTGATCACCGACTACCTGCACGAGGAGCGGTTCGACCAGGCGCGCACACTGCTGTTCACGATGCATCCCGCAGAGATCGCTGCTCTGATGACCGTGCTCGGCTCCTACGAACGGCACCTCGTGTTCGACATGACCCCCGAGGAGATGCAGCACGGGGTGCTCAGCGAACTCGAGGAGGGCGACCAGGAGCGCCTGCTCGAGCGGCTCAGCGACGAGCGCATCCTCGAAATCCTGCACAAGCTGGAGTCGGATGACGCGACCGACATCATCGCGCTGCTCGATGAAACGACCCGCGCACGCATTCTCCGCGCCGCGGAGAAGGAGGAGCGCGAGGAGCTCGAGGCGCTGCTCAAGTACGAGGAGGACACGGCCGGCGGGCTGATGGCCGTCGAGCTCGTCACCGTGTTCGAACACCAGACCGTGGGCGACGCGATCGAGCGCATCCGAATGGCGCGCGAACGGGGCATCGAGTCGATCCACTACGTGTACGTGATCGATCACGGCAAGGTGCTGAAAGGCCGGATCTCCCTGCTCGACCTGATGCTCGCGCCGCGCACGCAACCGGTGATGGAGCTGCTCGACCGCGAGATGATCGTGATCGAACGCGACACCGACCAGGAGGAGGTCGCGCAGATCTTCCAGCGGTACGACCTGATCAGCGCGCCGGTCGTCGATGACCAGCACTGCCTGATCGGGCGGATCACGGTCGATGACATCGTGGACGTGATGCACGAGGAGGCCGAGGAGGACATCGGATTCATCGCGGGCACCGGCGAGGAGCCCGTGATGGAGCGCAACCTTATGCGGGCCACTCGCGCGCGGCTCCCGTGGCTGGTGATCGCATTCATCGGGGAGTTGTTCGGAGCGGTCGTCGTCAGCCGCTTCGAGCAGTCGCTCGCGACCGTGCTCATGATCGCGTTCTTCATTCCGGTGATCATCGCGGTCGCGGGCAATGTCGGGATCCAGTCGTCCACGATCGTCGTCCGCGGGCTCGCGACCGGCGAGATCCACACGGGCAGGGTGTTCAGCCGTGTCGGGCGCGAGGTGCTCGTCGCGTCGATGAACGGACTCATCCTCGCGCTGATTCTGCTCGTGGTCGTCTTCTTCTGGAAGGGCGTGTGGCTGACCGGGCTCGCGATTTCGCTGTCGCTGATCTCGGTCGTGATCGTGTCCGCGCTCGTCGGCAGCTTCACCCCGTTCATGCTCAAACGCCTCGACCAGGACCCCGCGCTCGCCGCCGGGCCGTTCATCACGATGACGAACGATGTCGTCGGGCTCACGTTGTATCTTCTGATCACAAGTGCGATGCTGACGGGGTGAGGGATGAAATCAATGCTCCGGGACAGGGTGCCCCTATTGACGACAAGAAACCTGCCGGAATCGGTGATTCCGGTGCTTGAACGAGTGGCAGCTCATCCAAAGGTGGAGAAACTATATCTCTATGGTTCCCGAGCGGTTGGAGATCACGAAGATAGATCAGACGTTGACGTAGCCATCGTGGCTCCCGCAATGAGCCGTGAGGAATTCGCTCTTCTATGGTATGAAATTGACGACGCTCGAACATACTACTCAATCGAAATCGTTAATTTGGAGTGGGTAGGTTTGGATCTGCGAAAAAACATCGATAAACTCGGAGTCACTCTCTATGAGCAAACGTAAGGTTGTTGAAACTCTAACTAAGCTTGAAGCCGCAATTTCGCGCCTTGAAGAGGTCGTTCATCAAAGTCGCGACCACAAGTATATTCAAGAAGCGACAATCCAGGTATTTGAATTTACCTTCGAGTTGTTCTGGAAGACACTTAGACGGATTCTCATTTACAAAGGAGTGGACGTATTCGCAGGACCAAACGACGTGCTTAGAACTGCATTTCAGAATGGTTTAATCGACAATGATCTACAATGGAGTGAGCTGCACGATCTCCGTAGTCAGACTGCGCACGCGTATATCACCGAAAACGTGATTTACGATATTGATGCATCCATTGTGCACTACACTCCGGTCTTTCGTGATTCATACAACAAGCTGAGAATGCGGGTACCTGAGTTGTTTGAGCAGAATTCCTGAATCTCCACGCATAGAGCGTATCCACTGCAAGTTCTAAGATCAAGCTCACGAGCTCAGGTACTGTTCTGCAGACTCCCGGGCCCATCCCGCTCATTCTCATCCCTTTCCCCGCCTCCGTGGGTTGGCCTTCCCGCCACCCCCGCCCTATCTTCGCTGCATCCGAATCACTGTGGCCAGCGAGGGGAGGAGCACGATGATCAACGACCAGATGCGGCAGTTCATGATGGAGAAGGTGCGGGACAACTTCCTGCGCTACGTGCAGGTGTACACAACCTCCGATCCGGACGAGGAGGAGAAGACGCCGTCCACGGAGCGGCAGTGGGACCTCGCGCGCATGCTCGAGAAGGAGCTGCGCGAGCTCGGGCTGGAGCACGTGCGCCTGAGCGAGCACTGTTACGTGTATGCGACGCTGCCGGCGAACGATGCGGGCAAGGGCGCGGAGCCGTTCTGCCTGCTCGCGCACGTCGATTCCTCCCCCGACCAGCCCGGCGACAACGTGAAACCGCGCCGGATCGAGAACTACGACGGGTCGGTGATCACGTTCCCGGACGACCCGGATCTCAAGCTCACGGAAGAGGACTCGCCCGAGCTCAAGGAGTTCATCGGCGACACGATCATCACCGCATCCGGCAAGACCCTGCTCTCCGCCGATGACAAGGCCGGGGTCGCGGAGGTCATGGCCGCGATGGCGACGTTCCGGAAGTTCCCGGAGCTGCCGCACGGCGAGATCCGTGTCTGCTTCACCCCGGACGAGGAGATCGGCCGCGGCACGGTGAAGATCGACGAGGATTGGCTGCCGAAGTTCTGCTACACGTTCGACGGCGGCTACCCGGGCGAGCTCGAGGATGAGAACTTCGACGCGTGGGGTGTTGATCTGAAGGTGAAGGGGATCGGCGTGCACCCCGGCTACGCGAAAGACAAGATGATCAACGCCGCCGCGACGCTGTCCCGGTTCATCGCCGCGCTCCCGGAATGGGAAACCCCGGAGCACACGGAGAAACGCGAAGGGTTCATTCACGTCGTGAACGTGAAAGGCGACTTCGAAAACGCGTCCTCCTCGTTCATCGTCCGCGACTTCGAGGAGGAGAACAACCAGAAACGGCTCGAGTTCATCAAGGAGCTCGCGAAGCTGTTCGAAAAGCGTCACCCGGGCCTCGAGATCGAGGTGGAGGTGAAGCACCAGTATCAGAACATGGCGGCGATCGTGCGCAAGACGCCGGAGATCGTGGAGCTCGCAGACAGAGCGATCCGCGAGGTCGGGATCACGCCGGTCCGCAAGTCGATCCGCGGCGGCACCGACGGCGCGCGGCTCACGCAGCTCGGCCATCCGACGCCGAACGTGTTCGCGGGCGGGCTGTTGTTCCACAGCCGCAAGGAGTGGATCGCGGAGTCGAGTCTGCGCAAGGCGACGGAGGTGATCCTCCACCTCGCCCGGCTGTGGGCGGAGAAATGAGCCGGCCGGTGCGCTGATTCCCGCCCCCGTCGTGCGCGCGGCGGGGGCGTTGCGCTCGTTCAGGGTGACACAACGGGCCGCCAACCGTGTCATCCTGGACCCGAAGCGCCGGTCTGTTTCGGCGCGGCCGCTCGTGTCATCCTGAACCCGAAGCGCCGGTCTGTTTCGGCGCGAAGGGTGAAGAGCCTGCCCTGAGCGAAGCGAAGGGATCTACGTGATGGTCCGACCGTGCGTGATGTTGAAGTGACCATGGGGCGGTGCTTGCTGGCAGATCCTTCACTCGCGCCGCCCAACAGATACGAACGGCGGCGCGGTTCAGGATGACACCATTGCGCGCCGCCCAACAGATACGAACGGCGGCGCGGTTCAGGATGACACTCATACAGGCCCGCGGTTGCTCGCAACCGCGGCTCATCCAACG
>JAANWZ010000060.1 GCA_018263585.1 Calditrichota bacterium | reverse complement strand
ACGGCGCGCGGCTTGCGCCGCGCTCGTTCAGGATGACACCGGGTGGGTACAGGCCCGCGGTTGCTTGCAACCGCGGTTCATCCAATCTGTACATGAAACCCGGGGCAAGCCCCGGGCCACCCGACGCCAGCCGCCCGCAGCCCTGTTCAGCCCCCGCATCCTCCCTATGTCTCACGGGGTCAGGCGCGCATCCGTACTGGTTGTTTCCCCCGGGAAACAGCGTTAGCTTTCCGGACCATTCACCGGAACAGGGGGCGAGAGCGCAGCGATGTCGGAGCACGCGAATCAGCTGAAACGGCGCATCGAACAGAAGCGCGCGCGTGTCGGGATTGTCGGGATGGGCTACGTCGGTTACCCGATGGCGCACATTTCGGCGGAAGCCGAGTTCCAGGTTATCGGGATTGAGCGGGACCAGTCGCGTGTTGATTTGATCAACCGCGGGATCAGCTACATCCAGGACGTGCCAACCGAGCAGGTCCGTCCGCTCGTGGAGCAGGGCCTGCTGCGAGCGACATCCGACTATTCGGCGATTTCCGATCTCGATGTGATCCTGATCACCGTTCCGACTCCGCTCGGCAAGACGGGCGACCCCGATCTCGGGTTCGTGATCAGCGCGATCGAGGCGATGAAGCCGTACCTGCACCCGGGGATGCTGATCGTGCTCGAGAGTACGACCTATCCCGGCACGACGGAGGATCTGTTCGTCCCCGCGGTCGAGGAGGCTGAGCTCGAGCTCGGCGCGGACATTTTCATCGCGTTCAGCCCGGAGCGGATCGACCCGGGTAACCGTGAGTACGGGCCGAAGAACACGCCGAAGGTGTTCGGCGGCGCCACGCCCGTCTGCACCGAGGTCGCGAACGCGTTCTACGGCGCGATCGTGGACAATCCGGTGACGATGAGTTCGACGACCGCGGCGGAGATGGTGAAGCTGTACGAGAACACGTTCCGCGCGATCAACATCGGCCTCGTCAACGAGCTCGCGATCATCTGCCACCTGCTCGGGGTCGATGTGTGGGAGATCATCGACGCGGCGGGGACGAAACCGTTCGGGTTCATGCCGTTCTACCCCGGTCCCGGCCTCGGCGGGCACTGCATCCCGATCGACCCGNGCTACCTGTCGTGGAAGATGCGCTCGCTCGAGTACAAGACGCGGTTCATCGACCTCGCGACCGAAGTGAACACGCAGATGCCGCGCTGGGTGATCGACCGGGTCGCGATGCTGCTCAACGAGCACCGGAAGCCGATCCGCGGCGCGCAGATTCTGCTCGTCGGGATGGCGTATAAGAACGACATCGACGACCTCCGCGAATCGCCGGCGATGGATGTGTACGTGCTGCTCGCGCAGCGCGGTGCTGAGATGGCATATCACGATCCATACTGCGCGTCCGTGAAACTCGATGGCGGCGGGACGATCGAATCTGTGCCGCTCACGGAACAGGTGCTCGCCGAGCAGGATCTCGTGATTATCACGACCGGACACCGGCGGAACGTGGATTACGAGCTTATCATGGATCACGCGGCGCTCGTGTTCGACACGAGGAACGTGCTGCGCGCATTCGAGGGGAGGGGCTTCGCTCAGGTGGAGTTCCTCTGAACGGCGGCGGAAGTTCCGGTGACCGCCGGTATGCAGGTTGCTCCGGCTCTGATTCCCCGAAGACAGAGAGCCGGGTCGTGTTCGCGATCGAGAGGGTTGCGAGTAGCGTACACCGGCTCCAGTCGTTATCTTGCTCACGATCCGGATCTCATGTCGGCGTGGGGATCCGGGGCTTGACGCAGTTCTCCATGTAGTCCAGGAGAGAGGTACACGATGAACAGGCTTGCGATCGTATTCGTGATCACGCTGGTCGTTCTGATCGCGGTGGCCCCCGCCCAGGCCCGTGTCTGGGAGCTCGGCGGCGGCGGCGGTATCGAACGGCGAGGGGGGATGTGGGGCGCCGACACGTACAGCTACCCGTTCAGACCTCATGTCGCGACCTTCGTTACTCCTCACCTCACGATCGGACTCAACTTGCAGTACAACAGCGAGGAGACGGAGAACACAAGCCTGCTCGAGCTCCATGGCGGTCCGCGCGCGACCTACTACTTCCGCAAGGCCGGGCCTGGATACCCGTTCGCCGAGGGTGTGATCACGTTCGGGATGTTGTTCAAGGAGGCGCCGGGCAGGGGCGATTACTCCGACGGCCAGTTCATGATCGAGGCCGGCGGCGGTTACATGTACCTGATCAACCAGTACCTCGGACTGTACGGCAAGGCCTATTTCCAGCAGCATTTCTACGATGATTATGTGCTCGGCTGGAAGAACGGAAACAAGCTGGGAGTGCAGGTCGGCGTGCGGTTGTTCATCTACTGATCGCGGTTCGAGCGCTGCGCCGGCATGAGGTGCTTCGGCGCAGACGGGCTGCCCGTGCCTCAAGGATCTCGGCGGGAGCTTCCGGGCTCCCGCTCTTTCTCTCTTCTCACTGCTCGCCGCCAGCAGTGGAGAGAAAGCGGGACACCCGTGCGATCGAGTATCCCGCCTCGGTTGCTTCCGCCGGTGGGCATGAGGTGATCCCATGCCTCGAGCACGGCTGCGGCGAAATCAGTGCGCGTGCGAGCCGTCCGCGTCGTGCTCCTTCATCTCCTTTGACTGCTCCATCTCCTCGGAGTGCTTCATCTTCTCCGGGTGATCGACCGGCTTCAGGCCCATTTTGCAGTAGGGGCAGTCATCGACGCCCTCTACCTCTGTCGCGATCGCGAACGAGCACATCGGCATCGAGCACGCCTCGAGCTCCTTCGCGCGGAACGCTTTCACCTCTTCTTCGCTCATCATCACGAGTTCCGCGTCACAGCCTTCCGCCGGGCACGTCCGTCCGGCCTTCGCAGTGACCGCCATCCGGTGCTCGGGACAATGGTACAGCGTGTCCGCGGTGAACACCCACTGGCCGACCTTCTCGCCGGCGATCATCATCTGCTTGTGCTCGGTCGGGTCGGGGTCACCGGTCTGCGCGAACCCGCCGGCGAATGTGACCGCGATCGCGACTGCGACGGCGGCCGCCAGCATCATCCTCGTACGGGACTGCATAGATCCTCCTCCGTTGGCGCTCCGGAATCGTCCGTGTGTGAAAACGGTACGCGTTCACTTGTTACGCAAGAACCGGACCATCGGTTTCCTCGGGTTCATCCGCGCCGTCCGGGTCGGGTTTGACCGTGCGCCGCTTGACGAGGTAGTACACGGCGGGCAGGATCAGCAGGGTGAGGATCGTCGATGAGATCAGCCCGCCGACCATCGGCGCGGCGATCCGTTTCATCACCTGCGAGCCGGTTCCGGTCCCGACCATGATCGGGAACAGGCCGATCAGGGTGGTCGAAACAGTCATCAGGATCGGGCGCACACGCTCCGCCGCGCCGGAGATCACCGCCTGCCGCAGTTCGGAGGCGTAGTACATCCGCCCCTCCGCCTTGAACCGCTTGTACGCCTCGTCGAGGTAGATGAGCATCACGACCCCGGTCTCCGCGGCGAGCCCGAGCAACGCGATCGAGCCGACCGCGACCGCGACCGACGTGTTGAAATCGAGCAGGAACATCAGCCAGATCCCGCCCACGATCGCGAACGGCAGCGACAGCATCACGATCAATGACTCGGTCGCGTTCCCGAAATGCACGTAGAGCAGGAAGAAGATGATGAGCAGGGTGAACGGGATGATCAGCCGCAACCGTTCGGCCGCGCGCTCCATGTATTCGAACTGGCCGGACCACACGATCGAATATCCCGGCGGGAGCGTCACCTCTTCGTCCACCGCGTGCTGCAGGCGTTCGACGAATCCGCCGATGTCGCTCTCGCGGGTGTCAACGAACACCCACAGCGTCTTGCGCGCGTTCTCGGTCTTGATCATCGGCGGCCCGTCGGTGATCCTGATTTCGGCGAGCTGTTCGAGCGGAACCTGCGCGCCTGACGGCGTGGCGACACGAATCCGGCCGATCTCGCTGATGCTGTCGCGCCGCTCGCGCGGGTAACGCACGTTGACAGGGTAGCGCGCCTGGCCTTCCACTGTCCAGGTTACGTTCATCCCACCGAGCGCGGACTTGATCACGTCCTGCACGTCTCCGATCGAGAGCCCGTAGCGCGCGATCCGCTTCCGGTCGATGTCGATGTCGATGTAGCGCCCGCCGGTGACTCGCTCCGCGTACGCCGACGTCACCCCCGGCACCGACGAGACCACCGCCTCCACCTGTTCGCCGACCTTCGCGAGCTCGTCGAGGTCATCGCCCATCAGCTTGATCCCGACCGGCGTCTTGATCCCGGTCGAAAGCATGTCAACGCGGGTCTTGATCGGCATCGTCCACGCGTTCGTCAGCCCCGGAATCTGGATCGCCGCGTCGAGCTCCTTGACGAGGCTGTCCATCGTCACCCCTTCGCGCCACTTGTCGCGGTCCTTCTCGAGGATGATCGTCGTCTCGAGCATCGACAGCGGCGCGGGATCTGTCGCGGTCAGTGCCCGGCCGGCCTTCCCGAACACGCTCTTCACTTCCGGGAAGGAAGCGATGATCCGGTCGGTCTGTTGCGTGACCTCGCGCGCCTTTTCCGGCGAGATCCCGGGCGGAGTCGTCGGCATGTACAGCAGGTCGCCCTCGTTCAACGGCGGCATGAACTCGCTGCCGAGTTTGCCGAACGGGATGATTGTCAGCCCGATCAACGCGACCGCGAGCAGGATCACGGCCAGCGGCATCTTGAGCACGGTGCGGATCACCGGGCGGTAGATCCAGATAAAGAACCGGCTGAGCGGGTTTTTCTTCTCGCTGAGGATCTTCCCGCGGACGAAGAATACCATCAGCACCGGGATGATCGTGATCGCGAGCAGCGCGGAGGCGGCGAGCGCGAACGTGATCGTGTACGCGAGCGGGGTGAACAGGCGCCCTTCCTGCGCCTGCAGGCTGAACACAGGCAAAATGCCGCCGGTGATGATCAACAGGCTGAAGAACAGCGCCGGGCCGACCTCCCGCGCCGCCTCGCTGATGATCTTCGCGTGCGGTTTCTTCCCGCGGTCGCGATCGAGATGTTTGTGCGCGTTCTCGACCATCACCACCGCTGCATCGACCATCACCCCGATCGCGATCGCGATTCCGCCGAGCGACATGATGTTCGCGTTGATCCCCATCCACCGCATCACGAGGAAACTGATCAACACCCCCGCCGGCAGGGTGAAGATCGCGACGAGCGCGCTCTGCACGTGCAGCAGGAACAGGATCGTGACGAGCGCGACGACAATCATCTCTATCGTCAGGCTCTCCTTGAGAAAATCGATCGCGCGGTGGATCAGGTCGGAGCGGTCGTACGCCGTGACCAGCTCCACCCCTTCCGGCAGACCGGCCTCGAGGTCGGCGAGTTTCTCCTTCACCCGCTCGATCGTCGCGAGCGCGTTCTCGCCGTAGCGCATCACGACCACGCCGCCGGCGATTTCGCCTTCCCCGTTCCATTCCGCGACCCCGCGCCGCAGCTCCGGCCCGACACGCACCTCCGCGACCTGCTTGAGCAGGACCGGGCGGCCGTGACGGTCCGTGCCGAGCGAAATCTGCTCGATCTGGTCGATGATATCCTCGTTCGACTCGCCGCGCAGGTAGCCGAGCCCGCGCACGAAGTACTCCGTCTCCGCCATTTCGACGAGCCGCCCGCCGACGTCCTGGTTCGATTCCTTCAGCTGCATCTTCACGTGCCTGAGCGGAATCCCGAGCGCGGCGAGCCGGTCCGGATCGACGGTCACCTGGTACTGCTTCACGAACCCGCCGATGCTCGCGACCTCCGCCACGCCCGGCACCGTCTGCAGCTCGTAGCGCAGGTACCAGTCCTGCAGGCTGCGCAACTCGGCCAGCGTGTGCTTGTCCGACTTGAGCGCGTACTGATAGACCCAGCCGAGCCCGGTCGCGTCCGGGCCGAGACGCGGACTCACGCCCTCCGGCATCCGCTCCGCCGCCTGGTTCAGGTACTCAAGAACACGCGAGCGCGCCCAGTACAGGTCGGTTCCATCCTCGAAAATCAGGTACACCATCCCGAAGTTGAAGAAGCTGTACCCGCGCACGTCCTTCACGTACGGCACGGACAGCAGCGCGGTCGTGAGCGGGTAGATCACCTGGTCCTCGACGACCTGCGGCGACTGGCCGGGGTAGTCGGCGATCACGATCACCTGCACGTCCGAGAGGTCGGGAATCGCGTCCACCGGCAGCGTGAGCAACGCCCAGATCCCGGCGGTGATTACGGCGAGCGTGAGCAGTACGACGAGCACGCGGTGGCGGATACTGCCTTCAATGATACGTTCGATCGGGTTCATTCAGCAGTCCTGTGTCTGGAGTCTGGAGTCTGGAGTCCGGAGTCTTGAGCTGCATGTGGTCTGTGATCAGTACCTGCATGCTTGCACACTCCCGCGTACCGGCCGTGCGGGCTTGCCCGCGCGGCTCATCAGCGGGTGCATAACCCTGCGTGCCCGCGGGGAGGCGCTCGCCGCAGCCGCGGGCGAAGGCGGCCGTCACCGCGGCGTGAGTAGTGGGGACGCTTGCTGGCAAGCGTCCCCTCCCGATACCGTGCTTGTTCGCGCCGGCGGGGGCATCTATCCCGCACGGGATCAGTGCTGATGCCCGCCCGCCATCGCGACCGCCTCGGCCTGAGCGTCCGCGTCTTCTGCTCCAGAGCGGCCCGCGATCCGCCGCTGGATCGCCTCCTGCAGCTTCGCCTCGCTGTCGAGCAGGAACTGCGCGGACGTGACCACCTGGTCGCCGGGCGTCAGGTTGTGCGCGATCTCGTAGTGACGGTCGGTCTCGAGTCCGAGCTCAACTTCCCGTGGTTCGAATTCGCCGCCGCCTTTGCTCACGAACACGATGTCGCGTTCGCCCGAGCGAATCACCGCCGATTTCGGTACCGCGACCACGTCCTGCCTCGGCGAACTCTCGATGTGCACGTCCACGTACATATCCGGCCGCAGATCGAGGTTCGGGTTCGCGAGCACGATCCGCACATCGACCGTGCGCGACTTCGAATCGACCGTCGGATAGATGTAATCGACGGCGCCCATCGCGTGGAAGTCGGGATCGTACGGGCTCGTGATGTGCACGGCGTTGCCCTCGCGCACCCACGGCAACTCGTATTCATAGACCTGCGCCTTCACCCAGATCCGGTCGAGGTCGGCGATCGAGAACAGGTCCATCCCCGGCTTGATCGCGGCGCCCTCGACGACGTGCTTCTCGAGCACGATCCCGGAGGCGGGCGCGACGAGCGGGAGCGTGCGCCGCACTTCGCGCGTCTGTGCGAGACGGTCGATCTCCGCGTCGGTGATGTTCCACAACTGCAGCCTGCGCCGCGCGGCCTCCGCGAGCTCGCTGCCGCTGCGGGAAACGTGACCGAGCGAGCTGCTCTTGAGCGCGTCCGAGTTCTGCAGCGCGACGATGTACTCCTCCTGCGCCGCGAGGAGCTCCGGGCTGTACACCTCGAGCAGCGGCTCGCCTTTCGTCACGCGGTCCCCGGTGCGGCTCACGTACAGCTTCTCGACCCAGCCGGAGACGCGCGCGTTCACCTTCACCTCGTTCTCTTCCGCGACAACGACGGTGCCGTTCGAGCGAATCTCCCGGCTCAGGTTCCGGCGTTCGGCGGACTCGGTGACGACGCCGATGTTCTGCAGCGTGACCGGGTCGATCGAGACAGTCGCCCCGCCGCTGGTGGCGGCGCCCTGCTTCAGCGGCACCAGCTCCATGTGGCAGATCGGGCAGTTGCCGGGCTCGTTCTGAATCACGTTCGGGTGCATTCCGCACGTCCACAGAGTGCCGGAAGGCGCGTCCCCGGTGTCCGTCGGCTTCGCCGCGGTCTCCCCGGGGTCGTCGCCGAGTTTCCCGGCGACATGTTCGGCGCCCTCTTCCATGAACCCGTCGTGGCCGGCGGGTTTCTCGTGCTCGCGCGGCTGGTAATACGGCGATTCGGTGATCGGAATCCAGCCGTCGTGACGAACCGCCGACACCGTCATCGGATCGTCCGGCTGGATGAACAGCTCGTCCGGGGACGGGACCGGGTCGCCGGCAGTGAACCCCTTAACCTCGCTGAGCGCCATCCCGCACGTCGTGCACGAGCCGGGCTCATCCGAGCTCTCCCACGGGTGCATCGCGCACACATACAGGCTTTCGGCGGGTGTCGTCGGCTCCGCCTGCGCCGTATTCACCGCCTCCATCGACCCATCACCCGAACCGGGACCAACCGTGAGGCCGAGCGTGAGCGCCGATCCGGCGATCAGCGCGGCGGCGAGAATGATCAGGTACGTTCGTTTCATCGGTCACTCCTCTTCTGTCCGCTCGTTCGCGGACGGCTGCACGTCAACTTCAGGTTGTTCGACAAGCGCAGCGACCCGCGCCCGCACTTTCGCCCGGTCGCGCAGGTGCGCGAGCCGTTCGAGACGGGAATCGATCAGCTCCCGTTCGGCGGCGATCAGCGCTTCGACATCCACCTTTCCCACGGAATACGCGGAGGTCGCGGAGGCGAGCGCCGCGCGCGCCTGCGGCAGCACTCCCTCGTCGTAAAGCTGAATCTGGTCGGCCTGGCGGCGGTCCTCATCGAGCAGCGACGCGAGCCGGTTGCCCGCGTCGAGCTCCGCCGAGCGCAACTGCCGTTGAGCGGAACGCTTCTCCGCGACCGCCTCCTCGACCGCCGCGCCCTGCTTCGCGCCGCCGAAGATCGGCAGCGTCACGCCGGCGGTGACGGTGATGAAATCGGGCCGCCCCATCCCATTGTCGGCGTCCCGGCGCACGCCGTAGCCGGCGCCGACCATCAGCTCCGGCCACCACATCTGCTGCGCGAGCGTCACCCGCGCCGCGCTCGCGCGAAGCGCGTGACGCGCCATTTCCACCGACGGAGTGCGCTGGAGCTGCTGGAAGAGCACTGTCTCGTCGAGCGCGGAGAACATCACCGGCAACGAATCCGGCGGCGCCGGCGCATCTTGCGGGTCACGGCCGAGCTCGATCGCGAACCGGCGGCCGGCGTTGCGCGCCTTCTGCAACAATTCGACGCGCCTGCTCTCGAGACGAGACCGTTCCGTCTGCAACCGGAGCAGGTCCTGCTGCAGCCCGCGGCCGGTCTCGTATTTCGTCCGCGTTATCACCAGCAGCTCGTCCACGAGCCGGATCGTCGTGTCCACTGTCGCTGTCGCCGCGCGCAGGTAGGCCCAGTCGAACCACGCGCTGCGCACAGTGTTCGCGACCGCGTTCGCGCGCAACGCCACGCGCGCGCCGGTCGCGTCCGCGATCGCGGAAGCAGCGTTCCGGCGGCTCCGGTACTTGCCGGTGAGCGGGATCGACTGGCCGACATTCGTCCAGATCCCGGTCATCGGCTCCCGGTTCAGTTTCAGCGGATTGTCGGCGGGCATGTTCATCACGCCGAGCCCGAGCTTCGGGTCCATCCATGCGCCCGCCTGGGAAATCCGTTCACGTGCCGCGAGGTGCTGCTCGCGGGTCCCTGCCAGCGATGGGTTGCTGCGCGATGCTTCCGCGAGGTGACTGTCGAGCGCGGGAGTCGAGGGGACGATCCCCTCCTGCGCCGCGGTTGGATGCGCTGCAAATGCCGTCAGCGCAAGCAAGATCAGTGTCAGTCGAAACAGGGGTGCTCTCATCTGCGTTGCCATCTGTGCCGGTTTGCCGTTGGTTTCGTCTTTCTCGTCGATGTCCCCCGCAGCTCCGCTTGCGGGGCGTTGAATCAGACGCACCTCCGCATGAGAAGTTGCGCCCCGCGATTCCGCCTGCGGGAGGGCCTACGTTTTGCCGGCTTGGCTGGCAAGCGCCGGGCCAATACGGTAATTCATTGGTAACACAGGAGTTACTTCGGACCGCAGGGAGGAACCGCGGGCGGCGAGTGAAAGCCCTGTTCAACGCGATGGAACGGTGTGTTCAACAGTTGCAGGGGGAGACGGCATCCACGGCAGGTCTGAGGTTGCCTGCATCCGCGCTTCGCGCATGCCCCGCGCCTGCTCGCGCGCCTATGCCCCGCGCCTGCTTGCAGGCCGGGTTCGACCTTGCGCGCCTATGCCTCGCGCCTGCTCGCAGGCCGGGTTCGACAGCCGGTTGTGGACCGTCCGCGTATCCATGCCTGCACAGCAGGCATGGGCATAGGTATGTTCCTGCATCAATCGGGTACCGGCCGTGCGGGCTTGCCCGCGCGGTTGATCAAACGCTATGTGACCCCCTGCCCGCCCGCGGGGACGGGCGCAGGCCGTCACCGCGGCTCATCCGCCGGTATATGAAATCCGAGGCTGAAGCCCCGGTTCACTCGACGGTCGACTGGCCGTTTGATTATCCTTGACTGAAGTCAAGGGCATGCGCGACACCGCGCGCGCTTGCCCGCTCGCGGCCCTCGCCGCTACTTTCTCGCGATGCGACGCTGGATTCCACACGACACGCCGGACGCGCTCCCGCGTCCGCTGCACGCTCCGCCCGATGACCTGTTCGCGGGCGGCGCGGATGAGGGCGGCGATCCGGCGGCCCGGCCGCTCGCCGACCGGATCCGCCCGCGGACCATCGAGCAGTTCGTCGGACAGGACCACCTCACCGGCCCCGACGGCGCGTTGCGGCCGCTGCTCGACGAGGGCCGGCTCCATTCGATGATCTTCTGGGGCGGGCCGGGCGTGGGGAAGACGACGCTCGCCCGGCTGATCGCGCTGCGTGTCGAGGCGACGTTCGCGCAACTGAGCGCGGTCGCGTCGGGGGTCGCCGATGTGCGCAGGGTGATCGAGGCGGCCCGTCATCGACGCCGTGAACACCGACGCACGCTCCTGTTCATCGACGAAATCCACCGGTTCAACAAGGCGCAGCAGGACGCGCTCCTGCACGCGGTCGAGGCGGGCACGCTCACCCTGATCGGCGCGACCACGGAAAATCCCTCGTTCGAGGTGATCGCGCCGCTGCTCTCGCGGTGCCGGGTGTATCGTTTCCACCCGCTCGCGCGTCCTCACCTCGAGACGCTGCTCGATCGTGCGCTCGCAGAGGATCCCGTGCTCGCCGAATCGGAAGTGACATTCACCGCAGACGCGCGCGGCGCGTTGCTCGGGCTCGCCCGCGGCGACGCGCGTGAACTTCTCAACCTGCTCGAACGGAGCGTGGAAACCGCCGGACATGAAGGGAGATCCGAGGTCGAGCTTCCGCTCGTGCAGCGGGTCGCGCAGCAGGCGGTGAGCCGCTACGACAAGTCCGGCGACGCGCACTACGACACGATCAGCGCGTTCATCAAGTGCGTGCGCAACTCCGATCCGGACGCCGCGATCTACTGGCTCGCGCGGATGCTGCACGCCGGCGAGGAACCGAGGTTCATCGCCCGGCGGCTCGTGATCCTCGCGAGCGAGGACATCGGCAACGCGAACCCGAACGCGCTCCTGCTCGCGCAGGCCGCGTTCGAGGCGGTGCACACGATCGGGATGCCGGAGGCGCGGATCGTGCTCGCGCAGGCGACCACCTACCTCGCCGCGTCGGCGAAATCGAACGCCGCGTACAAGGCGATCAACGAGGCGCTCGAGCTCGTTGACAGGGGCGGGCAGCCGGCGGTGCCGCTGCACCTGCGCAACGCGCCGACCGCGCTGATGAAGGCGGAAGGGTACAGCGAAGGCTACCTCTACTCGCACGATCAGCCCGGGGGCGTGTCACCGATGCCCGGCCTCCCGGAGGAACTCGAGGGCACGCGTTTCTACCGCCCGAAACGGGTCGGTTCGGAGACGGCGATCAGCGACCGTCTCGACGCGTTCCGCAAGCTGCGGGAGGCGTGGAAGAAGAAGTCGGGAGCCGCCGGAGATGAAACGGACCGCCCCTCCGGCAGTGATGACCCGGCGAACTCCACGGACCGGGACGAAGCGGACCCGCCGGGGGACAAGTCGTGACCCGATTCCGCCGCCCTTCCCCGGGTGCCCGCGCACGCTCGCAAGCGCGGAACCACGCCATTCTCGTCGCCTTCGCCGTCATGGCCGGCGTGTTGATCGCGGCGAGCGACGCAAGCGCCCAGCTCCGCCAACCGACACCGTTCGACACGAGCGCGGTGACTGACACCGTACGTGCGACCCCTGCGGGCACGGATACGGTCGCGCTCGACACCGCCGCCGCGGACACGCTACGCCGTGAATCCGACCTCGACACCTCGATCACCTACGGCGCCGCCGAGATCCGCTTCCTCGTCCCCGAGCGGCGCACGATGCTCACCGGAAACGCCTGGGTCAAATACAAGGGGATGGAGCTGGACGCGCACCGGATCGTGGTGGACTGGCGGCGGAACCTGCTGCGCGCGACCGTCCGCTACGACACCGTGTACACCGATTCCACCCGCAGCACGATCGACTCGCTCGCGGTGATCGGGTTGCCGACGTTCAAGGACGGCAGCCAGACGATCCACGGCGCGTTGATGAAGATCAACATCAGGACGAAGGAGGGATATGTCGAGGATGCGCGCACCGAGTACGGGATCGGGTTCTACCGCGGCCGGCAGGTGCAGAAAGTGAGCGAGGATGTGCTGTTCGTGAAGGACGGCTACTTTACAACCAGCGAACAGGAGCCGCCCGACTACAAGTTCACCGGCGACGAGATGAAGATGGTCTGGGGCGAAAAGGTGGTCGGCAAACCGGTCGTGCTCCGGTTCGGCGATGTGCCGGTGTTCGGGCTCCCGTTCGGTGTGTTCTCGATCAAGCGCGGCCGTCACAGCGGGCTGATCGTCCCCACCTACGGCGACGATTCCCGCCGCGGCCGTCACCTGAAGGACCTCGGCTACTACTGGGCCGCCTCAGATTACTGGGACCTGACCACTACGCTCGACTTCTACGAACGCTCCGGCGTCCTGCTCAAGTCCGACCTCAATTACCGCGACCGGCACCGGTTCGACGGCGGCGTGTCCGGGTCGGTCAACAACCGCACGCCGAGCGGCGGCTCGGGTGTCCGCTGGGATGTGACGATGCGCCACAACCACGACATCGACCGTTACACGAAGCTGCGGGTGAACGGGACATTCGTTTCCAGCGGCAGCTACTACAGCGAGATCTCGGACAACGCGAACCGCCGTCTCGACCAGCGCATCCGCTCGAACGCGACGCTCACCCATCGCTGGCCCGAAAGCGGCTCGATGTCGCTCAACCTCACGCACACGCAGAACCTCGCCACCGGCGAGAACAGCCAGACGCTGCCGAACCTGTCCTACACGATGGACCGCATCTACCTGTTTCCGAGCGCGACGCAGCGGAAGCGGGAGGAGAAGGACCTGCTCTACGAGCCGCCCGAGCCGCGCACGCCCCCCGGCGAACGGAACGGCCCCCGCGAGCGCGAACAGGACCGCTGGTACAACACGATCTCGCTCTCCTACAACTCCCGGCTCGAGAACCAGCGCGAGGAAGGAGTTGACGGCCCACTCGATGTCACCTGGCGCAGCGGCATCGAGCACAGCGCAAGGCTGAACGCACCGCAGAAGCTGTTCCGCTACTTCAACGTCAACCCCTCGATCCGCTACTCCGAAGACTGGTTCAACGAACGCCGCCGCTGGCATCTCGACGAGAACGGCAACGCATATTCGACACAGGAGCGCGGGTTCTTTCAGCGGCGCACGTTCAGCGGGTCGGTGAGCGCGACCACGAAACTGTACGGCTACTTCCCGATCAACCGGTTCACCGTGCAGACGGTGCGCCACGTGCTCACCCCGAACCTCAGTTTCAGCTACCAGCCCGACTTTTCCGACCCGATCTGGGGCTACTACCAGAGCCTCGAGCGGACAGTGATCGACACGAGCACCGGCCCGATCCGGGACTACTACCAGAGCCTCGAGCGGAGAGAGATCGACACGAGCACCGGCGAGACGATCCACTATTCCGGCGAGCACGACCGCTACCAGGGCACGCTCCCCGGCGGCACACCGCGCGGCAAGCGGCTCAGCCTCAACATGTCGCTCGACAACCTGTTCCAGATGAAACGGGTCAGGCTCAACGACGAAGGCGAAGAGGTCGAGTCGAAGATGGACCTGTTCACGTACAACCTCGCGACGAGCTACAACTTCGCCGCCGACAGTCTCCATTTCAGCAACCTGAGCGCCTCATTGCGCGCGAACCCGATCTCCGGCAAGACTCGCCTCGGCCCGCTCGAACGACTGAACATCGACCTGAGCACGACGCACAGCTTCTACCAGTACGACATCGACGCGAACCGCGAAGTTGACAGGTTCTACTGGGAGAGGGAAGACCTCTCCGGGCTGAACCTGCTGCGGATGACCAGTTTCCAGACCTCCTCCAGCTTCACGCTCTCCGGGAAGAGCCCGTTCGTGCGCGCGCCCGAGGAAGAGGAGGCGGCGCCGGACACCGCCGCCGGGCCGCCCGAACCCGAAGAGATCCGCGACCAGATCCGCAACCGGTTCCGTGACCCGAGCGAACGCGGAATGCGCGACATCAGCGGCGGGAAACCGTGGACGATCAGCGGTTCGATCCGCTACAACCTGTCGATGAACAACCCGATGCAGCCGCGCGAGAACCTGTACATCGACGGGACGATTTCGCTGAACCTCACCGAGCGCTGGCAGTTCCGGTACAGCACACGGGTCGATCTCAAGACCCGCGAGGTCGTCACCTCGAACCTGAGCGTGCACCGTGACCTGAAGAGCTGGGAGGCGTCGTTCCGCTGGAGCCCGAAGGGGATCGGACAGGGGTTCTACCTGCGGATCGGGATCAAAGCGCCGATGCTGCGCGACGTGCAGGTCGAACAGCGCCGCGGCCAGGGCGCGCTCAGCCAGTTCTGATTCCGCGCATGGTCCTGCGGGCTGCGGACTGCGGGCTGCGGACTGCGGACAACTGAAAACAGAGAGAGTGTCATCCTGAACAAGCGCGGCGTCTGTGTGCCGCGCGCCGTGAAGGATCTGCCGGCTGCACACGGCCCATTGTGTCATCCTGAACAAGCGCGGCGTCTGTATGCCGCGCGCCGTGAAGGATCTGCCGGCTGCACACGGCCCATTGTGTCATCCTGAACAAGCGCGGCGTCTGTGTGCCGCGCGCCGTGAAGGATCT
>JAANWZ010000006.1 GCA_018263585.1 Calditrichota bacterium | reverse complement strand
TTGTTCAGGATGACACAGGAGGCCGTTTCAACAGACACAGGCACCGCGCGGGGCCGGAGCGACGCGATTTCTCGATTCACTCTTCAGTGTAGGGTGGATGCCCCGAAGCTTGCTTCGTCAATTTGGATGAACTGCAATTGCGCAGTCAGTTCGGTGCAATTGCTGGTCAACCGGGTGATACCCCGGAGCTTGCTGCGGGGGTAGTTCATTTCGTTTCCACTTGCACGACCCGTGCAGGTTGAGCGTATCCTGTACCGACTGTCGTCCTCCGCAGGGGTGTCGGGGGTGACGCAAACCGAACTGGAGGCTGGAGGATGATACGGAGAACGGTTTTGCTGGTTGCGGCGGCCCTGCTCGCGGCGGGTTCGGTGTCCGCCGAACCGCGGCTCAATGTGCAGGCACTGCAACAATTCGCGGACGAATACACGGCGAAGTGGGAGAGCTGGCGCGGTCCCGAGTTCTGGGAGGCGAAGCAGGCGACGACCGGGATCTTCGGCGCGATCAACGCCGACCCGAGCATGGAACTGGTCGGGATCGACGCCGACGGCAATCCGATCGTCGCGAAGTACCGCAACGTGGACGCGGCGATCACTACGCGCACTGATCACGTTCAGCCCGGGGGCGACGCGGGTTACGACCTCGATGGATCATCGACGAGTGGCCTCTACCACTGGGACGGCAGCGCGGCGAACCCGAACCACCAGGAACTCGTCGGCAGGGTCACCGTCGGCGACGGCGCCAACTGGACGAGCAACCACGCGAGCCACACCGCCGGCACGATGATCGCGTCCGGCGTGAACGCGAACGCGATGGGGATGGCGGTCGACGCGTCGCTCACCACCTACGACTGGAACAATGACCAGTCCGAAATGGCGATCGCCGCCACCGAGGGCGCGAAAGTGTCGAGCCACAGCTACGGGTTCGGCAATCTCGGCGGCGAATACGACCAGTGGGCGGCCGGGTATGACGAGATCCAGTACAACGCGCCCAACTACCAGGTGATGGTAGCCGGCGGCAACGCGGGCCCGAGCTATGATTCGATGTACGACGACGCGTGCGCGAAGAACATCATTTCAGTTGGGAACGTGCAGGATGTGCTGAACTACGACGGCCCGGGAAGCGTCAACATCAACTGGTCGAGCAGTCTCGGACCGACCCAGGACGGTCGCATCAAGCCGGACATCGTCGGCAACGGCACCGAACTCTACAGCTGCAGCGTGAACAACTACACGACGATGACCGGCACGTCGATGGCGTCACCGAACATCGCCGGCTCGCTGTTCCTCCTCTACGAACTCTACGAACAGACCCACGAGGGCGAGGTTCCGTGGAGTTCGACGGTGAAAGCGGTGATGATCAACACCGCGGACGAATGTGGCGACTGGGACGGCCCCGACTACAAGTACGGCTGGGGCCTGATGAACACGAACCGCGCCGCCGACCTGATCGCGTCCGACGAGGTCGAAAACCCGAACGCGATCATGGAGAACGTGTTGCTCGACGGCGTGATCGACGAGTTCACGTACACTGCGAACGGCGACGAACCCGTGCAGGTCACGATCGTCTGGACCGACCCGCCGGCGCAGGTGTGGGCGAACCCGACGTTGATCAACGACCTCGACCTGCGCGTGATCGACCTCGCGACCGGCGACGAGTACATGCCGTGGACGCTGAACGGCAACAACCCGACCCAGCCCGCGGAGGTCGGCGACAACGAGGTGGACAACGTCGAGCAGGTGCTGATCAGCGACCCGATCCCCGGCCCGTACACCGTGCAGATCAGCCACGAAGGCAACCTGCAGGGCGGCGAGCAGGCGTACAGCCTCGTCGTCCAGGGCCTCACCGGCGGCGAAGCGCCCGAGTATCTGCTCTACCTGACACCGATCTGGAACTACATCAGCCCGAACGGCGGCCCGCTCCGCTACGACGCGCGCTTCCGCCACAACCGTGACACGGTCGTGCCGGGGCTCACCTACTGGGCGACGCTCATCCTCCCGAACGGCAACGAGTTCGGCCCGGTGTACGAGCAGAACTTCACCGCCGGCCCGTGGATGGATGTCACCGTCGAAATCCAGCAGATGGTCCCGGGCTTCGCGCCAACCGGCGCGTACGAGTACATCGGCCAGGTCGGGTTCTACCCGGATGAGATCGTCGCTGATGATTCGTTCGAGATGGTGAAGTTCGGGATGCCCAATCCGGACGGTGTGCAGGAGTGGTCCGGCTCCGGGTTTGACGTGAGCGGCGCTGCGGGCGACGCTGTCTCCGCCGGGCGCGCGCTGCCGGCCGAGTACGCGCTCAGCGACGCGTACCCGAACCCGTTCAATCCGAGCACGACGCTGGAAGTCAGCCTCCCGGAGGCGGCGGCGCTGACCGTTGACGTGTACAACATCGCCGGCCGCCGGGTCGCCACGCTCGCGCAGGGACGGCACGAGGCGGGCCGTCACACGCTTACGTTCGACGGCGCGAACCTCGCGAGCGGTGTGTACTTCATCCAGGCGGACGTGCCCGGCGCGCTGCACCAGGTGCGCAAGGTGACTCTGATGAGATGAGTCGGCCTGCGACCGACGGCGGGTGGCCCGGGCGCGTGGCCCGGGGCTTGCCCCGGGTTTCACATCCTTGCCCTTGACTTTAGTCAAGGACAATCAAAGAGTCATGCGGTTCCGGGAGCGCTTGCGCGCAAGCGGTTATGCAGTTAGCTCAGCCACGTGCATGGACCGGACTGTGCAGCACATCCGCGCGCAAAGGCGTCATTCTGAACCCGGCTTCACGCGTCTGTCTGCGTGAAGGCGGGTGAAGAAGGTCCAGCTTATCCGATGGTTATTTCCTGGGTTCGGGGACGCTTGCGAGCAAGCGTCCCCTTCCCATCCCACGCTCGTCGAACCTGGACCTTCCCTTCGTTCAGGATGAACTTCCCTCCGCCCGACAAACGGACGTCGGGCTTCGGTCAGAATGACCCCTCTGCCCCCCGCGATATTGGTCCCGGCTGCGCCAAAGGGATAACCGGCTGCTCGCAAGCGTCCCCCTCACTTCCGTTCTCAGTGTCAGGCCGCTGCAAAACGAGTCATACTGAACGAGCGCGGCGTCAGTTTGCAGGGCGCCCCGGTGTCATCCTGAACGTGCGCGGCGTAGGCCGCGCCGTGAAGGATCTCGACAGAGAACTGTGATGAAGTGACCACACGGTATGTGGTCGAGATCCCTTCGCTTCGCTCAGGGCAGGCTCTTCACCCTTGGCGCCTTGCGGCGCTTCGGGTTCAGGATGACACGGAGGGCGTCACACGGTCCCGGGTTCGACGAACCCGGGCTACACGCTTCGGGTTCAGGATGACACCGGGGGCGGCTGGCGCCCGGCGACCTCCGACTTGCGACCTCCGACTTGCGACTGCCGGCTGCCGGCTCTCCGCAACCGCCCCTGCGTCCGCATGCTCGCCGTTTTCGTTCCAGCCCCTGCAATTCGTTACTCCTCGCGGTTTCGAGCGTTATATTGTACCTTCCGCTCCGGGCGGTGCGGTCCGGGGGAAACCGCGCCGAGGGTCCACCAACAATCGGTTGACAACGTGATCCGTCGTCTTGCTGGATGCGCGCTCGCCGGCGTGATTCTGTTCGTCGCGTCGGCTGCGGCAGATCGTCCGACAACCAATTCGGCCCGCCTCGCACAGCTCGCGGATTCGCTGAGAGCCCGCTACGAGTCGTGGCAGGGCGCCGAGTACCTGCGGCTCAGGTCGTTGACCACCGGCTACTGGGGCGAGCTGAACGCCGACCCGAACCGTGAACTGATCGGAGTGCGCGAAGACGGCGAGCCGGTCATCCTCTACACGGACAACGCGAACGCGGCGCACACGACCCGCGCCGACCAGCTCCACCCCGGCGGCGAGAGCGGCTACGACCGTGACGGCTCCCTCTCCTGGGGGCTCGCGGTCTGGGATAACGGCGTCGCGAACCCGGACCACCCGGAGTTCCAGGGGCATGTGAACATCGGCGACGACAGCGATGACTACGCCGCGCACGCGAACCACACCGCCGGCACGCTCGCCGCCGCGGGCGTGAACCCGAGCGCGAAGGGGATGAGTTTCGCCGCCCACTTGAACTCGTTCGACTGGAGCATGGACCGCGCCGAGATGGCCGCGAACGCCGACTGGCTCAAGGTCTCGAGCCACTCCTACCACTACGGCGGCGACTACGGCGTTTACGACTGGAGTTCGGCGGAACTCGACGAGATCCAGTTCAACGCCCCCTATTACAGCATCGTGATTGCGGCGACCAACGACGGCCCCTCCTATGGCACGATCTACGGCAGCTCGTGCGGGAAGAACGCGATCACGGTCGGTGCGGTGAACGACGTCGATGAATACGACGGGCCCGGCAGCGTGACGATCGCCGGATTCAGCAGCCGCGGGCCGACGCTCGACGGCCGGCTCAAACCGGAGATCGTCGCGAACGGCGTCCAGCTCTATTCGACCCTGTCCGTCGGCTACACCTACATGTCCGGCACCTCGATGTCCACTCCCAACTGCGCCGGCACCCTGTTCCTGCTCGTCGAACATTACGAGCAGACCCACGAGTACTGGATTCCGCCCGCGGCGACGATGAAGGCGCTCATCTGCCACACCGCCGATGAATGCGGTCCCGCGGACGGCCCCGATTACACATACGGCTACGGTCTGATGAACGCGTGGCGCGCGGCGGATGTGATCAGCGCGGACGTGGACAACCCCGACATCATCCAGCAGCAGGAACTGACCGCCGGCGGCGAGTTCGAGTACACGTTCGCAGCCGACGGGACCGTGCCGCTCAAGCTCACGATCGCGTGGACCGAACCGCCGGGCGAGGTGAACGCGAACCCGGCGCTCGTCAACGACCTCGACCTCCGGCTCGTTCGCGAGAGTGATGAGACCACGTTCGACCCGTGGGTGATGAACCCGGACCTGCCCTGGGAGAGCGCGTCCACCGGCGACAACGACGTGGACAACCTCGAACAGGTGTACGTCTCCGACCCCGAGCCGGGCGGTTACCGCGTCGAAGTCACGCACGAAGGTCCGCTCCAGGGCGATTCCCAGTTCTTCACGCTCGTGATCGACGGGCTCCCGGATCCCGACCCCGTGGAACTGACGCTGTCACCGTACAACACGGAGATCGGCCCGGAAGGCGGCGAGCTCGTGTTCGGAGTCACGCTCGCGAACTCGACCGACGCCGGCTATCCCGGCCTCACGTTCTGGACGGCGGCGATCCTCCCGAACGGAAACGAATACGGCCCGCTGTTCACTTCGCCGACGTTCACCCTGGATGCGGGCGCGACGATCGAGGTCGATCAGTTTACGCAGAACGTGCCCGCGATGGCGCCCGACGGCGAGTACACGCTGATCGGCAGGGTCGGGGAGATGCCGGATGTGTGGCTGGCCGATTCCTTCGAGTTCACGAAAGGGCTGTCGGCGGCGATCGGCGACGGTGACGGTGCGGATTCGTGGGACGGGCGCGGCTGGCCGGAGACCGGTGACCGTGAGGCCGCGTCAGAGCCAGTTGCGGGTCCCGACGGGATCCGCCTCCGGTCCGCGTGGCCGAACCCGTTCAACGCGTCCACCCGGTTCGCGGTCGAACTCGCGCGCCCGGCGGAACTGAGCGTCGCGGTGTTCGATGTGCTCGGACGGCGCGTGTTCACGCTCGCCGACGGGTACGAGTCAGCCGGCGTGCACGCGTTTCGCCTGGATGCGGACGAGCTGGGATCCGGCGTATATTTCGTGCGAGCTGTGATTCCCGGCGCGGGTGCGCGCACGGCGAAGCTGGTTGTCGTGCGCTGAATCTCCCGCATTGCGGCCCCGCACGCAGGCCCGCGCGGTGTGGTTGCCGGTTGAATCAGGCCGTGAGTTCGTGAAGAGCGGGTTTCGCCGAAGACATGCCTCTCGAGACGGGTTCACGAACTCGGCGATGAGCGGCGAGATCGTTGTGATAGATCGGTGGATGGACTATCTTCAACTTCGCCTGTTTTCCACGGGTGAGAAGCGATAACGGATTCTGGACGAAGACAGTCCAATTGGGTGCGGGGGTCCTCCCGGATCTCCGCGGATCAGGTAGGGGAAAACTGGAGGTGTGCAAATGCGTACGAACGTTGTTGTGTTTCTCGCGATGGCGTTCCTCGTCAGTCTCGCGTTCGCCACACCGTACGCGCCTGACAAGGCGACGTACAAGATGGTGGACCCGGGCAACTCGAACGACGAGCTCGATGAGATCGTGTGGAGCGAGGACTTCGAGGGGGATGTCAGCGACTGGTCCGGCTATGATCCGGCGATCCAGCCGACGTACTGGCAAACCGACGAGTGGATGCCGTACGGCGGCACGATGTCCTGGCGCTGCTTCAATCCGGACTATGTCAACGACTGGGGCGGATACCAGGACAACTGGCTGCAGTTCATGGAAACAGCCGTGATGGACTTCAGCGGCGCCGGCAGCGCCGAGCTGAACTTCTGGTTCCGCGCCTACATCGAGGACGGTAACTGGGACGGCGCGAACGTGTGGGTCCGGTACGGTGACGACCCGAACAACCTCACCTTGGAACTCGCGACTCCGACGACGCCCGCGTACACGGAAGCCGACTGCTGGGCGTTCGAACTCTGGTTCGGCGATGCGAACGACTGGCCGGGCTGGGCCGGCGAAGGCACCGAGCCGTTCAACGACACGTACACGCAGGCGACCTTCGACCTGTCCGCGTACACCGGCTACACGAACGTGCAGGTGATTTTCGTGTTCTCGTCCGACGTTGCCTACAACACCGCCGACAACCCGGACATGTACGGTTTCCAGGTCGATGACATCGACATCACCGCGGACGGAACCACGGTGTGGGCGGACGACGCCGACGGCAACAACATCGGCGGCGATCCGACGTTCATCACCGGCGCCGCGGCCGCCGGCCAAGAGGCGATCCCGATGCAGTGGGAAGTGTTCGAGCCCGGCAACGGTCCGCCGAGCCCGACACATGCCCTCGGCATCGACCAGTATGTGAACGGCTACAACCACTACTTCGAGGGCCCGACGTTCAACCTGCCCACGCTCGAGCCCGGTGAGAGCCTCTGGCTCGACCACTGGCTCAACAACGACTGGGAGGACGAGGGCGGCTGGCCGCTCGAGGAGCGCTTCTACTGGCGCCCCGAGGTGTACGATCCGACCAACGACCAGTGGTGGGCGGCGTCCAACGTCGGCGGCTGGTCCGGCACGAACTACGTGTATGTCGGCTCCAACGGCGCCGTCTGGGAACCGTTCAGCGAGAGCGGCTACACCTACGACTGGTCGCTCGATGAGCTCGCCGGCGTGGAAGGCGTGCGCGTGCGCATGTACCTGCACAGCCCGCAGGTGATCCACGACTTCTCGCACATGCACGTCGATGACATCACCGTCGAGGTGCAGTCGCTGCAGCATGACATCAGCACGATGCTGATCATGCCGTATCCGACTTCCGTCGCGACGCCGGTGTACGGCCAGGTGATCTTCTCCAACAACGCGCCGAACGATGAGTCCGGGTTCATGGGTGTCTGGTCGCTCAACGGTCCGGTCTATCCGCTCTATCCGGTCGGCCCGTACGATCTGCCCGCGGGCGAAACGCTCGAGCTCGCGATCGACGATCCGACCGACCCGGACAACGAAGGCTACTGGATGCCGTCCGCGACCGGCGACTACGACATCAACGCGTACCATACGCTCGTCGGCGACGAGATCCCGGAGAACGACGACTTCCCGACCGCCGTCGAAGTGATGGCTGAGGGCGAGTACGAGCTCGGGACCGACTCGCGTAACTACTTCGGTACGCTGTCAGTCACCGACCCGAACGACGGCCCGGTCGTGCACATCGACCCGGCGACGGTCAACAGCGACCTGTTCGGCGACAACACCACGTACGACATCACCGAGCTGCGCATGTACGGGTTCTTCCACAGCGCGGCCGGCGGCGCCCCCGCGAACTGCACGATGGACTTTACCGTGTATGGCGGCGGCGATGTCCCGGGTGCGGAAATCCACACCGGCACCTACGAGTTCACCGAAAACCAGGGCTACACAGGTGACACGTGGGCGACGCTCGATGTCAGCGGTGTCGCGGCGCTCCAGGGCATGAGCGGCGACTTCTGGATCTGGGCGCAGTTTACCACGCTCGGTCCGAACGGCGCTTACTACCAGCCGTTCCCGTACCGCACCGGCGGTCCGCTCAACCAGGAGACGCAGTTCTACAACATGGCTGACGCGGAGAACGGCGATCCGATCGCCGACTTCGGTCACCATGTGACGGCGGTTGTCGAGAACCTCGGCGCCGGCGGTCCGGTTGCGCTCGACCTCACACCGACCGGGAGCACGACTGTCCCGGCGACCGGCGGCACGGTCGATTACGACGTCCACCTGCAGAGCTTCGTCGATCTGCAGTTCCCGGGCGCCAACTACTGGACCTCCGCGGTCACGCCCAGCGGCAACGACGTCGGCCCGCTGTTCCTGATCGGGTTCACGCTGCAGCCGTTTATGGACGTTACCGTCCCGATGAGCGTTGACGTTCCGGGTGGCGTGCCGGCCGGGGACTATGAGTTCTACGGTCACGCGGGCGTCTTTCCCGTGTACGAGGCAGCCTCCGACATGTTCGTGATCACGAAGGAAGCCGGCGCGCTCGGGATCGGCACCGAATGGGGTCACTCGAACGCTGACTTCGGCACTGCAGGCGAGGCGACGGCTGAGGTCGAACTGCCGTCCGAGTACGCGCTCAGCCAGGCGTACCCGAACCCGTTCAACCCGTCCACTGCGGTCGCGATCAGCCTGCCGGAAGCGGCCGAGCTGAACGTCACCGTGTTCAACGTGATGGGCCAGCAGGTCGCCGAACTCGCGAACGGTCAGTTCAACGCCGGCGTGCACACGCTCACGTTCGACGCGAGCGGGCTCTCCAGCGGCATCTACTTCATCCAGGCGGAAGTGCCCGGCCAGCTCAACGAGCTGCGCAAGGTCACCCTGATGAAATAGCGACCGCCGGTTGACGCGCGGTAAACCAGACACGGGCTGTCCTTCACGGGACAGCCCGTTTTTGCAGGTATCCGCGGCTCCCCGCTCGCGCGGAGCTGCAGGCGGGTGGCGGTGGGGGCGGCTGGCGACCGGCGGCGGGCGACGTCAGCCCGCCGAGCACGCCCCCTGTCTCCGAGAGACGCTGCACCCGGGTTTCACACCTGTCGAATTCGGTCGAAGCGCGCGCTGATGTTTGATGCGGATCGGATGCAACGTATCTTGCAATGACTTCGCCCGCCGGGGAGCAGGCGGCGGGTTCCCCTCAGACCCGATTCCGTGACGTGCCCGCGGGGGACACGCAGCAGCTCACCGACCACGCTGTTCGGCGGGAATCCCGGCGTACGATAATCACTGGTCAACTGCAGATGAGATGATTCGGCTGCGTGCACGGGCTGCAAACGGAGGGGAGGGAACCATGAGACACTTTGTCGTTGCAGCACTTCTCTTGCTTCTCGCGACCGGCGCCGGTGCGAACCCGTGGGTTGTTGACAGGCCCGCGGTCGCACTCACCGGCGACGAGGAGATCGAGCTGCCCGATCAACTGATCGGGTTCACCCCGGGAAACGAACTCGATGAGATCATCGGCGACACGCTGATCCTCGGGTCGTCCGCCTGGGACGCCCAGCACAACAGCAAGGTTGCGCGCCAGATCGCGTTCCTGCCGGGGGAGGACAACTGGCAGACGCACATCATCTGGACGAAACTGTTCGGGCTCACGACCACCGCGCCGCGGCATGTCGTGTACACGTCTGTGACCTCCGACGGCGCCGGCGGGTTCGAGATCGACCCGCTGCCCGCGTCTCAGGTCGAAAACGAGTACCGCGCCGGCTACTGCACGCTCTCGTTCGATCCGGCGGACAACGCGCCGCTGCCCGGGATGCACGTCAGTTACAACGCCGGCGACGACTATGTCAGCACCGGCTCGATCGAGAACCCGTTCATCCCGCTCCTGTTCAACCTCTATGACGTGCCGGCCGTGTTCAATCTGCCGCACATCTGGCCGCACGCCACCTACGGCGCGACCGGCCACCTGCACATGATCTCGCACGAGCAGCGCGAAGGCAACGCCGACCCGATGGCGCTCAGCTACTACCGCTGGGAAGTGGACGTCGCAAACGGCGACCTCATCCCCGCGACGCAGGACGGCGACCCGATCGAAATCACCGACATCGGGATGAACATCGCCGGTGATGTCGTCACCAATGATGACGGCACGCAGGTCGCGGTCGGGATCACTATGGCCCGCTACTATACGATCGGCGAACTCTGGGGCGGCGTCGAGGATGTGCAGTGGAACAACGATGTCTGGGTCTATCTCAGCGAGGACGCCGGCCTCACGTGGGATCTCGACAACCCGGTCGATGCGACGCAGTTCATCGGCCCGCAGGGCGGCAGCCCGGGCGACACGATGCGCGCCTACGCCGACTGCTCCGTGATCTTCGACGACGAGGACAACCTGCATGTCGCGTTCACCGCCGCCGGCGGCAACGCGATCGACGGCACCGCGCTCTTCACGAGCCGCCTCTACCACTACATGCAGGACGATGACGGCAACGACTGGTGGACGTTGATCGGACACCAGCAGTGGCCCGGCTACGCGTCCGAGGCGTGGGGACGCACAACCGACCGCCCGAGCCTCTACTACGACGACGACACCGGCATCCTCTGGTGCCTGTTCCGCTCGTTCCCGGGCGGCGAGAACGACTACGGCTCCGGCAGCGGACTCGGAAACGGCGACGTGATGATCAGCGCGTCGCCCCCGGGCATGTACAACGGCCTGCTCTGGACCGAACCGGTCAACATCACGAACACGAACTGGACGAGTCCCGGCGGTGCGCCCGCGGGCGAGTGCGCGAGCGAGATGTGCCCGTCGCTCGCGCTCGACAACGCCGGCGAGTACCTGCACATCACGTACCTCGTCGACCTCGACGCCGGCGTCGGCATCAGCAGCGTACCCGAAGGCACGATCACCGACAACCCGATCGTCTATCACCGCGTCGCGAAGCAGGAGCTGCTCGACGAGTTCGAAGCGAACGGTGCGTGGTTGGTCAACTTCCCGATGCACCACGACAGCACCGGGTTCTGGCAGGATCCGGGCAACTGGGAGTGGGATGAGTACGGCGGCTTCTTCACCGGCAACCGCGAACCGGTCCCGGTCACGCTCGATCTCGAGCCGATCAACGGGACGGTCCCGCCGGGCGGAGGTGTCGTCACCTATTCCGCGACGGTCGAGAGCTTCATCCCGACCCCGGTGCCGAACGTCACCTACTGGACGACCGTGCTCACTCCGGGCGGCGACGAGCTCGGCCCGCTGATGTCGCAGACGTTCACGATTCCGCCGAACGCCGATGTCACCGTGAGCCCGATCCCGCAGCAGGTTCCCGGCTGGGCCCCCGGCGGGATGTACCTCTACACCGGCCACCTCGGCTTCTACCCGATGTCGGTGGTAGAGGACTCCTTCTACATCTGGAAGCTCGGCGGCGCAAGCAACGCCGGCGGCTACGATGACTGGTCCGGCACGCTGCCGGAGTTCTTCGCCGGCGAGGAGACCGGGCAGGTGAGCGCGCTCCCGTCCGAATATGAGCTGAGCGGCGCGTACCCGAACCCGTTCAACCCGGCGACGACCGTGTCTGTCAGCCTCCCGGAGACCGCCGAGTTGGCCGTCACGGTTCACAACATCAACGGCCGCCTCGTCGCGACACTCGTGGATGGTGTGTTCGAAGCGGGCGAGCATTCGCTCACGTTCGACGCGACCGGCCTCGCGAGCGGCATCTACTTCATCCAGGCCGAGGTCCCGGGTGAGTTCACCGCGATCCGCAAGGCGACGTTGATGAAGTAGCCAATCCGGCTCGCGGCCGGCGGACGGGTGGCCCGGGGGGCTTCAGCCTCGGGCTTCACCCCCTTGTGCCCGCGCTTGCTCGTCAAGCGCGGCCGGGCAATGTGTCATCCTGAACAAGCGCGGCGTCTGTTTGCCGCGCGCCGTGAAGGATCTCGACAGAGAACAGTCATCGACAAACAAGACCGTCTGTTCTCGAGATCCTTCACCCCCCGCACAAACTGACGTGCGGGGGTTCAGGATGACACTCTTTTCGGCTCGTGGTTGGTGAGCACTGCGGGTGCCCCGGGTTTCATGTACCGGCGGCTGAGCCGTGGTTGCGAGCAACCACGGGCCTGTCTCCATATCAGATGTCGAAAATGGGAACGATGCGCACCCGTTTTCTCATCCTCGTCACCCTCGCTCTCCTGCTTGCGGGCTCCGTTCCCCGCGCCCACGCGCGCGCGCACGCTTCCGCCCTGAGCGACCTGCAGGCCGCGTTCCACGCCCGCTGGCAGACGTCCCGCGGCGAACCGTTCCAGCGTATCCTCGCCGCGAACCACCCGCTCATCGGCTCCCTCAACGAGCGCCCGGCGAGCGAGTTCATCGGCGTCGATCCGCACGGCCACCCGCAGTTCTACCACACCGACAACCTCGTCGCCGCGCGCACGGTGAACACCGATCAGCTCTGGCCGGGGATGGGTTACGGCTACTCGCTCACCGGCTCCTCGTCTTCGCCCGGCGAGCTCGCCGTCTGGGACAACGGCTCCGCCCGGCTCGCCCACGTCGAGTTCACCGGCCGCGTCGTTCCCGGCGACGGCGACCATCCGGCGGCCGATCACGCGACCCACATCACCGGCACGATCGCCGCCGCAGGCGCGGAGCACGACGCCCGCGGAATGAGCTACCAGGCAAGGCTCACTTCGTACAGGTGGGACGATGACGACGCGGAAATGGCCGCCGCGGCCGCGGATCGACTGCACGTATCGAACCACTCCTACGGCCTCATCCGCGGCTGGGAGTACTTCGCCGACTACGGCTGGGGCTGGTTCGGCAACCCGGACGTCTCCGAGCAGGAGGACTACCTGTTCGGGTTCTACTCCGAGCAAACGGCTGGGTGGGATGAACTCGCCCAGAGCGCCCCGCGCTACCTGATCGTGAAATCCGCCGGCAATGACCGCGTCGAAGGCCCGCCGCCCGGCGCCGAGCACTGGTTCTTTCCCGTCTGGGACGGCGAGGAGCCGGTGCTCGACCCGCAACGGAGCACGCGGGTGCGCGACCTCGACGGCGCCCCCGCCGGGTACGAGACGATCGGCACGAAGGCGTGCGCGAAGAACATCCTCACAGTCGGCGCAATCCTCGCGATGCCGGGTGGTTACGACGGCCCGGAATCAGTTGAAATGACCGACTACAGCACGTGGGGCCCGACCGACGACGGCCGGATCAAACCGGATCTCGTCGCCGACGGCGAATGGTTGTACTCCCCGGTCGCGCACGATCCCGGCGGGAACGAGAGCGACACATCGTACGCGTTGAAACACGGCACCTCGACCGCGACCGCGAACGTGTCCGGCTCGATGAACCTGCTCGCGGAATACCATGCGGCCGCGCGCGGTGAGTATCCGCTCTCCTCGACGCTGCGCGCGCTCGTCGCGCACACTGCCCGCGAAGCCGGCGATGCCCCCGGCCCCGATTACCGGTTCGGCTGGGGGCTGCTCGACACGCGCGCCGCCGCGGACGTGATCCGCGAGGCCGCGATCGTCGATTCCGCGCTCGTCGAGACGGAGCTCGCGGAGGGGGAGCTGTTTGCGGTCCGTGTGCGCGCGGCCGGCGCCGGTCCGTTGTGCGCGACTGCCGCCTGGATCGACCCGCCGGGCGGTGTCTCCGATCCGGTGCTCGACGATCCGGCGCCGAAGCTCGTCAACGACCTCGACCTCCGGCTCGTTCGCGACGCGACCGGGACAACGTACTACCCGTGGACGCTCGACCCGGCCGAGCCCGACCAGCCGCCGGACCCGTCCGGCGTTCCGCACGACAACGACCGCGACAACGTGGAGCAGGTTGTGATCAATACGCCCGCGCCGGGGTTGTACTCGGTGCGCGTCGGCCACGAAGGCACGCTGCAGGGCGGGGGGCAGTCGTTCACGCTCGCGATCTCGCCGCCGCTGCACGTCACGCTCGAGTCGGACGGCGAGCCGGTCGTCATCCCCGCCGAAGGGGGTGTGCTCGCGATCAGCGGCGCCGTCGCCAACAGCTTCGACATAGCGCGCGCAGTCGATGTGTGGACGACCGCCGTGCTCCCGGGCGGAGAGGAGATCGGGCCGCTGTTCTCCGCCGGTGAACTGGATCTGCCCGCGCTCGGCGCACGGACCGGCACGTTCGCACAACCCGTGCCCGGCTTCGCCCCGCCCGGCGATTACTCGCTGATCGTGCACGCCGGCACGCTCGGCCATGCCTCCGCCGCCTCGGACACGCTCGCGTTTGCGAAGTCCGCCCGCTCGCGCGGCGGAGAGCCGGTCGCCGGCTGGGGCCGGGAAAACTGACAGCCCGCGAACGCTGGAGCTCAGCGCGTTTGCCGGACGTCCTCCGGCGTGAGCAACGCGAGTAGGTAGCCCGAGGTCGCCGACCCCGGGGCACCCGACACCCGACCGTGTTTGTGCCCCGTGCCTGCTCGCAGGCCGGGCTGATCCGTCGGTACGAGCGTGCCGGCGGGATGAATCCATGCCTGCACAGCAGGTATGGGCATAGCGTGGGAGTGCGCCGCGCTTGACGAGCGTGCGCGGGCACGAGGGAGCCGGGATTTACTTCCTCCGCATGACCATCGGGGGCCGCACGCTCGACCGCAAGCTCACGCTCGTCAAATGACCTCGACTGAATCGTCGAGGCAGGCCGCTCTGTGATGCTCACACGCCCGTAATCATCGTCCCCGCCTCGCCGTCCACCGACTCGCGCGCGTGTTCGAGGTCCGTGATGATCACCCGTTCGCCGCCCCCTTCGAGGAACTCGATCGCCGCCTCGATCTTCGGCCCCATCGACCCGGCGGGGAACTGCCCGCCGGCGAGCTGTCGCTTTCCCTCCGTGACCGTCATCCGTGCGAGCTCGCGCTGATCGGGTTCGCCGAAGTCGAGCGCCACCTTTTCCACGCTTGTGAAGATGATCAGGTCGCGCGCGCCGATGCTGGTACCGAGCAGGGCGGAGGCACGGTCTTTGTCGATCACGGCGTCCACTCCCTCGAGATGGCCGTCCGGTTCGCGGTACACGGGTACGCCTCCGCCGCCGGCGCAGATCACGATGTGGTGCGCGTCGAGCAGCCGGCGGATCGTCGATGCGTTCACAATCTCCCGCGGAATCGGCGAGCCGACCACACGCCGCCACCGCCCGTCACTGTATTCCTTCACCGTCCAGCCTTCGAACTCGATCTTCTCCTCCGCCTGTGCGCGCGAATAAGTCGGGCCGATGAACTTGCTCGGATCGGCGAGCGCGGGGTCGTGCCGATCGACAACCACCTGCGTGACCAGTGACACTACTTTCCTGTCGATCCGTTCATCGACGAGCCTGTTCATCAACGACTGCTCGATCATGTAGCCCATCCACCCTTCGGTGGCGGCGTCGAGCACGCCGATCGGCTGTACCGGCGCGTGACCGCGCGCTTTCTCCACACGGATCAGCTCGTAGCCGATCTGCGGGCCGTTGCCGTGCGTGAGCGCGAGCTCGTACCCGGCTTCCAGCAGCGACACGATCGCACCCATGCTCCGCCGCGTCTGCGCGAACTGGCTGTGAATGTCCTCTTCCGCGTCCGGGTCGCTGATCGCATTGCCCCCGAGCGCGACGACGGCGGTCGGTCTGTCGGCCATCGCTGGTCCTCGTTCAGGCCTTTCAGGCTTGGGGCTTGGGGCTTGAGGGCGCCGGTCCTGAGGGTTGTGCATGTGGATCAACGATTTACGCCCTATTTCTCAGGCTTGCCATCAGCCCATGCAGTAGCCTTGCGGTCTCATCGACAAGCTCGTCAACGCGAGACACACCCGCGCCGTCCAGGATCCCCAACTCATTCGCGAGCTCAGCCTGGAACCCCAGTTCGCGCAGTGAGCCGAAAGCGATATCAAGAAATCGCAAATAATCAGCTTGTGAAGCGCGAGCGGATCCCTCCACGATATTGGATCCTACCGAAACAGCACATCTTCGCATTTGTGATGTCAGCCCGAAGCGTTCATCAGCGGGAAAGGATCTTGTCACATCGTAAACGATCACTGCAAGTTCTCGGGCCTTGTGAAACGCCCTTAGCTTGCGATGGTCGCGCATGATGCGTCCTCCCGTCCAACCCTCAACCCTCAACCCTCAAGCCTCAAGCCTCAAGCCTCAAGCCCCAACCCTCAAGCCCCAACCCTCAACCCTCAAGCCTCAAGCCTCAAGCCCCAAGCCTCAAGCCCCAAGCCCCAACCCCCAACCCGTGAACCTCGCGAGCAGATCCCCGAGATCCGGCTTTCCGATCACCTGGAGATCGTAGGAAACACGTGTCGCCGGCTTCTTCAGCTTGATCACCCGGCGCAGGTCGATCGGAGTGCCGATGATCACCGAATCGGCATCCGACTTGTTGATCGTGTTCTCGAGATCCTTCATCTGCGCTTCGCCGTAGCCCATCGCCGGGAGGAGAACGCCGATGTCCGGGTATTTTTCGAACGTCTCCGTGATCGAACCGACAGTGAACGGCCTCGGATCGACGAGATCGGTCGCGCCGAACTTGCTCGCGGCGATCACGCCCGCGCCGTACGCCATTTCGCCGTGGGTGAGCGTCGGGCCGTCCTCGACGACGAGCACCCGTTTTCCTTGGATCACGGACGGGTCTTCCACAGAAATCGGGCTCGCCGCCTCGAGGATCGTCGCATCCGGGTTCGCGAGCCGGATGTTGTCACGCACTTCCTCGATGTCGTCGAGGTCCGCGGAATCGACCTTGTTGATGATCACGACATCCGCCATCAGCAGGTTCGTCTCGCCCGGGTAATAGCCGATCTCATGGCCCGGCCGGTGGGGGTCGGCGACGACGATGTGCAGGTCGGGTGCGACGAACGGCGTGTCGTTGTTGCCGCCGTCCCAGAGGATGATGTCCGCCTCCTTCTCCGCCTCGCGCACGATCGCCTCGTAATCGACCCCGGCATAGACAACCCCGCCGGCGTTGATGTGCGGCTCGTATTCCTCCATCTCCTCGATCGTGCACTCGTGCTCGTCGAGGTCGGCGAGCTCGGCGAATCGTTGTACACGTTGCTTGACAAGATCGCCGTACGGCATCGGGTGGCGAATCGCGACGACCTTCTTTCCCGCCGCGCGCAACGTTGCCGCGACCGCACGGCTCGTCTGGCTCTTACCGGAGCCGGTGCGCACCGCGCACACCGCGACCACCGGCTTCGATGCCTTCACCATCGTGTCGCGCGCATCGGCGAGCACGAAATCCGCCCCCGCCGCGTTCACCAATGACGCCTTGTGCATCACGTATTCGTGCGGGACGTCCGAATACGAGAAGAACACCTGGTCCACGTCGTGATTGCGGATCAGCGGGACGAGATCCTCCTCCGATTCGATCGGTACGCCGTCCGGATACAGTTTCCCCGCGAGCTCGGCCGGGTACTTGCGCCCCTCGATGTCCGGGATCTGGGTCGCGGTAAACGCGACGACTTCGTACTCGTCGTTGTCACGGAACAGCATGTTGAAGTTGTGGAAGTCGCGTCCCGCTGCCCCCATGATCAGCACTTTCTTCGCCATGTCGTCCTCTCATTGAAGCATGAAGTATTCGTTGCGTGCGGTTCACAGGCCCGTGCTTGCTTGCAAGCGCGGATAACAGGCCCGTGCTTGCTTGCAAGCGCGGATAACAGGCCCGTGCTTGCTTGCAAGCGCGGATAACAGGCCCGTGCTTGCTTGCATCCGGTCATCCCGTTCGACCAGCCACGTGCACGGACCGGGAACCGTTCGCATCCGGACAGCCGGGGCCATTCTGGCTGTGGGGACGCTTGCCAGCAAGCGTCCCCGCCTCACGCGTCTGTTCTGCGTGGAGGCGGGAGAAGAAGGTCCAGCTTATCCGAGGGTTATTTCTTGAGTTGTAGGTTACGCCCACCCTTGTCGAATCCGGACCTTCCCTTCACTGCGTTCAGGATAAACTTCCCTTCGCCCGACAAACGAACGTCGGGCTTCGGTCAGAATGACACTCGTGCCACCTCCGATATTGCCCCGGCTGAGCCAAAGGGACATCCGGTTACGGGCAACCGCGGGCCTGCGCGGAATAACAGGATCAGCTCGCAGCAAAGCTCCCGCGCCGCGTTCCGTTGTAAACACATCAGGCGCTTCCGCCGCATCAACTCCCCAGGAGGAGCATGCCCGCATTTTCACCGGTGACAAGGGCTGCCGCCTTTCCGGTGCGCTGAATATAGCGGCGGGGGCGGGGGATCACAACGAACGCGGAGCGGGAGAGTTGCCTGCGAAAGCCGTCCGCGCGGAGAAGCGGGGCGCGGCTTACCGCCCCGCGCTCGAGAGCGCGCCCTTCACGCGCCAGCGCCCGGACCCGCCCACTTCCCTGGCGTCGATCACGTAGGCGTACAACCCGAGCGGGAGCGCGCCCCCGTCGAGCCCGCTGCCGCCGTCCCACGTCCACTCGCCGATCCCGGGGAAGCGGCGCTCGCGCAGGATCGTACCCAGCGACCGGCCCAGCGAGTCGAAGATCCGGATTGTGACCGTGACCTCGTCCGCGGGGAACCGGAAGTGAAACGTGGTCGCGTCCTCGTGCCCGTCGCCGTCCGGGCTGAACGGGTTCGGCCGGACTTCGACCTGCGACCGCGACGGCCGTTCCACGCCCGGCGGCAGGCCGGACGGCCCCGCGCCCGGTGTCCCGCCGTGCTCCGCCGTCGAGGGAAACCAGTCACCGGTCCCGGGGAACTGCACGTCCGGATCGCGCTCGAGGCTGACATCGCGCGGCGCGTCGCCGTAGATCACGAGGTCCGCGGTCAGCCCCGCCGGGTCGATCACCGCGAGCGTGTCGCCGCCGTCGTTCAATGACGCCCAGCCGCCGGCGGACACGACCAGGTCCGGATCGATCCCGGGCCACTCGGCGAGCATCGCCGGATCCTGCGCGAGCACGGCGTATTCTTGGGGTTCGACGAGCAGCTCGCGCGCGTCCGGCGAAACGACCGCAGTGTGCTCCGTCGCGTCGATGACCGTGAATCCGGCCGGCGAAACCGCGACCTCGCCCGCGTTCACCAGTTCGATCCACTCGCCGTACCCGCCCGCGCCCGGCGCCGCCATCAGCTCGCTGATCCGGAACGGCCCCTCCCGCACGGGCAGATAGACCGGCGCCTGTGCCGTGTTGTCCGATGTGTCGCCGTCCGCGACGAGCAGCCGGAAACTCAGTGCCCACCAGCCCGGCGCAGAGCCCGCGTCGATAGGCACGGCGAGCTCGATCACGACCGTCGAATCCGGTTCGGGAGCGGGCGCATCGCCCTGTGCGAGCGGCACGGTCTCCCCGGTCGCGTCCGGCCGGCCGTGCACCGCGAACGGGACCGGTTGATCGGAAAACCAGCCCCGGTTTCTCACGTGCGCGCGCACCGCGAGCGAATCGCCGTCGCCGGGCGTGTCGAACCTGGCATCCGCACTCACGCTGTCCGCCGACAACTCGAGTCCCGGCAGGCCGGAGTCGTTCGTCCGTCCCGGCGTCGCCGCGACCGGCCCGGGCATCACGAACCACTGCTCCCCGCCGGCGGCAGGCCAGCGGAACAGGCTGCGACCGGGCTCCGGATCCGAATAGGCGAGCGTATCGATCACCGACCCGGTGTGGTCGATCACGTACAGCGTGTCGCGCGCGTCGTTCAGCGACGGCCACGTCTCCGGCACAATCACCTGTTCCTCGCGCAGCCCGTCCCATGCGAGCACGGAACTGTCCGCGGCGAGCACGAGCAGCGAGTCCGGCGCGAACCCGAGCGCCGGGCTGTCGATCGCCGCCGTCGTCCCGGACGCGTCGCTAACCGACCATCCCTCCAGCGCGATCGTGTCCGCGGAAGCGTTGATCAGCTCGACCCATTCCGCGCTCGACGGCGCGGCCGGTGGGATCGGCATGATCTCGTTGAGCCGGACCGCGAGTTGCGGGTGCGGGATCGTGACCGCGGCAGCGAGCGAGTCATTCGCCGGATCGTCGTCGGCCGGACTCAGGGTCGCGGTGAACAGCCAGTCCCCGCCCGTGAACTCGCCAGCGT
>JAANWZ010000059.1 GCA_018263585.1 Calditrichota bacterium | reverse complement strand
AGCCCAGCCAGCGGATGTACTACCCGTACCTCGCCCTGTTCGACCGGCCGGATCCGGAACTGGAAAACGAGGAACGCGAGCGGAAGCAGGAGCGTGTCGCCGAGCTCACCGGCGAGCAGGACAGCATCTCCGGGTTCGACCGCGAGCTGGAACAGAAGCAGTCCGGGAAACGGGTCGAGCGCTCGATCGTCTCTCCGCCGTCCGGCGAGAGCTACGGCATGCATTCCCGCGACCGCCAGCTCGCCCTGTTCGACGTGTACGCGTAGGGTTCGCCGTTGCCCCGCGACAGCCACGCCCCGCCCCCGCGCCCGGACCGGTTCGCGCTCTACGTTCACATCCCGTTCTGCGCCCGCAAGTGCCCCTGGTGCGCCTTCATTTCGCACGAGCTCACCGATCCGCGCGAAGCGGACGATCTCGTCACTCGTCTGCTCGCGGAAGCGGAGGCGTATGCGGCAATGGGGCCGTGGGCGGGCGCTTCCGTGCACTCGCTGTACATCGGCGGCGGGACACCTTCGCTGCTCGCGCCGGCGCAGGTGGTCCGTCTGCTCGCAGGTCTGCGCGAGCGGTTTTCGTTCACCGGCGACGCTGAGTGTACGATCGAGCTGAACCCGGGCACGCTCCGCCCCGGGCTGCTCGACGCGTGGGCCGGCGGCGGCATCAACCGTGTCTCGCTCGCCGTGCAGACGCTGGGAGAGCGCACGCTCGCCCGTCTCGGCCGCATCCACACCGCGGACCAGGCGCGGGAATCGTGGCGGCGGCTGCGCAATCACGGCCGGTTCCGGGTCAACGTGGACCTGATGTACGGGATCGAGGCGGAGGATGCGGTCGCGGAGTGGGCGCGGACAGTCGGCGAGGTCGTGCGCCGGCGGCCGGATCATGTGAGCGCGTACTCGCTGATCGTCGAGCCGGGCACGCCGTTCGCCGCGATCGAGGCCGCCGGCGGACAGGTCAGGCTCGACGAGCAGCGCGAGCTCGAACAGATGGAATGCGCGCGGGATGCGTTCGCCGCGGCCGGATTCGAGCACTACGAGGTGAGCAACTGGGCGCGGCCGGGGATGCGCTGCCGGCACAACTTGTCCTACTGGGACGGCGGTTCGTACCTGTCGCTCGGTCCGGCGGCGCACAGCTACGACGCGTCCCGCCGCCGCCGGTTCTGGAACTTTGCCGGCATGCGTGAATGGATGGCGGCGGTCGCTCGGCGCGGGACAGGGGTCGGCGGCGAAGAGACACTGACCGCGCGCCAGTTCATCGAGGAACGGATCATGCTCGCGCTGCGCATGGTCGCGGGCGGGCGCGAAAATGAGCTGCGCGAACTCGCGGGCGCGGCGGGCTTCATCTGGCCCGAGCGCGAACTGACGGAGCTCGCGCGCGCCGGCCTGATCCACCGGGCGGGCGGCGCGCTGCGCTGCACATCAGCCGGGCTGGTTCTCGTCGATGAGATCCAGGCACGGATCGCGGTCGCGCTCGAACGCGCACGCTGACATTATCGGCACTGCGGTTTGTTGAGCCGCACGGACGACACTCTTCTGTGCCCCTGTGACAGCGCGTCTTCGTGCGATGTCGCAGGGCCCCGGCGCACGGGAAGGGAGAGTCAGCCAAGCCGCGCGGGCGAGCCCGCACGGGCGGTACACGGTTGATGCAAGAACTGGCCCGCGGGCTTGTTTCCGTTCACTTCCTCTTCTCGGTCGGCTGTTCGTCCCCCCACGGCGGCGTGTCGAACGCGGGCGGTGCGGGCACGGTGATCGCGCCGCCGCCGGGGATCGGCACGAACACGTCGCGCGCGCCGAACGAAGACCAGACCGTGTCGAGCTCGACCCGCACCCAGCCGGCGACCGGCGGGGCGGGCGTGCCGGGGATCGAGTAGCCGGTGTCGCCCCGGGCCCCGCCGAACCCCGGCCCCTGCTGGATGAACACGCCCGAGCCCGCCGACCACGTGCTGTCGCGCTCCGGGGTGACACGATAGTCGGCGGACGAACCCGGCTGCGGGCCGTATTTGACCGACAGCCCCTGTTCGCCGTACTCGACGTGCCAGCCGAGCGGCGTCCAGTACGCGGGCGCGCGCCCGGCCCCGGCGACGACCACTCCCGGCAGCGCGAGCAGTATCTCCGGCGTGTCCGGCGGGAGCACGAACCAGTAGCGGCCCGGACGCAGGCGGTCGAGAGTGCCGTGCCAGCGGCCGTCACGGCGGTTGAACCACGCGGCCCGGGGCGTGTCCCCGCCGGCTTTGATCACCCGCGGCGCGTCCGCCCACCGGTCGCCGCCGGTCAGTTGCCCGCCGAACGCGCCCGCGAGCGTGTGATCAGCTCTCCCGGCAACTTCGAACAAGTACACGCCCGGTGAGACCGCGAGCTCTGATCCATTCACCGGCACCGAAGCAAAGAGGAGCACGAGAGCGATCCCCGGCATCATGCTCGCGAGCTTTCCGCGGAGTGATCGTGTCCACATCGTGCGCGTTCCCGTGGCGTGATTCTGCAGTAAACGCGCTGCTGCCCGCCCTCGCCGGGCCCGCCCTCGCGGCCGGGGGCCGGTGTCTGACCGCCTTGCCCCCGCTGCGGCGAGCGAGTAGTTTAGCGCCTGTCATTGAGAGTAATCATGAACGCGGCGCGACGCCATGCCTGACAGCCTCCGACTCGATCATTACCTGTTCCGCGCGCGTCTGTTCAAGAGCCGTTCGCAGGCGACGAGCGCGTGCCGGGAGGGGCGCGTGCTGATCAACGACCAGCCGGCGAAGGCGGCCGCGGACGTGCGCGCGGGCGACCTGATCAAGATCCGCCGCAAGGGGTTGTACTGGCACGTACGCGTGCTCGAGCTCCCCGGCCGGAACGTGGCGAAGAGACAGGCGCGGGAGACATGGGCGGACGAGACGCCCGCGGATGTGCGCGCGCGCTGGGAGCGGGTGCAGCTCGCGTCGAACGCGAAGGGCCCGCGCCGGGACGGCCCGCGCCCGACGAAAAAGGAACGCCGCGAGATGGAGAAACTGCGCGGATTCTGAACTGCCGGCGGTGGCAGAGAGGAGACAGATGAACCCGATCCACCTGTCAGAGAAGATCCAGCCGGAAAATCTGTTCTTCGACCTGGATGCGGCGGACCGGTTCGAGCTGATCCGGCAGGTGACGGGCAGGCTGGAGGGCCGTGACGGCGTGCTCGATGCGAAGGAGCTCGCGCGTGACGCGATCACCCGCGAGCAGGAGCTGTCCACCGGGATCGACCGTGGGGTCGCGATGCCGCATGCGCGCACGAACGCGGTCGGGGCGCTGATCTGCGCGTTCGTCCGGCCGGTGCAACCGATCGACTTCGGCAGCGCGGACGGGAAACCGTGCGACCTCATCTTCTTCTCCGCCGTCCCCCGCCGCTGTGTCGATCAGTATCTCCACCTCACCGCCGCGATTGTCCGCCGGCTCCAGCAGGACAACGTGATCGACCGGCTGCGCGGCGCGCGGTCGGCCTCCGACGTGCTCGCCGCGCTCGGGATCGAAACCGGCTGAATCCCGCCCGCGCGGCTCCCGCCGCGCCTCCCGCACGACCCGACCCCGGTTAAGTTATTTCCGATTTTCGCCGATAGTGTCTATGTGAGACCATCCGTTACTGGCAAGGGCCGGGTGGTCTTGAAACAGTCGCCGCACAGCGACCCGGTGGCGCCTGCTCCACCGGGGGGAAGGGTAGCTCCATGTCCACGAACCGACGCTCCCTCGGGGACGGCGAGCTCTATTCGATCTCTCAGGTCAACGCACTCACGGGAGTGAGCGCGCCCACGCTTCGCAAATGGGAAGCCGCGTTTCGCGAGTATCTGAAGGTGGTGCGAACGCGCGGCGGGCAGCACCGCTTCAACGAGCATGCCGTCCGGAAGATCGAAACGCTCAAGCGCCTCATCTACGAGGAAGGGCTTTCGCTGCACGGCGCGCAGACGGCTCGAACGTCTCGAGAACGGCGCGCCGGCCTCGAACGCGAGCGAACCAGGAATCGAAAAACTGTCTCAAATGGTCACAGACCTGTTGATCCGGAAGCTGTTCCGGCACGGGATCACCGCCCCGGACGCGGAGCGCACGTTCGACAGGCACGCGAACGGCCGCTCGCGGTCGTGACCGTAGCAATGCTGTGACTCCGACCTGAGCCTTCCAGGGCCGCCGTCCGCCCCGACGGAATCCTTTCCGACCGCTCGAACAATCCCTCAACCGCCCGATCGTGTTCCACCGGCCCGCGGCACGCGTCTGTCTCGCGTGCCGGGATCGAATTGACCTGCGTCACGCGCGCTCCGCTCCGGATGCGCGAAACTACGTGTGGAATACGAAAGCGCCGGGGTTTCGAACGGCTGGAACGCCGGTGTGTGCAGTGTGAGAGGCGGATCGAGCGGGGACCTGTCTCCAGGAGACAGACGGGTTCCGGGTTGTGAGGAAACCCCGGAACCGACCCGTGACCACGAACGTGGAATGTATGGAACGCGGCGGGTCCGACTGCCGGCCCGCCGGTGAATGAACAGCAGACATCCCCTCCGCTTTCGCTTACCTCCCTGGGCGGGAGCGGTCTCCCAACGGGTGGGTCTTCGGATCCACCCGTGCTTTTGTGCCGTTCTCTCCAAGCCGTCTTCTCGAGGTCCGTTTTTTCAGGCCCGCGGTTGCTCGCATCCAGTTATCCCTTTCGCTCAGCCGGGAGCGAGAGCGCGGGTGGAAAGTGCGTCATTCTGACCGAAGCCCGGCGTCTGTATGTCGGGCGAAGGGAAGAAGGTTCAGGTTCGACAAGGGAGGCAGAGGAGGGGGACGCTTGCTGGCAAGCGTCCCCGAAGTCAAGAAACAGCCCTCGGATAAGCTGGACCTTCTTCACCCGCCTTCACGCCGAACACATGCGTGAAGCCGCGTTCAGAATGACGGCTCGGCCGCCCGGATGGGATCAAACTCCGGTTACGTGCACGTGGCTGAGCGAACGGCACAACCGGTTGCTTGCAACCGCGGCGATCCGACGGCACAAACACGATCCCCGCTCGCATCCCGGTCACTTGCCGAGACGGCCGCCGTGTCGTACGCTCCCCCATCACGACCGAACCAGGAGGAGAACCGGATGGCGAACGTGCTCGTGCTCGGCGCGGGACGACAGGGGACTGCCGCCGCCCATGACCTGCTGCGTGACGGCGACCGGGTGACGCTGGCGGACGGGAGTGATCGGGCGCTTGCGGGCGCCCGCGAGCGGCTCGGGGTGGATGCGGACCGCTGCCGGCGCGTCGATTTCCATGACCTCGACTCGCTCGCTCCGCTGTTCGACGCCCACGACGGCGCCGTGTTCGCCGCCGACTACTCGCTCAACCTCGAGCTCACCCGACTCGCGATCACGAACCGCTGCCACTGCGTCGATTACGGCGGCAATCACGACGTCGTGAACCGGCAGCACGAGTTGGATGATCAGGCGAAGCGGGCGGGCGTCGCGATTGTCCCCGATTGCGGGCTCACGCCTGGTCTCGCGGGGATCCTCGTCGCGGGCGGGATCGCATCGCTCGGCGGTGAGGCGGAGCGCGCCGCGATCCGTGTCGGCGGCCTGCCGCTCGAACCCGCGCCGCCGTTGAATTACGCGCTCGTGTTCAGCGTGCGCGGGCTCACGAACGAGTACCTCGAAGAAAGCGTGGTCATCGAGGACGGCGCGACCGCGACGCGCCCCTCACTGACCGGGCTGGAAACGGTGACAATCGGCGGCCGCGAGTTCGAGGCGTTCTACACGTCCGGCGGCGTGAGCACACTCCCGCGCAGCTTCGCCGGGTCGCTGCGCAACCTCGATTGCAAGACGCTCCGTTACCCGGGGCACGCGGAACGGTTCCGGTTCCTGTTCGAGCTCGGATTCCGCGGGGAGGAGCCGGTGGAAGCGTGCGGCGGCCGGTTTGTCCCGCGCGAGGCGCTGGAGGCGGTGCTCGAGCGCGCGCTCCCGCACGATCCGCCGGACGAGGTGCTGCTCCGGGTGACCGTCGAGAGCGCGAACGGCCACCGGATCGAGTACGAGATGCGCGACGTGTACGACACCACGACCGGGTTCACCGCAATGCAACGCACGACCGCGTGGCCCGGGTCACGCATCATGCGCATGCTCCTCGACGGTACGATCGCGGAACGGGGTGTGCTCTACCAGGAGCGCGCCGTCGATGCGGGCGAGCTCGTTCGCAAACTCGCGGAGCGGGGAGTGCGGGTTGAGGAAACGAAGGAACCGAAGTCATCCTGAACGAAGCGCAGCGTCTGTTTGCTGCGCGCTGCCGGTGTCATCCTGAACGAAGCGCAGCGTTAGTTTGCTGCGCGCAGTGAAGGATCTCGACCACCGAAGTTGATTCGCAAGAACGCGCCGATTGTTCTCGAGATCCTTCACTTCGTTCGCGAAACGGACCGCGAACTACGTTCAGGATGACAGATCAGGGCCATGTTCCCAATGGGAAACAGTCTCTGAACTCGGGAGCAACGAGAGGTCAATACAGCCACGGGATCAGTTTCGGCAATCGCCGGCGGTATTCGTCATACTCCGGGTGTTTCTCGACGAGCCACTCCTCCTCGCGCCGGATCTTGCGGTCGAAGAGGACGACGAGCAGCATCACGCCGGCGAACGCGTACGGCGCCCGCATCAGCAGCGCGTACCCGAGCGCGCCGAGCAGCACGCCGGAGTAGATCGGGTGCCGGACAAGTTTGTACGGCCCGTGCAGCACGAGCTCGTTGTCCGTCAGCGGATACGGGAGCGGGGTCAGATTGCGGCCGAGCGTGATCAGGCCCCAGACGCCGATCACGAGTCCGGATGCGAACAGAAAGCCGCCGGCGACGGACGCCGCCGCCGACGTCTCCATCCGCGCCCACAGCGGGGATACCGCGACAAATACGAACAACACGAACTGGAGCGCGACGAACCACTCACCGCGGCGGCCCATTCTCGTCCGTCCTTTCTCCCCCGGCGATCTCAGTCGAGCGACAGCGAGCCCACGTGCTCGGCGACGAATTCGCCGTACTCGCCCCACGCCTCTTCCGGCGCGGAATACATGATGTGCACGAGATCGGCGCCGTTGTCGAACACGTACAGCTCCGACTGCACCCACGACTTCTGCTGCGGGCCGGTCGGGACCTTCATCCGCTCGACGACGTGCATCGCCTGCTTGCCGGCGACCTGCTCGTGCTCGAGACTCTTGATCTCGATCTCGGCCGCCTGCCCGCGCTTTTTCATCGATTCCTTCACCTCCGCGCGGAACGCATCGAGGTCGATCTCCTCAAACGACTGGCCGCCGAATTTCGCCTCGACGTCTTCCTTCTTCTCGACGAACACGGTGAAGCTCTCGGCGTCCGGCCGCGGGCGCATCTGCTTCATATCGCCCTTCGCGGCGATCAGCATCCCGCGCATCTCCATTCCGGTCCAGCCGTCGGGGACGTCGATCGAGTAACCGTCCTCCTCGTTCGTGTACGTCCCGGATTCGACCTGGGTCATCTGCGGCCGGCGCTGCTGGCGCTGCAGCTTCTCCATCATCTCCTTCATTTCCTCTTCGGACATCTGCTTCTGCCCCTGGCCCTGTTGCGCGAGCGCGGGGGCGAGGATGAAGAAGACAGCGAACAGCGCGCTGACAAACGCGGGCGTCGTGCGGTTGCGGAACATGGAGTGTCTCCCGGTTTCGAGTCTGTGCCGGGAATCGATCTCACCCGGCACCCATCGATCATGTGTACGAAGCAGATGGTCGCCGGGTCCAACGCGAGTGCGGGTCGATTTGCGACGGCGAGACGCGCGCGGGCGCTCACCCGTGAATCGGGCGCTTGTCCACCGCGAACGCGGCTTCGCGGATGATCTCCGCGAGCGTCGGGTGCGCGTGCGAAGTGTACGCGACATCCTCCCAGCTCGCCTTGAACTCGATCGCGAGCGCGAGTTCAGCGATCATGTCGGAGGCGCGCGCGCCGACGATCGCCGCGCCGAGGATGCGCTCACTGCTCGCGTCGGCGATGATCTTCACTTGCCCGTCCGGCTCGTTCATCGTGAGCGCGCGCCCGTTCGCGCGATACAGGAACCTGCCGGTATTCACCTTGAGCCCGCGTTCCTTTGCCTCACTCTCGGTGATCCCGACCTGCGCGAGCTCGGGCCACGTGTAAACGACGTTCGGGATCGAATCGTAGTTCACGTGCCCGGGTTGACCTGCGGCGATCTCCGCGACCGCGATACCTTCATCTTCGCCTTTGTGCGCGAGCATCGGCCCGCGGATCAGGTCGCCGATCGCGTACACGCCTTCCACGTTCGTGCGGAACCGGTCATCGACCCTGACCCGGGGACCGTCCATCTCCACGCCCGCGTCCTCAAGCCCGCAATCCTCGGTGTACGGCTTGCGCCCGACCGCGACGAGCACGACTTCGGCCTTCAATTCGCCGGACTCGCCCGCGCCGGTCTCGTACTCCATCTTCACCTGCGACTTCTGCACCTTCGCAGACTTCACCTTCGTGTCGAGCGTGAATTCGATGCCCTGCTCCGCGAGCGCGCGCTGCAGCGCCTTCGCCATGTTCCTGTCCGCGAACGGGGTGATCTGGGGGAGCATTTCGACGACGGTGACGTTCGCGCCGAGCCGGCTCCACACCGACCCCATCTCGAGCCCGACCGCGCCGGCGCCGATCACGACCATCGACTTCGGCACCTTCTCCAGCGCGAGCGCGCGGGTCGAGTCGATCACACGCTCGCCGTCGAACGAAAGAAACGGGAGCGCGACAGGCTTCGAACCCATCGCGAGCACGATCGTCTTCGATTCGATCGCCGTCTTGTTCCCGTCTCCGCCTTCAACCACGAGCTCGTGCGCGCCCTTGAGCCGCCCGCGACCTTCGAACACCGTGATCTTGTTCTTCTTCATCAACAGCGCGACGCCTTCGGTGAGCTTGTTCACCGCGTCGCGCTTGTTCGCGTGCATCCGCTTCAGATCGAGCCTGACATCCTTCGCGATGATCCCTTCGCGCTCGAACTTGTGCTTCAGTTCGTGGTAGTGGTGGCTGGATTCGAGCATCGCCTTCGACGGGATGCAGCCGACGTTGAGGCATGTGCCGCCGAGTGTGGGGTACTTCTCGACGAGCGCGGTTTTCATCCCGAGCTGCGCGGCGCGGATCGCGGACACATACCCCGCCGGCCCGGAACCGATCACGGTGTAGTCGAAGCTCTCCATGGGCTGTCTGTCGTTCGTTGATGACCGGTGAACAGCGGATATGACGGATTCAACGGATAAACAGCATTGCTGATGAATAATGGCGGCTCATCCACCGGTGTGTGAAACCCGGGGCAAGCCGCGGGCCACCCGTTATCCGCTTCATCCGTGTCATTCGCTGTTGATGCATCCGCTGTCGCCGCTCAAATCTCGAACATCATTCGTTCCGGGTTCTCGATGCAGTCGATGATGCGGCGGAGGAAGGTGACCGAATCGCGGCCGTCGATCACGCGGTGGTCGTAGCTGACCGCGAGGTACATCATCGGCTTTACGACGAGTTCGTCTGTCTCTTCGTCCACGACGGGCCGTTTCTTGATCGAATGCATGCCGAGGATCGCGCTCTGCGGCGGGTTGAGGATCGGAGTCGAGAGCAGGGAGCCGAACACGCCGCCGTTGGTGATCGTGAACGTCCCGCCCTGCAGTTCGTCGAGCGTGATCTTCCCATCGCGCGCGCGTTTCGCGAAGTCGGCGATCGCCAGCTCGACCTCGGCGAAACTGAGCTTGTCGGCGTCACGGATCACCGGCACCATCAGCCCGCGGTCGGTGCTCACCGCGATTCCGATGTCGTAGTAGTGGTTCTCGACGAATTCGTCGCCCTCGATGAACCGGTTTACCTGCGGGAACTGCTGGAGCGCATCGACGGACGCCTTCACGAAGAAGCTCATCACGCCGAGCTTGACCCCGTAGCGCTCGGCGAAGGTGTCCTTGTAGTTCGCGCGCATCGCCATCAGGTTGCCGAGGTCGGCCTCGTTGAACGTGGTCAGCATCGCGGTCGCGTTCTTCGCCTCGAGCAGGCGCTGCGCGATCCGCTTGCGAATCTGCGACATCGGCTTGCGTGTCCGGCGCTCGCCGGGTTCGCGGCGGGGTTCCGGTTTCGGTGGGGGAGGGGCCGGTTCCGCGCGTTTCCTGTCCGTTGCCGGCGCCGGTTCCTTCGCCTCGGCTTCCGCGGGTTCCGACCGGGCGGGCTTCTCTTCCTCGACGGCGGACGTGACATGTTCGCGCGCGCGCATGTACGCCTGCACATCCCCCTTGAGCACACGTCCGCCCTTGCCGCTCCCTTCGATCTGCGACGGGTCGAGCTCGTGCTGTTCGACGAGCCGGCGGGCGGCGGGCATCAGGCGGTCGTCCGAGGCCGGTTCTGTTGCTGTTTCCGCCTCGGGCTCGGGTTCGCGCGCCGGAGCCTCGGCGTCCGCGTCCGGCTCGGGTTCTCCTTCGGCCTGCACGGTTTCCGCTTCGGGCTTTGCCGCGTCGCCGGCGGATTTCGCCGGTTCGCCTTCCGGGTCGATCGTGCCGACGACCTGCCCGATTTCGACCTCCTCGTCCTCGCCGACCTCGATGTGGATGACGCCGCCGGTCTCGGCCTGCACGGTCATCGTGATCTTGTCGGTTTCGAGTTCGAACAGCGGCGCCTCCGCCTCGACGAGATCGCCGTCGGAGACGTGCCATTCGACGATCACGCCTTCGGTGATCGACTCGCCGACCTCCGGCACCTTGATTTCGACAGCCATCGAGCCACCCGTTGCCACGCCCCTGTCAGGGAAAAACGCCCGGCCGTTTCCGGTCCGGGCGGACAAGTTAGTGCGCGGTGTCGCGCATTTCAGCCCGCTTCTCCTGCTCGCTGCTCTCGGCGTTCGTCGTACCGTTAGTGAGCAGCAGCTTTTCGAACGTGTCGGGCAGAACCGGCTCGTCCTTCGCCCGTTCCTCGGAGTGGAGCGCCATCTCGACGATCAGTTGCTGTTCCTCGCGGTGGCGTCTGAGCGAGCCGGTCGCGGGGCTCGCGGCGTACGCGCGGCCCACGTAGCGCACGCCGAGGTCCGGGAACAGGTGCCGCAGCAACGGGTACATGAACGTCCACCCGCCGCGGTTCTTCGTCTCCTCCTGCGCCCACACGATCTCCTCGGCCTTCTGATAACGGCCGACGTATTCACGGAGCAGGTCGTCGCGGATCGGATAGAACTGTTCGACGCGGAGGATCGCGACGTGCTCGTTGCCGCTCTTTTCACGCTCATCGTTGAGGTCGTGGTAGATCTTCCCGCTGCAGAGCACGATCCGCTTCGCGTCGCGCGGCGCGCGCGGGTCGTCGAGGATCTCGTGGAACGTGTCGCCGGTGAGTTGATCGACGGTTGACGCGGCGCGCTTGTCGCGGAGCATGCTCTTCGGCGCCATGATGATCAGCGGCTTGCGGAACGGCTGCAGTATCTGGCGCCGGAGCACGTGGAAGTACTGCGCCGCGGTGGAGAGGTTGCACACCTGGATGTTTTCTTCGGCGCAGGCGGCGAGGTAGCGTTCGAGGTACGCGCTCGAATGCTCCGGCCCCTGGCCCTCGTAGCCGTGCGGGAGCAGGAGCACGAGCCCGCTGTTGCGTTGCCACTTCGATTCGCTGGAGACGATGAACTGGTCCACGATCACTTGCGCGCCGTTTGTGAAGTCGCCGAACTGCGCCTCCCAGAGGATGAGCATCTTCGGTTCGGCGAGCGAATAGCCATACTCGAACCCGAGCACCGACTGTTCCGCGAGCGGGCTGTTGTACGCGCAGAACCGGGCCTGCCCGTCGCGGATGTTCCCGAGCGGGAAATACGGCTCGCCGGTTTTTGTATCGACCCACGCCGCGTGCCGCTGGGAGAACGTGCCGCGCACGCTGTCCTGTCCGGAGAGACGGACCGGCGTCCCGTGCATCAGCAGCGATCCCCACGCGAGCGATTCGGCGAACGGCCAGTCGATCGGCCCGTTCCGCTCGAACGCCTCCAGCCGCTTCGGGAGCTGGCGCTTGATCTTGCGGTGGATGTTGAACCCGTCGGGCACGGTCGTGAGCGCCTCCGTCACGAGCTGCAGATCCTCGCGGCTCACGCGCGTGTCCGCCGGTTCGCGCCTGTAGTTCCCGTCGAGGCCTTTCCAGTATTGGTCGTACGCCTGCACCTCGAGCTCGCTGACCTCGCTGTGCGCGTATTCGAAGTGACGCTGGAGCTGGGACTGGTAATCCTCCGCGATCTTCTTCGCGTCCTCGTCGCTGAGCAGGCCGTCCTCGATCAGGCGCCGGGTGTACACATCACGCACGGGCGGGTGCTTCTTGATCTTCTCGTACAGCTTCGGCTGGGTGAATGCGGGTTCGTCCGCCTCGTTGTGCCCGTGCTTGCGGTAGCAGAGCATGTCCACGACCACGTCCCTGCCGAACTCCTGCCTGAACCTGAGCGCGAGCTCCATCGCGTAAACGAGAGCCTCCGGGTCGTCGCCGTTCACATGGAAGATCGGCGCGTCGATCATCCTCGCGACGTCGGTCGAGTACGGGGATGACCTCGCCTCGGCCGGCTCCGTGGTGAACCCGATCTGGTTGTTGATGATGATGTGCACTGTTCCGCCGGTGCGGTAACCCTTCAGCTCGGCCATGTTGAGCGTTTCCGCGACCATTCCCTGGCCGGCGAATGCGGCGTCCCCGTGAATCAGCAGCCCGAGCACCTTCTTCCGTTCCCTGTCATCACCCTGCTGGCGCTGTTTCGCGCGCACCTTCCCGAGCGCGACCGGATCGACCGCCTCGAGGTGGCTCGGATTCGCGGTCAGACTGAGGTGGACACTCCGGCCCCAGCGGTTGCGGTGCTCGCTGCTGTATCCCTTGTGGTACTTGACATCCCCGTCCCCGCCGTACGTCTCCGGCAGCATCGCGCCCTCGAACTCGGAGAAGATCATCGCGTACGACTTGTCGAGGATGTTTGACAATATGTTGAGCCGGCCGCGGTGCGCCATCCCGATCACGATCTCCCTGATCCCCTCCTCCGGCGCGAGCTCGACGAGTGAATGCACCGCCGGGATCAACGATTCCGCGCCCTCGAGGCTGAACCGCTTCTGGCCGGGATACCGGGTCTGGATGAACGTTTCGAACATCTCCGCGTCGATCAGGTGCGAGAGGATCTCGAGCTTGCGGTCGCGGTCGTAGTTGGGATGATTGCGGATCGGCTCCATCTGCGCCTGGAGCCAGCGCCGGATCCGCGTGTCCTCGATGTGGGTGTACTGCATGCCGATGTGGCCGCAGTAAGTCTTGCGAAGCACTTCGAGGATCTCGCGCAGCGACAACTGGTCCGGCACGTGGAGGTGGCCGGTGTCGAACACGCGGTCGAAGTCCTGCTCGCTGAACCCGTACGCATCGACGGCGAGATCGTCGAGGTCTTCGCGCGGGGGTTTGAGCGGGTTGACATCCGCGACCAGGTGCCCGCGGCTGCGGTAGGCGTAGATCAGGCTCGCGACACGCGATTGCGCCGCGGCGGCGTCCGCGGAGTATCCGTTCGTCCCGCGCGCGGCCGGAGCCGCCTGCCGGGCGAACTCGAACCCCGCGAAAAAATGCTGCCAGGTCTCTTCCACGGACTCCGGATCGGCCTGCCAGCGCGCGTACTGCTCATCGATGTAGTCGGCGTTGTCGAGGTTCAACCCTGACAAAACCGTCCGGTCTGACGACGACTTCCCGTCACCACCAGTCACGACGGCCCCCTCTGCGTTGACTGTTTCACCCGCAGACACGCAAGATACAGAAGCAAGTTCACGCCGGAACGCGCGCCGCCGGAACAGCGACCGTCCGGGGAGACAACACCCCCGGAACAGAATTAGGCTTGCTTAATGGACAAGATAGGGGAAATCGGCGGGCGTGAAACAACTCCGGAGAAGGCGGCGCGTGCCGGCTGGATGAGAATCAGGAGGAGAGCAGGGGCCGGTACAGGTCGGTACGGCGGTCGTTGATCCGGTGGTTGTGCGGGGTGATCATCTTGTCGTCGGCCGCGTTCAGGTCGATCGTCGCGAGCCCGACATGCTCCTGGTCCTCGGGCGCGCTCGCGAGCAGGTCGCCGCGCGGGGAGAGGATCTGGCTCGCGCCGGTAAACATGAGCGTGCGCCCGACACGGTCCTCCCGGCCGATCCGGTTGCAGGTGATCGTGAACACGCCGTTCTCCACGCTGCGCGCGAACATCGCCCGCTGGCAGAACTTGAGCACGAGGTCGGAGGGGTGCGCGATGATCTCTGCGCCGGAGAGCGCGAGCAGGCGGGCCGTTTCCGGAAACAGCCAGTCGAAGCAGATCATCAGCCCGATCCGGCCGGCGGGGGTGACAATCACCGGCGGCTGGTTGTGCGCGCGGTCGAACAGCTCCTTCTCCCGGTCGAACAGGTGGATCTTGCGATACACATGCGCCATCCCGTCCGGGGTCACGAGGATGCACGAGTTGAACAGACGGTTGTGGCGGGTGTCTTTTTCCGGGAAGCCGATTACGAGTGTCGTCTTGAACTCGCGGGCCAGTTTCGCCATCCGGCGCGCGGTCGGTCCGCCGTTGAACGGTTCCGCGTAACGCGCGACCTCGTCACGGTCGAGAAACTCGTAGCCGGTTGTGATCAGCTCCGGGAGCACAAGCAGGTCGGCGTCCGGGACGCTGCGGATGAACTCCTCGGCTTTGTCGAGGTTCTTCTTCACCTCGCCGAATTCGGGCTGGAACTGGATGTAGCCGACGGTCCGATCCCGGCGTTCCCTGGCTGCTGGCTTGCTCATCTGCGCTCCGTCCTCTTGCGAACGAGGTGGCCGATCCCGCGACTCGGATGCGTGAGGGTGGAGTCCCGGCACGGCGTCCTCACGCACCTGAGACCTGCGGCGTTTGCATCGAGACCTGTGGCGGGTGAGTGGTCTGCGGGTCGCATTCAGACGACAGTGTTATTGTGCTCCGCCCGGCCGAACCGCGGCGCGGCTGAAATCCCCGCGACGGGCGGGACACGTCACTCTCCCGGCATCCCCTGCCTTGCGTAGTGCGGAGAATAAGACCGGCGGGAGACGTGAAGCAAGGCTCATGCGACTTTCGGCGGGTTTTTCCGGGCGGGACGGGTCGGAGCGGGCCGCCGCGCAACAGTCCGCGCTACGCCGACACCCCGTCACGCTGCTCGTCGAGCAGACGGCGCGAGCCTTCCAGTCCGCGCAGGCTCGTGATGTCCTGCACCGCCTCGAGGCAACCCATGTAGCTCCCGTCCTCGTCGCGGACCGCGTCGTAGCGGATGTGGATGAACCGGCCGTGGAAGTCGTCCATCCAGAACTCGGCGGTCTCGCGCGTGCCCTCCTTCATCCCGTCGAGGATCCGGTTCACGAGATGCAGGCTCTTCGGCGGGTGGCAGTTCTGCACCTTGCGCCCGATCACCGCGGGCGTGCGCGGGAAGATCTTCTCGCGCAGGCCGGTGACGTAGCGGACTTCGTCGTCCTCATCGACGAATGACAGCTCCACCGGCAGCGTGAGCAGAATCCGGTTCAACTGGTGCTGGGTGAGCTCGCCGTGGCGCAACGGGATCGCGCCCTCGGGCGAGGGGCGGGCGGCCATCACCGCCGGGGACGGGCCACCCGTGGCGCCGGCCGCGCCCGGCTCAGAAGACGGCTTCCTGAACTTGATCCGCGGCGACCATTCGCTCCCGCGCTCGACGAACGCAAACCCGATCTCCTCCTCCTGGCGGTGGATGTCCGCCCACTCCTCGTGCTCCAGCTTCTCGATCGCGGTCGGGAGCAGGATCACTTCCTCCTTCGTCACCATGTCGTCCATCGCGTCGAGCACGCCTTTCGCGCGCAGGCGAACCGTTTCGACGTCCCCGTCGTCGATCGCGCGCCCGACCTCCTTCATCCCGGATCGGATCTCGTCGTGGATCGCCCACATCACCTGGCTCGGACCGGTGAACCCGGCCGCCTCCAGCTTCGGGAACAGCAGGTTCTCCTTGCGCAGGTAGTGCTTCTCGATCTCACGGATCAGCCGCCATTGCTGAGCAAGCGTTTCAAGCGTGCGTTTCACAACACGCACCTCGCTGCTGTCCAGCTCGCCGAGAATCGTCCTGGTCTGCGCCGTCAGCTTCTTCAGCGCGATGTTCTCCGCGACAAACGTGAACACCGGGTGCCCCTCCTGCTGCTCGCCGGGGTTCGCGCCGGTCGCCGATGCGCCCATCACGCCCACGTGCACGTCGCACAGCTCCTGGATCATCTCCGCGGGCAGCCCTTCCGAGATCAACTGCTGCTCCATCGTCGCGATCTCGCTCGCGGGCACGCTCGCAAATTCCTGCTGGAACCGCTCTTTCGCCGACTCCATGTCCTCGCCGGCGTGCAACGAGAGGATGATCGACTTCAACCGTTCGCGCCGGCTCTCGCGCTCGCCGGTTTCCTCCCCGCCGAGCTCGATCGTGACGTCCACTTGTTCCCGCCTGCGGATCTCGTCCGCGAGCGCGCGGAGCAAGCTCTCGAGCCCGATGTCTCCCATCCCGGCCGCGCGGCGCAGGGTCGCGACACGGCCGAGTGTGTTCCGCATCAACGGGTTCTTCAGAGCCCGGAACTGGGGCGAGAGGGTGATGAGACGGTCGATCAGGTACGGCCGGTCCGAAATCAGGTCATGGACACGGGTTTCGGGTGTGAGCGCTATTCGATCGCTTGCGTCGGTCACGGTGCAGTCCTCCTTCCAAGTCGGAACGAATCGCCTCCTGCTCAGCGTCCCTCGCAAGGAGAATAGCACGTGGACGAGGAGAAAACTTGATTGCGGCAAAAACCGGCTCGCCGGGGAGCGATCCAGCTCGTTTCGAGCTCGGAGGGGGAGACTTAGAGGTCGTTCACCCTCCTCGCCGCCTCAGCGATTTTCTCCGGCGGTTCGGCGGTGTAGCAGAAGCGCGCGAACCCGTCGCAGGCGGCCCCGAACGGCTCGCCGGGCGCGAGTACAACGCCTGCCTCAAACATACGCTTCAAACGTTCGTTATCATCGAGCCCGGCCCACGTTTCACGCAGGTCGATGAACAGGTAGAAGGACCCGTCCGCCGCGATGTACGGGCGTTTCAAATTGGCGATTGCCGCTTCCCTGCATTCCCGGTACGCGCGCTGCAGGCGGGGAACGATCTGCTCGCTGCGCGCGAGTGCGCGGATCCCCTGCACCTGGCTCGGCCGGTTCGGTTCGTAGCCGACGCCGACGTGTGCCGGGTGCATCCGCGCGAGCGGTCCGGGCGCGGCGCACACGTACCCGAGCCGGATCCCCGCCGCCGCGTACGATTTCGAGAAACTGAACACGGAAACCGTGCGCTCGTACATCCCCGGCAGCGACCCGACGCTCGCGTACGGCTCGCCGGTGTACACGAAATCCTCGTACGCCTCGTCGCTGAACACCCAGAGGTCGTGCCGTTTCGCGAACTCGGCCACCGCCGCCAGCTCCGCGCGCGACATCATCACGCCGGACGGGTTGTTCGGGTTGTTGAAATAGAGCGCGCGCGTGCGTTCCGTCAGGTACGGCTCGATCCAGGAAGCGATCTCGTCCGCGGACGGCCGATTCCTCCCGTCGCGACCGGTGTCGTGGGAACGGGGTTCAAGTGACCCGGAAGGCGGCGAATCCAGATCATACCCCGCGACCCGGTGGAAAAACGGGACCTCGACGAGCTTCACGCCCGCGGTCGCGGCGACCACCTTGAGGATCGTCCACTGCGGCGAGAGCGCGAGCACCTCGTCGCCCTCGTCGAGCAGGCGGCGCATCGCGAGGAACAACCCGCCGGTCGCGCCGAACACGATCTGGATCTCGTGCTCGGACGTCAGCGGCAGGCGGTTCTTGTTGACAACTTTTTTGAACAAACGCCGGCGCAGTTCCGTCTCGCCCTGCGTCTCCCCGTACCGGCTCAGCCGTGCGTTCCACGGTTCGGCCGGGAGCGGCTCGTCCAGTTCCGGCGGCAGGTCGAAGTACGTGTCGCCGACGTGCAGCGCGATCGGCGCCTGCCCGGAACCGGCGCGCGCGGAGATTTCGTCACGGATCCGGTTGAAGATCGTCGGTTTGAACCGCAGGTCTCTCAGGTCGGCGGGACGGGGCATACGCTTCTCCTTTGCACAGCGGATGAAACTGATGAAACCGATTCGATCGGGCACCACCCTAATGCTCAACTGGTTTGCGATGATCAAGCCAGTGGAACAAGCCGCATGGCACGAGGGGTAGTTCTGCGTCGCGTCCGATAAACTCACCGGCTTGCATCCGCGCGGGCAAGCCCGCACGGCCGGTACACAGATGAGTCATTGCCTTCAAGAATTATTGTACAAGAGAATCAACTTATCAGGAATCTCTTTTCATCCGCAAGATCTGCTTCATCCGCTGTTTAGTCGAGTAAACAGACTGCTCCGGGTTCGATCATCTTCCCGCTCGGGAGGTACTCGAGGCAGTGCGCCATCCAACCGGTCTCGATTGCGAGGCAGAACGGGATCGGGAACGCGCTCGCGGGCAGCCCGAGCGGGTGGTAGATGAGCCCGGTGATCCCGTCCACGTTCGCATAGATCCCCTTTTCCGAGAGTGCGCCTTCGACCTCCTCCCTCAGCGCTGCGTAGGTGTGCCAACGGTCGCTTAGATCATTTGTTTCAAGCAATCGTTTCGCATAGGGCTCGAGCACGCGCACGCGCGGGTCGGGGCACTTGTAGATCCGGTGACCGAAGCCCGGGAAGCGGTACCTCTGAGCGAGCTTCTCCCGTGCCCAGCGGCGCGCGTGACCGGGATCGTGCAACCGGGCGAGGTTCTCGAATGCGAGCTGGTTCGCGCCGCCGTGACGGATCCCGGAGAGCGCGCCCATGCCCGCGAGCACAGCGCTGCCGAGATCGGCGCCGGTGGAGATCACGATCAGCGCTGCGAACGCGGCCGCGTGCAACCCGTGCTCCGCCTGCACGATCATGCTCACCTCGAACGCGCGCGCCTGATCCTCGTCCGGCTCGCGACCGAGCGCCTGGGCGAGGAAGTTCGCTGCGAACCCGAGCTCATCACGCGCCGGCAGCGGCTGTTCGCCGTGCAGATGCCGGATCGCGCCCGCGGCCAGTGCGGCTGACCAGCTCAGGATACGCGCCGGCCGCCGCCACTGCGCTTCCAGGTCCGTCCGTTCCGCCTCCGGGATGTGGCAGGCGGCGATCGTGAGCATCGTCCGATAGATCGCGAGCGGGTGGGCGTTCGACGGGATCCGGGCGAGCGCGGCGAACGCCTCCGCCGGCGGTTTGCGCCACCGCTTCAGCTCCTCGGTCCACGCGGCCGCTTCGTCGCGTCCGGGCAGCTCGCCGTGCAACACGAGGTACGCGACTTCCTCGAACGAGCACGCCTCGGCGAGCTGTTCGACCGGGTATCCGCGGTAGAGCAGGCGGCCGCGGTTGCCGTCGATCTCGGCGACGCGCGTGTCGGTGACGACGAGATTCTCCAGCCCGCGCCCGTACGTTTGCAGTTCGTAGTGGCCGGTGTACGCTCTCATCGCGCGCCCTCCCGCGGGAGCGAACGCTCGCGGTGGCCGACGTACCGGTCGAGCGGCCGAAACAGGCGCGGGTTTTCGAGCGCTTCGTGCACGCGCGCGAGCAGGCCGGCCATTCGCCCGACCGCGTACAGGCACGGGATCAGCGGACCGTCCGCGCCGAGCAGGTGAAACAGGAGCGCGGCGTAGAAGTTGATGTTGACGTGGATCCCTTTCGGCGCGAGCTGACGCAGGGCCTCGTCCTCGACCGCGCGCGCGATGTCGAACAGCTCGGCGCGGTTTCTCCTGCGCGCCTGCGCCGCCAGCTCCTTGCGCAGCACGACCACGCGCGGATCCGGGATGTGATAGAGCCTGTGACCGAACCCGGCGAGCCGCCCGCCGGAGGCGAGTATTTCCGCGACCCGGAGCCGCGCCTGCTCGGGCGTGCGCAGCGGGAGCACCTGCGCGAGCACACGTTCGCCGGCGCCGCCGAGCAACGGCCCGCGCAGTGCGGAAAGCCCCGCGACGATGTTGTAGTACGGGTCCGCGAGACAACTTGCGACGACCATCGAAGTGAACGTCGGCGCGTCGAGACCGTGATCGGCGTACAACACCCAGAGCAGGTCGAGCGTGCGCACGTCGCGCGTGTCGGGCTCATCGTCACGCAGCGCGCGCAGCGTACAATGTGCGAGGCTGTGCCCCGTTTCAAACATATGTTTGGGACGATTGTTTCGATGGCGCGCGATCTCGCCGACGAGCGCCGCGACCTGCGCGATGATCCGCAGCTCGCGCCAGTGGCGGGCTCCGGAGAGCTCGTCCTCAGCGGTCATTTCGTGGCAGCCGAGCGCGGACACGCCCGCGCGCAGCATCCGTGTCGGGTGAACCTCCCGGTGCAAAGAGCGCACGAGCGCGACTGCATCGGGCGGGAGGTCACGGCTGCGGCGCAACCGGTCGCGGAACGCGTTGAACGCGTCACGGTCCTCCGCCGGACGGCGCCCGGTGATCAGCAGGTGCGCGGCTTCCTCGAACTCGTACTCGCCCGCGATCCGTTCGATCGGGATTCCGCGGTAGGCGAGCGCGCCGCTGGAGGGGTCGAGCCAGCTCACCCGCGTCCCGGTCGCGATCACGCCCGCGAGTCCGGGCCCGACCTCGCTCGTCACCGGCCACTCGAGTCGGTCGAGCGCCCACGGGAAGTTGCTTGTCAGCGTGCGGTACGTCGGCATCGATCCTCTCGCTGAGCTCGCGGTTGACGTGGCGGAAGGTACGATCCGGCGGTTGCCCGGACAACGAATCCGCGGCCCGGCGCCGTGCGCGCGAACGGAGAGATCGTTGCGCGGCGCGGTGGAACGGTGCGTAAGTTCCAGCGTTCCGAGCGGACAAGCAGGGAGCCCGCGTGGCGGCGAAGAGTGCGTCGAAGAAAGACCTGGCGTTCTGGCGCTGGCGGTGGGGATTGAGCCCCGGGCTGCCGGAGCAGGTCGCCCGGCTGCTGCGTGGAAACGGCCCGCCGCACAACGACGTCGGTGACTGGGACGGCCGCGAGATCGGACGCCGGCTCGCGCGAGTGAATCTGAAGCTGCTCGAGGTGAACCGGGAGCTGCGCGGCAAGGTCGGCGGTCACCTGTTCCGGATCGCGACGTCCGGCGACACACGCCCGCTCGACTTCTGGACGGAAGACGGCCCGGAGACGGCCGAGATCCCGGTGATCGACCTGCGCGGGATGCCGTGGCCGGGAGAGGATCTGTCCGGGTGCGCGCTGCCCTACGCCTGGCTCGTGGGAGCGGATCTGTGCGAGGCGAAGCTCGCACGGGCCTACCTGGCGCACGCGATTCTCACGTCGGCCGACCTCGTGCGCGCGGACGCGAGCGCGGGAACGAGCCCGAGCGGAAGCACGAACATCACGGCGGATGGAAATACGTGAGTGGTACGCATCGTCACACCTCCTGGTCAGAGCGTGTCACGTTGCGCAATCCCCCGGTCACACCTCACAAATGGGACGCATCCGGGGGCGAATCGGTTACGTGAGCCACGGAGCAGAGAGAGCCCGGGAACAGGCCCCCCCACCAGCGGAAGTCGGCAGGAACGCGATCAGACCGGCACTGCCTTGTACCCGTAGTAGATCACGCTCGCCTCGTTGTCGTCGAACAGCCTGCGGAACTCGAACTCGACCGGCATCCCGATCTCGACCTGTTCCGGATCGACGTCCGTGATCTGGCACATCAGCTTCGCGCCTTCTTCGGTTTCGACGAGCGCGAGCGCGTACGGCGCGAGGTCGGCGTACGGGGTGGGGGCGACGCGGATCACGGTGAATGTCGCGACAGTGCCGCGTCCGCTCAGTTGCACCTCCTCGAACTCCGCCTCCAGGTTTCCGGGAGCGGCGAGTCGGGGCGGGAAGTACACACGGCCGGTTTCCCGGTCACGGTTCGCGATCATCCGGTAGCGCTGCGGCTGCTCGCGCCACACGCGTGCCGTCAATGTCTGCGCCATCTCTCTATCTCCTTGTTGTTTTCCGGTACGGGCCCGCGCTTCGTTCAGGATGACACGTTTGCGCGCGCTGAAACGGCCGTCGCTACGGGTTCTGGATGAGACGAGACTGTTCTCAGAACGCGCCCGTGCATGAGACCCGGGGCAAGCCCCGGGCCACCCGCCCGCGTCATCCTGAACAAGCGCGGCGTCTGTTTGCCGCGCGCCGTGAAGGATCTCGACCAGCGCACGTGATTGGCGCAACTGGACCGTCCTTTCTCGAGATCCTTCACCCCCCGCACAAACAGACGTGCGGGGGCTTCAGGATGACACACTTGTCCCGCCAAACTCCGGACTCCGGACTCCAGACTCCGGACTCCAGACTCCGGACTCCAGAGCTACGCCTCGAACACGGTGACCACGCTCGAGCCGCCTGAGCCGCCCATGTTCTGCGCGATCGCGCGTTTCACATCCTTGAGCTGGCGGCCGTTCTCCGCCTCCCCGCGCAGTTGCTTGACGATCTCGTATGCCTGCGCGATCCCGGTTGCCCCGACCGGGTGGCCTTTCGACTTCAAGCCGCCGGAGGGGTTGACCGGGAGGCTGCCGTCACGGGCCGTCTCGCCGCGCATCGCCGCCGGCCCGGCTTTCCCGGGTTGATAGACGCCCATCGCCTCGAGCACGCACAGCTCGGCGATCGTGAAGCAGTCGTGCACTTCGGCGAAGTCGATGTCGCCGATCGTAAGCCCGGCCATCTCGAGCGCGCGCGTCGTCGCGACCGACACCGCGTTCAGATGCGTGATCTCCTCACGATCATGCAGCGCGATCGAGTCGGTCGCCATCCCGGTGCTGAGGATCCGGATCGGCTTCGCGTTCAGTTTCGCGGCGATTTCGAGCGGTGCGAGCACGACGGCGGCGGCCCCGTCGGTGACAGGGCTGCAGTCGAGGATGTGCAGCGGGTCGGCGACCATCACCGAATTGAGCACCGCATCGACGCTGATCTTCGCCGGGAATTGCGCGTACGGGTTCAGCGAACCGTTGTCGTGGTTTTTCACCGCGACATGGGCGAGCATCTCCGGTGTCGTCCCGTACTTGTGCATGTGCGCATTTGCGATCATCGCGTACAGGCCGGGGAAGGTCGCGCCGTGGAATCCTTCGTACTCGGCGTCGGCGGCGGTCGCGAGCGCGTAGGTCGCCATTCCGCCGTCCACGTCGGTCATCTTCTCGACTCCGCCGGCGAGCACGATGTCGCTGATTCCGCTCGCGACTTCGATGAACGCAGCGCGAAGCGAGGCGCCGCCGGATGCGCACGCCGATTCGACACGTGTCGCCGGAATCGGCGCCACGCCGAGGTAGTCCGCCATCAGGCTGCCGATGTGTTCCTGGCCGACGAACAGCCCGCCGGACATGCAGCCGACGTACATGCTGTCGAGGTTGTCCGCGCCCGAGTCGAGCATCGCCGCCTTCGCCGCCTCCACGAACAGGTCGCGGTAACTCTTCTCCCAGAGCTCGCCGAATTTCGTCATCCCGATCCCGATGACAGCCACATCCCGCATGGTTGGGTTCCTCGTCTCAGTTGTATCGTTGGTGTTGTCGTGTCAGAAGCCGGTGCGCCCGCGTGTCCACAGACGGTACACTGCGTACAGGAGCGGGACGAACGCGAGCATCCCGAGCAGGTCGAGCTCGCCGGCGAACGTGTGCACCTCGACGTTCAGCCAGACCACGAACATGATCCCCGCCGCGAGTACGATCGCCTGCACGAACAGGTGGCTGCGGCCGATCGTGATCCACACGGCGAGCAGTGCCGCGACCGCGATGCTCGCGAACCGGAGCAGGTCGAGCCAGATCGGCAACCTGCGCGCGATCTCGCGGACCTGGTCGTGAATCGTGCTCGGATCGACTGCTTCCACGGCTCTCCGCAGCTCACACCGGGCCTTCACTGTCGCCGCGGCCGTCCCGTCCCCGCTTGAGGAAGAGGAACGGGAGGAACAGAAACAGGCCGAACCCTCCCCGCGGCCCGAGCCACAGCCAGAGCGCGGCGTTGATCACAACCATCGCGACGAGCGCGATCAGCCACCAGCGTTTGTTCACACGCAAGTTCACCGTTCATACATACGTACTGCCCGTGCGGCCGGGGTGCGCTGCGCACCTTGCCCGCGCGGTTGATCAACGGGTTAGTCAGCCCTGCGACATCGCTACGCGCTGTCACAGGGGCACATTACGGCTTACAGGCCCGCGGTTGCTCGCCTCCGGTTGTGCCGTTCGCTCAGCCAGCTGCATAGAGGCCGGGACTTCGATCACATCCGGGCAGCAGAGGCGTCATTCTGAAGCGGGCTTCACGCGTCTGTGTGCGTGAAGGCCGGTGAAGAAGGTCCAGGTTATCCAAGGGTTATTTCACCCGTTTCATGGTATCCTCCACCCTTGTCGAAGCTGGACCTTCCCTTCACTTCGTTCAGGATAAACTTCCCTTCGCCCGACATACCGACGTCGGGCTTCGGTCAGAATGACGCACTTTCCACCCGCGATCTTGCTCCCGGCTGAGACAAAGGGATAACCGGATGACTTTGGACCTCCGACCTGCGACCTCCGATCAGGAGTTACGCAGGATCTTGTGCCGGAACTTCGCGTACTGGCCGTAGCTCAGGTAGCGCTTGTTCTCGTCGAGTTGCGGGCGCGTGTGCGGCGCCTTGTCCTGCAGCTCGCTGATCGCGTCGGTGACAGTGAAGATGAAGCCGTCGGACCCCGCGCCGGAGCCGTAGCTGACCATGAAGATCCTGTCGCCGGGCTTCGCGATGTCGAGGATCGCGGTGAGCCCGATCGGGCTCGCGCCGGAATAGGTGTTGCCGAGCCACGGCGTGAGCCATCCGGTTTCGAAACCCGGGCCTTTCGTGTCGAACCCGAGCATCTTCGCGACCTTCATCGGGAACTTGCCGTTCGGCTGGTGGAACACGCAGAAGTCGAAATCTCCCGGCTTCATCCCGGACTTCTCGAGCAGCGCGTTCGCACAGCCGAGCGTGGTGCGGAAGTACGCGGGTTCTCCGGTGAACCGGCCGCCGTGCTGCGGGTAGTGTTCGTGCTCGCGCCGCCAGAAGTCGGGCGTGTCGCTCATCCACGAGTGCGTGTAGTCGATCGTGGCGACGACGTTTTCCTTCCCGATGATGAACGCTGCAGCGCCGGCGGAGGCTGAGTACTCGAGCGCGTCGCCGGGCGCGCCCTGGGATGTGTCCGCGCCGATCCCGACCGCGTAGACCATCTCGCCGGCCTTCACGTGGCTGTGGGCGACATACATCGCCTCCGAGCCGGCCTTGCACGCGAACTCATAGTCGGCGCTGTGTACGTCGTGACCGCAGCCGATCGCCTCCGCGACGACTGTCCCGCTCGGTTTCACCGCGTACGGGTGCGATTCGCTGCCGATGTAGAGCGCGCCGATCTTTCTCGGGTCGATCCCGGCTCGCATCAGTGCCCGGCGCGCCGCCGTCGTCGAGAGCGTGATCACGTCCTCGTCCGCGTTCGGCACGCTCTTCTCATAGAGGAGCAGGCCCTTCTTGAAACTCGGCGCGTGCGCGCCCCACACATCCGCGATCGTCTCCAGTTTGATCCGGTGACGGGGCAGTTTGCAGCCCCAGCCGACAATCCCGACGCTCATCTTCACCTCACGTTCGGCGTTGTATCGTTGGTGTCGTTTGCCTTCGGAACACGCCGCGGCGGTTTCGAATCGCACCGCGGCTCATGTGACGGATGGTGCGGGCCGGTGAATCCAGCTGAGAAGGTTACGCATGAAGGACATGAACTGCGGCGCCGGCTCCCCCCCGGGTCCGGGCGACATGCTCCCGGCCGTGCACGATCCAGTCGCTCCGGCGGGGACAGGAAGGCTCCCGTCACGCCGGCAAGCGGTGTGAAAGATACACCCGGCGGCCCGGCCTGCCAAACCGAACATCTCCGGCCGCGACCTCCGGCAGCGCCGGCTCGGTCACCCTACGCTCCGGCAGGCAACGTGCCCCTGTGAGAGCGCGAAGCGATGTCGCAGGGTTCAATCACCGGTGGATCATCCGCGCGGGCAGGCCCGCACGGCCAGCACTGGGGACGCTTGCTTGCAAGCGTCCCCGGAGTGCGCCGCGCTTGACAAGCAAGCGCGGGCACGAGACAGGCGTGTAGCCCGGGGCTTGCCCCGGGTCTCATGCACAGTTTGTTGATCCCGGCCTGCGAGCAGGCACGGGGCATAGCACGTACGTGAGAGAGCCGCGGTTGCAAGCAACCACGGGCCTGTGGGGTGGACGAAAAAAACGGGGACGCCCGATAAGGCGTCCCCGTGGAGTTGCCACTCCTGCCGATCAGGGCAGCTTACTTCACGAGAGAGACCTTCTGGACGCGGCTGAATTCACCCGGCACTTCCGCCTGGATGAAGTAGAGGCCGCTGGAGAGGCTGCTCGCATCGAAGCTGAGGTTGTGCACGCCGGCGTTGTACTTGCCGCTCGCGAGCTCGGCAACCTGCTGGCCCATCACGTTGAACACGGTCACGTTCAGCTCGGCCGTTTCCGGGAGGCTGATCGCGACGGTGGTCGTCGGGTTGAACGGGTTCGGGTAGGCGGTGGCCATCTCGAACTCGTCCGGGAGCTCGACGGTAGCGCTCGCCTCGCCGGCGAGATCCCAGTCGGACGCATCCCAGTTGTCAACCCCACCGCCGGCCGCGCCGGCAGCGAGCTTCTCGAACTCGAAGCTGTCGCTCGCGACAACGATATTCGGTCCGTACGCGCCGACGTTTCCGGTGAACGTGTACATCCCCGCGGCAGCGAACCCCGGCACGTTCTGCGTGAGACCGGTGACGTTCGTCACGCCGTCAGGCAGGTTGACGACGGTGAGCAGCATCGGGCCGAACTCGTTGCCGTTCGGCAGCGTGGCCATCGTCCATGCCTGGCCGGTCTGCATCGCGCCGGTGTTGTTCGTGATCGTCGCGTCGTAGATGAGCGTGCCGCCGCCGGGCGGGATCTCGGTCACCTGCGGGGTCAGGTTGAGCGCAATCGGTCCGGCTGCGCCTTCCTTGTACACGCTGACGTCATCGACGGCCCAGTACCAGCCCCAGTTCGACATGTCGTCGTAGTAGAAGCTGAACCAGGCGCTGGACGCACCCTGGAGGTCGTCGGTGACATCCCAGGCCTCGTCACCGGCCATGTCGGGCTGATCGTAGGTGACGATGTTGTTCCACGTTCCGCCGTCGTCGGTGGACCAGTTCACGTACCCGTACTCTTCGATGTATTCATCGAACACGTGCGAGTAGTAGAACATCACGTTGGTCGCGCCGGCGACGTCGAGTTCCGGCGTGATCAGGCGCTCCATCAGGTGGATGCCGCCGCTGCCGGCCGCGTCGGAGTCGACGAGCATGTACGGCGTCGGGAAGAGACCCCTCTCATCGCCGTAGTCCACGTGCCACGTCTGCGTCGCGACCGTCGATTCGATCGTCCACGTCTCAGGCAGACCGTCGTCGAATGTCTCGTCGAGCACCCAGTTCTCGGGGTTGAGCCAGTTCACGACCGCTTCGTTCGTCGGGTCGGATTCGCCCTCGTCGTAGAACGCGGTCACCGTGTACGTGTACTCGCCGAAGTCCGGGAGCTCATCGGTGTAGGTTTCACCGGTGGGCGCGCCGACCTGCGAGCCGTCGCGATAGACGTGGTACTCGATGAAGTCGTCGAGCTCGTTGTCCGGGTTCAGATCCTGGAGCACGCCGTCGATCATGAGCACGCCGTTCGGCTGGAACTTCTGCGCCGGGGCACGGCCGGTGCGTTCGGGCGCGCGCAGCACGTAGTCAGCCGGATGATCGACATGCGGCGGAATCGTCGGAGTGCCGCCGGACATCGCGACGTTGTAGTCATCGACGCCGACATAGCCCCACTCGAGACGGCCGAACATGCCGAGGTCTTCCGCGCCGCCGACCGAGACATAGCCGGAGAGGAGCGCGTTGTCATCCCACGAAAACGCCTCTTCACCGTTGATGAAGTAGGTGAACGAGCCGTCGTTCGATTGGATGCTCTGCACGTTCGTCGCGCCGATTCCGATGTTCATGTCGAAGTCGGTCCAGGCGGGCGTGAGAAACGTCTGCACGCCGTCGATGATCTTGACGACGAGGAACGCGCCGCCGAAGTCTGCGGGCGCGATGTTGAGCATGTAGCCGCTCCACGCGCCGTCCTCATAGTAGCCGTCCGCCTGGCAGAACAGCGCCTGCGAAAAGCTGGACGTGCCGGCGGTTTTCGTCACCTCCGCTTCGAAGGTGAAGTTGTCGAACGTCTCGGTGTCGTAATGAGCCGAGCTCCACTGCCAGTCGGCCGGCGTGAACTCGGTGTACATGACACCGTTCTCGACGCCCCAGTTGGCGTCGTTGTCGTAGAGCCAGCCCTCGGCCGTGCCGTCCTCGAAGTCCTCCCAGTAGTCGGCGATGAACGGCGGGTTCCAGCCGAGTGTGACGGCGCCGGTTTCGCTGTCGAGATCCGCCGTAAGTCCTGTGGGCGGCGGTGTCTGCGCGAGCACCGGTGCGGCTGCGAACACGAGGCAGAACAAAAGCAACCAGTTCTTTCGCATAGTCTTACTTCTCCTCGTATGATCCCCGGGACCTTAGTCTGCAACGATCCCCGCGGGTCGCGGTCCCGTTTCTCGACCCGTGGACCAGATAGCGATGTCGGGGTTGATTCTCAGTGCGGGAGCGGGGGAGACGTCCAGGCTATCTTCCGGAACTGTGCCGCGGGGGGGAGGTTGCGTTGACGCCTTCGCGTGGAAACGAACGTTCCACGCTTGACATCAGAGAGCATTCGTGCGACACAAGTACATTTTTCGCGGCATACGCGCGAAGCCCGCCGGATGACCCCCAGGTCCTCCCCATTGAGAGACAATTTCCCGTTCGCTGTAAGGAAACGGCTCGAAACGGTGGCGGCGCAACCCCTGAGCGCTCTCCGGGCGAGACTGTGCTCCCCGCGCAGTATCGCCCTATCCGACGACTATCGCCGTGCATCCACCGATTCGCCGCCCGATTCCCATGCCTCTCCTTCCCGCGGACCCTTCTCCATTTGTACTTTCGCCCCCGGAAAGCGTGAGGACACCGATGGCGAACGACGCGATTTCCGTGCTCGTCGTCGATGACGAGAAGAACATCCGCCGCAGCCTGCGCATGGTGCTCGCAGCGGAAGGGTACGCGGTCGAGGAAGCGTCGAACGCGAACGCGACGCGCGCGCTGTTTGCCTCGACACGGGAGCCCCCGGACGCCGTGTTCCTCGACCTCAAGCTCCCCGATGTGAAGGACCTGTCGCTGCTCGAGTGGCTGCGGGCGACGCAGCCGGGTCTGCCGGTGATCATGATCAGCGGTCACGGGTCACTGCATGACGCGGTCGAGGCGGTCAAACGCGGCGCGTTCGATTTCCTCGAGAAGCCGCTCGAACGGGAGCGGATTCTCGTCACGCTCCGCAACGCGCTCGAGACGCGCCGGCTGCGCAGGCGGGTCGCGGAACTGTCCGGCGGCGGCGCGATCATCGGCGAGAGCCCGCAGATGGGGGACGTGCGCGACTGGATCGCGCGTGTCGCGCCGACGGACGGCCGGGTGCTCGTGATCGGCGAATCCGGGACAGGCAAGGAGCTTGTCGCGCGCGCGATTCACGAGGGTTCGCCGCGGGCCGGGAAGCCGTTCATCAAGGCCAACTGCGCCGCGATTCCGAAAGAGCTCGTCGAGAGCGTGCTGTTCGGACATGTGCGCGGCGCGTTCACCGGCGCGCTGCGGGACAAGCTGGGCACATTCAAGCAGGCGGACGGCGGCACGCTGTTCCTCGACGAAATCGCGGACATGGGCCTCGAGGCGCAGGCGAAGGTGCTGCGCGTGCTGCAGGAGGGGGAGTTCGAACCGGTCGGCGCGACGAAGACGGAGACGGTCGATGTGCGCGTGATCGCCGCCACTCACCGGAACCTCGAGGATGAGATCGCGCAAGGCCGATTCCGCGAGGATCTCTATTACCGGCTGGCGGTGCTCGTGCTCGAACTGCCGCCGTTGCGCGAACGGGAGGGGGATGTGCGCGTGCTCGCGAGGCACTTCCTCGCCGAGTTCCACGAGCACGGCCTGCCGCGGCGCACGCTCTCCGAGGAGGCGTTGCGCGCGCTCGCACGCCACGCGTGGCCGGGCAACGTGCGTGAACTGTGCAACGTGATCGAGCGGGTCGCGATCCTCGCCCGCGACGCCGTCGTCCGTGAATCCGACCTGCCGGCGGAAGTGCGGGACCGGTCCGCCCGTGCCCCATCCGCCGCCGACTCACCCGTTCCGCCCGTCGGCACGTCGCTCGCGGACGTGCGCGCCGAGGCGGAGCGGCGGTACCTGGAAGCCGTGCTCGCAGCGACCGGGGGAAACGTGAGCGAGGCGGCGCGGCGGATCGGAATCGAACGCACACACCTGCACAAGAAACTGTCCGCGCTCGGGTTGAAATGAGGCCAGTCCGCAGTCTCCCCGTGCCCCGACTTCAATCGGAGTTCAACGGGGTCAACAAGCGCCGAGAGTCGTCGAGCCTTGACTGAAGTCAAGGGCAAGGCGTGCGGCGGCGCGCCCTGCGTGTCATCCTGAACCCCAAAGTGTAGCCCGGGTTCGTCGAACCCGGGACCGTGTGACGCCTCTCCGTGTCATCCTGAACCCGGCACGCCGGTCTGCAGCCCGCAGCCCGCAGTCCGCAGCCCGCAGCCTGCAGCGCCATCAGTGTCATCCTGAACCCCTGCACGTCAGTTTGTGCAGGGGTGAAGGATCTACCGGCAAGAACCGCACAGGGTCCGCG
>JAANWZ010000058.1 GCA_018263585.1 Calditrichota bacterium | reverse complement strand
GGCCGGGAGGGTGGCCCGGAGCCTCAGCCTCGGGTTTCACGGAAGGGAGGCCCGGCTTGCGCCATGTGCTATGCCCATGCCTGCTGTGCAGGCATGGATCCAACGCGGCAGCTTGCTTGCACCGGTGGATCAGCCCGGCCTGCAAGCAGGCACGGTACCCGACCAACGGGCCTACCTGCGCAGAAAACACCCCCCGGTAGCGGCTGAGTGGGAAGTTCCACGCGAGGCGATTTTTCCCGCGATTCGGCGCTGTTCTTGTGGACGCACGCCCGGCGCAGATGTACATTAGCAGTTTATCCATCTGGTCCGATCACAGGCGACCATTATCCATGGAGGCAGTAATGCATCCTGCACGTGGTGTCACGAGCACGGTTGGCGTGATTCTCGCAACCGTCCTCCTCATCCTGCCCGCGGCGTTCGCCGATCAGCCGGCGCCGGAGGCGGAAGATGTTTCCGAGTTGCTCCCGATCGAACCGGCGATCTGGAGCATCTCCTACTGGCAGCGGCTCGCGGCGGCGGGGATAGTTGAAGTCGCGCCGGATGTTCCGTTCGAACCGGCAGTGCCGGCGACGCAAAGCGAGCTCGACGAGTTCGAAGACAGCGAAGATGTCTGCGTCTCCGGCGACCTCAACGTGCACCAGAGCGAGAACTCGATCTACGTCGATCCGAACGACATCGAATTCGCGCTCAACTCTAACAACTCGAGCGAGTGGCCGCTCGGCACGTTCTACGGCGTCTCGTCGTTCTATTCGTACGACGGCGGGGTCGGCTGGGACGGCACCCCTGACGGCTGGGGCGGCGGTGACCCGGCGGCCGTCGTCGATGGCGACGGCTACTGGTACCACGGCCACATCGGCTCGAACCAGAGTTCGAGCGCCTCAGGAGTGACTGTCTCATACGACCAGGGCGAGACGTATCAGACTTACCAGTCCGGGGCATCGACCGGCGGCGCGTTCCTCGACAAGAACCACCTGTGGATCGACAACACGCCGTCCAGCCCGTACTACGGCCGCCTCTACTGCGGGTGGACGAGCTTCGGAGGCGTCGCGAACTACGAGGTGGAGGCCGTCTGGTCGGACGACGACGCGCAGACGTGGAACGACCGCACGAACATCAGCAGCGCGGTGAACGCCGGTTACCTGTGCCAGGGCGTGAACTTCGACGCCGGCCCGGACGGCCGGGTGTACGCGGTGTTCACGATCTACGATTCATCGTTCCCGCTCGAAGAGAACGCGATCGGGTTCGCGCGCTCCTACGACGGAGGCGAGACCTGGGAGCCCGCGTGGCGGATCATCGAGAACATCCGCGGAATCCGTTCCTACAACGGGATGAACCAGAACCACCGGAAGAACTCGTTCCCGGTGATGACGGTCGATGTCAGCGACGGCCCGAACCGCGGCACGATCTACGTCGTGTGGACGAACGTCGGCGTGCCCGGCGTCAACGACGGGCCGGACGTGGACAACTACATGATCAAGTCCACCGACGAGGGCGAGACCTGGTCGGAACCGATCCGGATCAACGACGACGATGCCGGCGAGGGTAACCAGCATTACTTCCCGTGGGTCCACTGCGACCCGGTCACAGGCACGCTGAATGCGATCTGGTACGACGACCGCAACGTGCCGACCGGCCAGGTCGAGGTGTTCGTCGGGATCTCGTACGACGCGGGCGAGTCGTGGCAGAACTACATCGTCGGCGACGTCTCGTTCACCCCCGCGCCGATCCCCGGTTTCGCCGCCGGCTACTTCGGCGACTACCTCGGCATCTACGGCCGGGACGGCAAGGTCTATCCGTGCTGGACCGACAACCGCTCCGGCGTTGCGCTCACCTACGTGTCCCCCTACTTCGCCGACAACCCGATCGTCACGATCGGCCTCACTCCGGAGTGGGATCCGCCGGTGGTCGTCCCCGCGACCGGGGGGTCTGTGTTCTACGACGGGCGCGTGCGCTACTTCATGGATGTGCCGGCGACCGGTCAGGTGTGGACGCAGGGCCTGCTCCCGAACGGAAACACGATCACGTTCGACATCTACAACATCAACTTCCAGCCCGGCACGCTGATCGAGGTGTTCGACCAGGAGATCATCGTCCCCGGCGGCGCGCCGAACGGCTCCTACACGTTCATGGCGAAGGTCGGCCTCTACCCGAACCTCGTGCTCGACGATGATGAATTCGAGATCGTGAAGATCGGGTTCGAGGCGGATGGTTCCGGCGACTGGAACACGAGCGACTGGTTCGCAGGCGAAACCGCGGGCGAGACCGCGCCGCCGGCCGCTTCGCCGCCCTCAGAGTTCGCGATCGAGACGGTGACGCCGAACCCGTTCAACCCGGTAACTACGGTGACCGTCGCGTTGCCGGAGGCCGCGGAGTTGTCGTTGCGCGTGTTCAACACGCTCGGCCGCGAGGTGATCGCGCTCGCCGACGGGCGGCTCGAAGCGGGCACGCACCCGTTCGTGCTCGATGGCTCCGCGCTCGCGAGCGGCGTCTATTTCGTGCAGGCGCAGGTCCCGGGCCGGTTGAATGAGATTCGCAAGCTCACGCTGCTCAAATAACCTGGTGGGCTGCAGGGAACGGCGGGTGGCCCGGGGCTTCAGCCTCGGGTTTCATCTCCCTGCTTGCGGTGAGGCGGATCCCCGACTGAAGTCGGGGGCAAGGGAGACCGCGGGCTGCGGTGACGCACCACCCTTCGCCCTTGCCCTTACCCTTTTGCCCTTGACTTCAGTCA
>JAANWZ010000057.1 GCA_018263585.1 Calditrichota bacterium | reverse complement strand
CTCATGGTTGAACTCGGCCGGCGACCACGCGCCGGCGCCGTGGCACACCTGGCAGTTCGTGCCGAAGTCGCCCGCGACATGGTCCGGGTCGCTCACGCCTTCGTAGTCGTCCTCGTGGCAGCCGAAACAGTCCGCCGGCGTGCCGGTGTATTGCGCGTCGATGTGGCAGTCGGCGCAGGCGAGCGCGGCGTGCGCGCCCGCGAGTGCGAACGCGGTCTGCGTATTGTGGTCGAAGGTTGATCCTGTCCACGCGTCCGTCGTGTGGCAGAGCGCGCAGTCGTCGCTGAACGCCGGGCTCACGTGCACCGGGTTCTCCGCCTCGTCGAACTGAGCCTGGTGACAACCGATACACACGAGCGGCGTGCCCACGTACGTTTCCACGTGGCAGTCTTCGCAGTCGGTTTCGATGTGCGCGCCGGTCAGTTGGAAATCGGACAGCGAGTGGTCGAACTCGGTGTCCGTCCACGCGCTGGTATCATGGCAGTCCTCGCACGTGGTCGCGTACGTGCCGGGGCTGTGCGGCGGGTTCTCCGCCTCCTCGTAGTCCGCCTGGTGGCAGTCGAAGCAGGCCTGTGTCAGTCCGACATAGACCGCGTCGCCGTGGCAGCCGGCGCAATCGGCCTCGATGTGCCCGCCGGTGAGCGGATAGTCGCTGTCAGCGCCGTGGTCGAAACTCGTCTGTGTCCAGTTCGCCGTGCTGTGGCAGACCGTGCAGTCGCGGTCGAACTCGGGCTCGACGTGCGGCGGTTCGGCGGAGACGTAGTCGCCGTCATGGCAGCCGGCACACTGCCGGGGCGTTCCCGCGTCGCTCCCGAGATGGCAGAGCGCGCAATCGGTCTGCGTGTGCGCGCCGGTCAGTGAAAAGCCAGTCTCGTCGTGGTCGATATCCTCTGCGTCGTCCCAGTCGTAGATGTTGTGGCAGACCGTGCAGTCGGTCTGGAACCCCTCGTCGACGTGATCCGGGTCGTCGGTGCGTTCGTAGTCGGCCCGGTGACAGCCGTAGCATTCGGACGGCGCCGTCTCAAACTCCTCACCTGCGGGGTGGCACGCGCGGCAGCCGTCGATGTCGTGCCCGCCCGCGAGCGGGAACCGGCGCGGGTGATCGAACGCGATCACGTTTCCCGCCCACGCGCTCCCCTCGATCCCGTGGCACTCGTCGCAGTTCGTCGAGTACCCGGCTTCCGCGTGATCGGGGAATCGCGTCGTCTCGTACGCATCGGAGTGGCAGCCGGCGCAGTCGAGCGGGAGGTTTACGTAGCGGCCGTCGCCGTGGCACGCGTCACAGTCGAGCGCGGCGTGCGCGCCGGTGAGCGGGAACCGTGTCTCCTGGTGCATGCGCCGGAACTCGGGCTGATCGAGCCAGCCGCGGGGGTCGTGGCAGCGCTCGCAGTCGCCGGCGAACTGGCTCTCGTGCACGTCGAGGTGGCAGCCGTTGCAGTGGGAAGGCGCCTCCGAGAACACGAGCGTCTCGTGGCAGAACTCGCAGCTCACCTGCCCGTGACGGCCTGCGAGCGGGAACGCGGTCTCGTCGTGGCTGAACTGCATGTCCGGCCGGAGCTCGCTCCAGCCGCGCACCGTGTGGCACTGCGAGCACTTGCGGTCGAACGACGGGCCGTGCGGGTTGTCCTGCACCGCGACCGCGCCGGCGACCGCAGGCAGCGCGAACAGCAGCCCGGCGAACAGCAGCCGCCGCAGTGTCGGTGACGCTCGCTCACTCATCTCTCCCTCCGAAACTAGGGACAGACCCCAATTTCCGCACTCGCAAGACTGCCTCCGCCCCATGTTGGCGGTCCGGGGTGTTCGGCACTGATGTTGCTTTTTTGCTCGCGGAAATTGGGGTCTGTCCCTAATTCCCGGTGCGTCTCGAGCCGTGGCAGGCGCTGCACGCGCGGGGCACGCCCGCGTACTGCACCGTCTCCACGCCGTTCACAACCACTCGCCGGTGGCATTCTCCGCAGGCGACGTTTTCATGCCCGCCGGCGAGCGCGAACTCCGTGTCGCGGTCATGGTTAAAAACAAGCCGCTGCCAGCCCTCGGCCGTGTGACACCGCTCACAGGCGGTCTCACGCGCTCCGGCGGCGAGGAACTGCCCGGCGTGTACGTCGTCGTGGCAGCCGGCGCACGTCCGCTCCAGCGGTTTCATCCACAGTTCGCGGCCGCCTTCATCGGTTTCCACGAAATGGCAGCGGAGGCACTCGATCTCGCGGTGCTTTCCCTCCAGCGCGAACCGAGCGAGCGAGTGGTCGAAGTTCGTGCGATGCCATGAATCCGTGCTGTGACAATAGTCGCAGCCGCTCTTTTCGATCCAGACGTCGAGCTGGCCGCGGTGGACATCCTCGTGGCACGCCCGGCAGCGCGTGTCGTCGAACCGGAACCGCGCGTACTGTTCTCTGCCCTCCGTTTCGACCGGCTCGTGGCAGCGCGCGCACGGCACCGCGCGGTGGCTGCCGGTGAGCGGGTAGTCGCTGTTTCGGTGGTCGGCGGCGGTGTAGGTGTGGCGCGCGAACGGGCGCTGCACGCCGTGGCACGCGTCGCACGCGCCGCCGTCCGCGCGCTCGGCGAATTGCCCGCGGTGTTCGTCCGCGTGGCAGTCGCGGCAACGGTTATGCGCGAGCGGCTCGGTCATCACCCCGCTCGTGTGGCATTTCGCGCACGCGACAGGTTGATGCAACCCGCGCAGCGGGTAGTCCGTGCGCTCGTGGTCGAATCCCGCCGTCTCCACCTCGCGGAAACCGGCGGTCGTGTGGCACTCGGCGCACGCCTTTTCGAATCGGCCCGCGTGTGGGTCGCGATGGCAGGCGTCGCAGCTTCCGTGCGCGATGTCCGAGTAGCGCGTGTAACTGACCGGGCTGCCGGCGAACACGAGCAGGTCCGGGTCGGCCGGCGCAGGCGCCGCGACAGGTTCGTGGCACTTGTCGCACAGCAGTTCCGCGTGCTTGCCCGTGAGCGGGTAGTCGCTGTCGGCGTCGTGATCGAATCCGGGCGCGGGGCTCCACGCTGAGGAGTTGTGGCAGTCGGCGCAGTTGTCCGTGAGCTGCGCGAGGTGTTCGTCCGCGTGGCACGTGAGGCAGCGCCGGTCGAGCCCGAGATACGTGCGCTTCCGGTCCACTGTCTCGTCGCCCGCAAACGCGCCGTCCACCTGGAACCCCGGCTTGTGGCAGGTGCGGCAGTCGAGGCGGGCGTGCGCGCCGGTCAGCCGCCAGCCGGCGAGCGCGTGCTCGAACGCGTCGCGCCCGTCCGGCCAGTAGATCAGATCGTAGTCGCGGCCGTGGTGCTCCGAATGGCACTCGGCGCAGTTCTTCTCACGCACCTCGCCGGTGGCGTGGTATCCCTCGTCGCGGTCGATCCGAGCGCCGACCGCCGTGTGGCAGGAGAGGCAGTTGCCGGGCTGCACTTCTTCGCGCAACTCGTGGCAACGCGTGCAGTTCTTGATCCCTTCGAACTCGGCGTGGGCGGCGGAGAGTTTGCCGGGCGAGATCTGGGCGAGTGCAACGCCGCCCGGAGCGACCGCGAACACGGCCGCCGCGAACCAGGCGGCAAACGTGCGATTTGTACGTTTCCTCAAACAGTCGCCGTCACTCATCTCGCCTCTGGGGAACGAACAACCGCGAACGGGTCGGCACGCTGAGTCATTCTGAACAAGCCCGATGTCAGTTTATCGGGCGAAGTGAAGAAGGTCCGGGTAAGCATGCGGTTGTCTTCACAGACGCTACCCTGCTTGAACTCGGACCTCCTTCACCCGCGCGCGGCACACTGACGCCGACCGCGGGTTCAGGATGACGGCCAGCACTCCAGCCTAACTGAGAGTAGCGCCCGGAACTGAACGCGGAGTCCGTAGCTGCGAAGGTAGCCGTTCGTTGTGCGTGCAATCAAGTTCGCGCTCTCTACGCTTCCCCGAACTTTCGCGAGAACTCGATCCCGACCTTTTCGAGCAGCGCGGTCGGCAGTTCGCCGCCGATGAACACGAACACCTGGTCGTTGTCGAGCGCGCGCTCCTCGCCGCCGACGTCGAGCAGCACGACGCCTTCGTCGATCCGGGTCACGTTCGAGTTGAAGATCGGCTCGAGCTTCCCGTCCGCGACCGCCTGCTCGAACCGTTCGCGGTTGCCTTCCTTGACCCGGACGAGCGCGTCGCGGCGGTAGCTGAGCTGCACGCTGTTGCCCGGCTGATCGGCGAGTGCGAGCGCCGCCTCGACCGCGCTGTCGCCGCCGCCGACGACGAGAACGTTCAGCCCCTGGTACTTCTCCGGGTCGAGCATTCGGTAGGTGACGCGCGACGATTTCTCCCCGGGCACGCCGAGCTTGCGCGGCGACCCGCGCCGCCCGATCGCGAGCAGCACGCGCTTCGCCTCGTAGCTGTCGCGGGTCGTGGTCACGCGGAAATGACCGTTCACGCGCTCGATGTCGTTCACCTTCTCGCCGGCGTTGACCTTCACATCCACCTTGTGCACGACATCTTCGAACAGTTCGAGCAGCGATTCTTTGTGCACCTCGCGGAGCTTGACCCGGCCGTATCCGGGCAGCTCCATCGGTTGCGTCATCACGAGTTTGCGGCGCGGGTATGTGAGGATCGTGCCGCCGAAGTCCTCCTGATCGACGACGACGAAATCGAGTTTCTCGCGTTTCGCCTGCAGCGCGGCCGCGAGTCCGGCGGGGCCGGCGCCGACGATCACGAGGTCGCGCACGCGCCCGTCACGCTCGTCCTCCAGGCTGCGCGCGATGTATTCCGCCGCTTCCCGGCCCTGCGTGACCGCGTTCCGGATCAGGCCCATCCCGCCGAGTTCACCCACAATGTAAACACCCGGCACGTTCGTCTCGAAGGTACCCTTCAGGTGCGGGACATCGACGCCGCGTTTCTCGGTGCCGAACACGAGCGTGATCGCGTTCACCGGACACGCCGCCTGGCAAAGGCCGTGCCCGATGCAGTTGCCCGGGTTGATCAGCGCGCCGGCGTTGTTGATCAGCCCGAGCACGTTCTGCTCCGGGCATGCGCGTACGCATGCGCCCGACCCGATGCAGATGTCCGGGTCGATCACCGGGTGCAGCGAGACCGGCTCATCGAGCCCGCGCTCCTTCGCCTTCGTGAGGATGGTCGCCGCGCGCGTGCTCTTCCGCCGCTCGCGGTACCAGTACAGCGCTGGAACCAGGACCACAATCAGCGCTGTGCCGAGGTAGATCGCCGTCTCAATCATCGCCGTGTCGGATTGCAGTCAGCGTCCTTGGTTCGAAGATGCGTCGAATATGCGACCCGGGTCGGTTCGGAGGCAACATTCGTTCCGGCGGCAGTGAGAGGCGTCACGCCTGCCCGCGCAGATGCCACGCGCACGTAGCCCGGCTTCGCCGAAGCCGGGATCAGCTTCCGCCAAATCTGTACCGCCCGTGCGGGCGCATGCCGCGCCGAAGCCGGACGGCGAGGCCGATCGCAACCACGGCTGCAGCGACACATCCGAGTCTCACCGAAGAGAGGCACGAGAGCCATTGCGAATAAGTAGATGATGAGACTTGACCTCCCATCTTATTTTTTTCCTCAGCATCTGTATAATCATTGGAGAGAGACATTTGGGCGGGCAATAGCGGAACGAGCCACATGGAGCGAGGGCTGAGACTGCGTCATTCTGAACGAAGCCCGATGTCGGTTTGTCGGGCGCGGTGAAGTTTATCCTGAACGCAGTGAAGGGCAACTGAGTCGGTCGGTAGTTCGTTTCTGGGATTACGGCGCGCACGACCCGCTCCCGCTGCAGGTGCATCAGGGCAGCGCCGATCCGACGGTAAGCGTGCGGAACAGCCGCTGGCTCGCGTACAACATGGCGACCCGGGCGCCGTCCGCTCCGTTCGAATACTACGAGACGCCCGGCGGCGGGCACAGCATGAATTCGTTGTCCGGCACACTCGACGAAGCAGGCGATTGGATCGAGACCTACTTGAATCCATGACCGGTTTTCGTCCGGCCGAGATCCCGCGCCTGTGTTTGACATGACGCTTGGCTAACGAGAGGCATACGATGATTCCGAAAACCAAGAGATACACGACGGTAGCCGTATCTGCGCTGACGGCGGTCATGCTGGTCCTCATGGTGGCTATTCCCTCAGAAGCCCAGCCACCTGATCGTACTTGGCGACGGACATATGGTCTTCTCGATCATACGGAATTAGGCTATTCGGCCACTGAGCATCCCGAAGGCGGATATGTTGTCGGTGGTCACCATTCGTATTATGCCCCGGGGCACCGTCTTCTGTTGCGGCTGCACCCCAGTGGTCTTCTCCTCGGTGCGGCTGCTCTTGACGGATATGGTCGCCCGAACAGCCTTGATGTTGTTCCCGGAATCGGCGTCGCCTGGACAAACGAATCGAATTATACAAGCATCAATCTAACCAGCAATGATGGAGAACTGCTGTGGTCTCACAATCTGTACTGGGTGCCTAGCGGTGCAGACGTGACAGTACTGCAGGACTCTGTGATTGCTGTGGGCACGGCCGACGCTGACAGCCTTGGATCGCCGGCGGAGTTGATGCTGTTTGATGTAGACGGAATCTTGTTACAGAGCCATCAATTCCAAGTTCCGAGTGACTCTGTGATCGCGGTTCGTGAAACTGACCTGTCACCAAGTGGCGATTTGTTCCTTGTAGCCACGATCGGCCTCGTAGATGCGACGTCGTTCGTTATCCGCACCAACATTGAAGGTGAGCTGCTCAATTCATCTAGCCATGACGATTGGATCATCGTTTCAGCAACCTCCGACAACGGTTTCATTGCGGCGGGCCAGGAATTCGTGCGAAGATATGACCATGGTCATAACCAGATCTGGTCAAGCGAGATGGTTGACCAACTACAGACCCTGACTGCCGTGCGCACAACAGATGACGGCGGCATTGCAATCGGTGGTATTGATACAAGCCTCAGCAGACAAGGTTTGCTGCTACGCTTCGACGCCGCCGGCAACCTGCTGTGGACATACGAGACCAGCGGTCCGGAGGGGTGGGAGACTGGCATCAACGACGTCCTGGCGCTTGACGATGGCTACCTGCTCGTCGGCTGGACCGAGATCCTGACGCCCCTCGACGACTTCCCGCAGATCCTCGTCGAGAAGCTGGAGCTCGATGTCACCGACTACCGGATCGTCGCGCGGCCGCGGCAGGATCCGTTAATCGTCGAGCGCGGCGCCGGATTCCGCTGGGACGGTGGGTTGAAAAACAATCTTGACAGCGAGGCGGAGGTGGACGTGTGGACGCTCGCGCTGAAACCCGACGGCACGCTCACCGAGACGATCGCACAGTGGGATTTCACGCTCCAGCCAGGCGACACGCTCACCGCGTCCCCGTTCCAGTACGTGCCCGCGGACGCGCCGCTCGGCGACTACAACTACATCGTGCGCGTCGGCGAGCAGGGCGCGTACCCGCAACACCGGTTCGAGGACGTGATCCCGCTCACCGTCGTCGAAGCCGGCGACCCGCGCGCGAACAATGCGCCCGCGGCTGCTCCGCTGATCGCCGGCTCCAACTCAGACAGGCCCGCGCTCGCTCGCAACCGCGGATTGGATGCGGGTCAGCTCGCTGGACAGTCGGAGAATCCGCACAGGCCCGCGGTTGCTCGCAACCGCGGATTGGACGCGGGTCAGGCCACTGCACCGTCGGATGACCCGCGCGGGCAAGCCCGCACGGGCGGACACGGTCAGTGGAAACTGACCGGCGAGTGGACGGTCACCCCCGGCGAACCGCGCACCCCCGGTCCTCCCGAGCTGGCGGAGTCGTTCACGTACGACACCGCAGCCCCCGGCTTCGGCGAAGCCGGGCTACATGAAGGTGACCCCGGTTCGGCGAACCCGGGCTACATGTCGCGCCGAACCCGTTCAACGCGGCGACGACGGTGCGCTACACGCTGGCCGCGCCGGGCGAAATCACGCTCGCGGTGTACGATCTGCTCGGGCGGCGGGTCGCGACGCTCGCGGACGGCGTGCGCACAACCGGCGAACACACGGCCGTGTTCGACGCGCGCGAGCTGTCCTCCGGCACGTACATGCTCCGGCTGACCGCGGGCGAGCGGACGATCTCCCGGAAGCTCACCGTTGTGAAATAGGCGCCGGTGGGTCACATTGACGGCGGCGTGGACCTGTTCTGTTTCGTGGGCTGTGTCGATCCGGGGGGCGTCGCATGCGCTGGGTGTTTTTCGCGCTGCTCGTCGTGCACGGGCTGATTCACCTGATCGGTCCCGCGCAGGCGTTTGCGCTCGCCGAGTTCCCGCAACTGACAAGGCGCATCTCGAAGCCGCTCGCGGTGCTGTTTCTCGCGGCCGGGCTCGCGCTGTTCGCGACCGCCGTGCTCGTCGTGATCGAGTCGCGCGGCTGGTGGGCGGTCGGTCTCGCCGCGCTCGTGCTCTCGCAGCTCGCGATCGTGGCCGCGTGGACCGACGCGAAACCCGGCACGATCGCGAATCTGTTCGTGCTCGCGGGTGTGGTGTACGGGTACGCGTCGATCGGACCGGCCGGCTTCAGCGCGCAGTACCGCCGCGCGGTCGAACAGCGGCTCGCGCAACCCGTGTCGCCGCCGCCTGTCAGAGAAGCCGACCTCGCGCACCTGCCTCCGGTGCGGAAATACCTGCGGGAGACCGGCTCGCTCGGCGGCCGGCGCGTGCATCATTTCCGCGCGAGATGGGACGGGCGCATTCGTTCGGGCGCGGACGAGCCGTGGATGGAGTTCACCGCTGAGCAGGTGAACGTGCCCGCGGAACCGTCCCGTTTCTTCCTGATGGACGCGACCCGCAGCCCGGGTTCGCCGAACCCGGGATCACTCACGTAGCCCGGCATGTAGCCCGGGTTCGCCGAACCCGGGAACACCCGGTGGGGGGACGCTTGCGAGCAAGCGTCCCCGTAGCCAGGTCTGTGTGGCCCGGAACGGCTGTGTGGCCCGGGGCTTCAGCCTCGGGTCTCGTATCGCGGTGACGGCCTGCGGCCCGTCCCCGCGGGCATGTGTGTGTGGGACGCCGGCCTACCTCACGAGCATCATCTTCCGCGCCTCGTCGAGCCGGCCGGGAACGGTCGCGCGCAGGAAGTAGAGCCCGCTCGCGTGCGACGAGGCGTCGAACGTGAGCGCGTGACGGCCCGCCGAATACGACCCATCCGCGAGCGTCGCCACCACCCGCCCGGCGACGTTGTACACGACCACGCTCACCTCCGCCGGCGCCGGCAGACTCACTGTCACGGTCGCCGCCGCGTTGAACGGATTCGGCGCGACACTGACGCCGGTGACACCCGAGTCTGAAGACCCGGGCCACCCGCCGCCGGCCGAACCGTCAAGCGTACGCGGCGCCGGCGATGCGCGCGTGGGTTGTCTCGAGCACGGCGTTCAGCGATTTCGCGAGCTCTTCCACGTGCGGCACTTCCACGAGGTGGCCGTGCGTGCCATAGATCTCGTGCAGCTCGATCTCGCCGGTGACGTACGGCTCCCAGTTGAGCAGCGGGTCGCCGGTGGAGTACTTCGGCTGCCGGCTCGCGCGGAACAGGGTGACCTTGCCGTCGTACGGCCGCGGCTTGTAGTTGAGCACGGCTTCGTAGGTGACGTCCTCGACCTTGCGGATCGCCGCGCCGCTGGTCCCGGTCCGGTTGCGCCAGTTGCCGTGCTTGAACTTGCGGGTGAGGTAGTTCAGCTTGTGCTTCAGGTTGAGCGTCGCCAACGTGTCGAGGTGGAGCTGCAGTTTCCAGATCAGCGACTCGAGCTGATGCGGCAGCCGTGACCCGCCGATCTCGAACGAGTAGTACCCGGGGCCGAACGTGTCGAACATCGCGAGCAGCGCGACCTGTTCGCCGGCGTCGCGGAGCTGGCACGCCATCTCCCAGGCGAGATACCCGCCGCCGGAGAACCCGAGCAGCATGTACGGCCCTTCCTCCTGCGCCGCACGGATCGCGGTCAGGTAGTATTCGGCCATCTCGGTGACATTGTCGAACGGCTCCTCGACCCCGTCGAGCCCGCGCGCCTGGAGCCCGTAGATCGGCTGATCCGCGGGCAGGCGTTCGAACAGGTCGCGGTAGTGGAGGATGTTGCCGCCGACCGGGTGCGCGAAGAACAGCGGCGTGCGCCCCTCGACCAGTCGTACCGGGACGAGCGACGACCAGTCCGGCGTCCAGTTCTCATCTGAGAGGATCTGCCCCATCTGCGCCACCGTGCGTGTCTTGAGGAAGTTCGCGACCGGAATCGAGCGGCCGATCAGTTTTTCCACGCGGCTGATCAGGCGCACCGCGAGCACCGATTCGCCCCCGAGCTCGAAAAAATCGTCATGCAGGCCGACGTGATCGACGTTGAGGATGTGCTCCCACAGCTCGATCAGGTCGCGCTCGAGCTCGGTCGGTTCGCGATCGGGGTCGTCCCAGTCGATCTCCGCGGCCGGTTCCTCCCCGGCGAGCGGTAGTTCGCCGACGATTTCACTGCCGGCGCCGGGTTCGGATTCCATCAACGGGCGCGGCTCCGGTTTTGCTCCCGGGCGGTGTTTTCGTGCCTCGTCCAGCTCGTCCGGGTTCAGTTCGCAGATCGCGACGACCTGGTCGCCGTCGAACCAGAACCGGGCGATCGCGGAACGGCCGTCACGGGCGATCGTCGCCGTACCCGCGTCCATGTCGAACTCGGTGACGCGCCAGTTGCGCGGGTCGTGGTCCATCCCGGTTCCGAACGCCTTCGCGGCCGCTTCCTTGCTGCACCAGAGCGCGGCGACGGTGCTCGGGTGCTGCCCGCTGTCAAGCTCACGCACTCGAATCGCGTCGTCCGGATGGAACCCGCCGTCGAGCACGTCGTCGTAATCGAACCGGTCGAACCACTCGTAGTCGATCCCGATCGGGCCGCCCGACTTCGACGTGACCGCGACAGCCCACCGGTTCGAGTGGGCGAGCGAGATTTCCGGCAGGTCGATCGCCGGGTTGACGGCGCAGATCGCGTACGGTTTGCCGTGCTCGTCGATCCGCGTTTCGATGTCGATCGGGCAGAGGCGTTCTTCGTCGGTGTTCGCGAGGATCCACTCGATGAGCGCGTCCTTGGCGACGATCCGTCCCATCAGCCAGTCCTCGCGGCGCGGGTCGCCCTCGGCGAACGTGTAGTACTGGTCCTTCTCGGCGTCGGTGAGCATGCCGTGCGCGAGCTTGCTGCCCCACACGCCCCACGCGCCCTCGAGCAGGCCGTCCTCGAACGGCTCGTTGCGGCGCAGGTTGTACCCTGTCTCATCCTGCAGCCACCGGTCGCTCATCAGGAAGTACTTCGGGAACAGCGAGATCTTGTCGTAGCGGATCGGGATGTCGAACACGCGGTTCTGCCAGCCGACGAGGTGCGCATAGACGCGGCCGGTTTCCGCGTCGAGCACGTCCACCGAACCCTCGAGGCACGCGAGCGGCGGCACGAGCCGGGCCTTGTAGTAGTTGTCCGGGAACTCGAATCCCCCCTCCGATTCCTCGTCCATCGTGTGGATCACGTTGCCGTCCCGGTCGAGGAACTCGCAGTACGGCTTCCGGTCGAGCTCGATGTCGCCGATCCCGGTGAGTCGGAGCGCGGCGCGCCCGATCAGTTTCGTGCCCGGTTTCGGCGGCCCGCCGAAGATTTTCGCCTGCTTAATCAGGAACGGGAACACGTTCGTGTCCATCGCGAACGTGTCCGTGTACCAGAACCCGACCTGGAGAACCGCGGCGTCCATCACGAACATGTCCATCTGGAAGGTCGGATCTTCGATGTCGCTGAACAGGTCGCGCCAGTCGGGCACCTCGATCTCGACCTCGATCGTGTGCGGGCTGTAGTGGCGGATGTTACGGATCGCGCGGAAATGGCGCCCGTGAAACCGGCCCGGGTAGTGCATGCTGTAGAAGATGCCGTCGTTGTACAGCAGCTCCGTGGTCATGTGCGAGTACCTGGGCCGGGTGACATGAAACGGCATCGGCACGGTCGGTTCGTGCTCGCGCTCGCCGACGACCACGTTCGCCTCGAACGTGAGGTGCGGTTTCGTCTCCCCCTTGCGGTTCGTATGATACTGGTAGATTTCGGTGCGCACGAGCACGTCCCCGCCGTCCCGTTGTTCCAGCGCGCGCGCCTTGATCTGGACGTCGAGCGTGCCGCGCGGGAGCGCGAGCCAGCGGTGACCGCGGATGTTCTCGTACGACTTCACGAACTTCCCGCCGTCGAACAGGCAGACCGCGGCCTCGGCGCATGCCTCCAGGCTCATCACGAACGGGACGACCGCCATCGGTCGCAGGTTGCGCTGCCGCCGTGACGGCGGCCCGCCGAACGCGTGTGACTTGAGCACGCGGTCACGGGTAACGTCGAACCGGCGCTCGCACTGCAGCTCGTCAGCCGTGCGTTCGACGATCTTCCCGAGCAGCGGGTAGGCGCGCGCGAACGGCAGATCCCTCACCTGCGGTCGCGGGTCCATCGGCGCGTTGCGCGCGACTTCCTCGTCGAACCGCTTCAGCATGTGATCCGGCGGCTCCGGACCGCTGCTGTCCTCCAGCTCTTCGATCAACTCCTGCTTTTCGACAGCGGTCGCCGGAGCGCCGTCTTCACCCTTGCCCTTGACTTCAGTCAAGGTCTCACCCGACGGTCCTGCCCCCTTGCCCTTGACTTCAGTCAAGGATCCATGGCCGGGGGATTCACTCCCTGACGGACGGGAGATCTGGGTCGGATCCATCCCTGGGGTCGATCCCTGACTGAAGTCAGGGGCAAAGGGCGGTGGGGCGTACGGATCCCACAAGGGCGCGTACGGGTCGTACGGTGGGGCCCACGGGTCATACGGCGGCAGCGGCTGGCCGGTCGCCGGGTCCAACCCCTGCGGCGCGTACGGATCCCACGGCTGAGCGTACGGGTCCCAAGGTGGCGGGGCGTACGGATCCCACGGCGGCGGCGCGGGCATCCCGTTCGCGTCGAGCGGACGCCCGTACGGATCGACCGGGGGCATGTTCGGGTCGTAGCCGGGCGCACCGTACCCGTTTCCCCACGCCGCCGGCTGAGGCTGCCACGGATGCTGCTGATCGGGTTGCTGCCGCTCCGGCTGCGCCGGTTGCCGGACGGGCGGGCCCTCTCCGGGCGCCTGCTCCGGCGCCGGAGCGCGTTTCAGACCGCGGTTCGGATACTCGTCCTGGAGCCGCTTGCGGAACGAGTCGGAGAGCTTGAGGCTGGCAGGATCGCGCACGAGCACCCGTTTCGTCGGCCGCGGCTGCTCGATCTCGATCTCATCCGCCTTGAGCGGAACCTCGTTCACCTCGCGGTGCTCGTAGAGGCCCTCGAAGCGCGGGTTCCTCCCATGCACGAACAGTTGCGCGAGCATGCTCTCGAGCTGCTCCGCGCCGCCCTTGCGTGCGCTGTTCGACGCGACCGCGAGGTGCTGCTCGCCGGCGAGGATGTCGTTGACGAACGCGCTCAGCGTGCTGTTCGGGCCGACCTCGACGAACACGCGCACGCCGTCGTGATACAGTCTGCGCACGGACTCGCGGAACCGCACCGGCTGCGACCACATGTCCGTCGCCCAGCGGCGCACCGTCTTCGCGTCGTCCGGGTAGTACTTCCCGCTCACGCAGCTCATCAGCGGGACGTCGCCCCTGCCGAACGCCCTGTCCGGGAACTTGTGGTAGAGCGCTTTCGTCACGCCCTTGAACGCGGGGGTGTGAAACGCGCGGTCGAACGGCATCCGCTCGCAGATCCCGCCCGCCTTTTCGAACAGCGGGCGCGCCTTCATCACCGCCTGCTCGCTGCCGAACACGACAACCTGGTTCGGGCAGTTGTCGAGCGCGTATTCGAGCTCGCCCTGCGAGTCCGCGATGATCTTGTCCACCTTGTCGTGATCGGCCGCGCCGACGGTGAGCAGCGCGGTCTTCGGCATCTTCGCGATCTCGTCCTTGTAGGCCATGAACACGTCCGCGAGCATCTTCGTGGATTCGATCAGGCCCTCGCGCGACGAGCCCATCCGGAAGTACCGGGACAGGGAGAGCGCGTTCATCTCTCCGGTGCTGTGGCCCATCATCACATCCGGCTGCAAGCCGAATTTCTCGCGGACCAGTTCGTCCATCGCGTACGCCGGGATGTTCGTCACCGCGATGCTGACGTCGGAGGTGAACAACTGCCGTAACGCCTCGTCGCGCATCTGCTCCGTCCACCCTGTCGGCGGCGGGAACACGAGATTGCTCGGACGGATGCCAACGAGCTCGAGCAGCAATTCGTCCATCAGGTCGAACCAGGCGCGCACGGATGGGAAATGGCGCGCGAGGTCGGCGAACATGTTCAGGTACTGGCCGCCGTGGCCGGGGTAGAGGAACGCGACCTTGCCCGCGAGCACGGAGTCGCCGTAGTAGATCCCGTTGCGGCCGCTCGCACGTTCCGCGCGGCCGTTGCCGAGCCGGTCGATCGCCTCGTTCAGCTTCTGCTTCGCGTCATCGGCGTTCCCGGCGAGCACGGCGAGCCGTTTCGCGCCGTGGTCGCCGCCGGCCTGGTTCACGAGCGACCAGCCGATGTCGCGCAGCGGGATCTGCTTCGGGACCTCGAGCACGGCGAGCACATCGCGCAGCTTCCCGGCCAGTTCGTCATCGGAATCGGCGGAGAAGACGAGCATTTCGGACGGCCACGCGAGGTCGAGCTGCCGGTCGAGCTCGTTGTTCGGGCCGCGGTATTCCTCGAGGATCGCGTGCCCGTCGATCCCGCCGAACCCGAACGCGTTCACGCCCGCGCGGCGCGGTTTGCTCTCGTCGTGAATCCACGGGCGCGTTTCGTTGTTCACGTAGAACGGTGTCTCCTCGAAGGCGAGCTCGGGGTCGACTTCGTCGCAAAGTGTGGGCGGGAGCACCCTGTGGTAGATCGCGAGTGCGGTCTTGATCAGGCCGGCCGCGCCCGCCGCGGTCAGCGAGTGGCCGATCATCGACTTGACCGCGCCGAGCGCGACCTGCGGATCCTGCTCGCCGCGTTTGCCGAAGATCGACTTCAGCGTCGCGATCTCGATCTCGTCGCCGAGCTTGATCCCGGTTCCGTGCGCCTCGATCAAGGAGATCGTGTCTGTGTCGATCCCGGTCTCGTCGTATGCGCGCCGCATCGAGAGCACTTCTCCCTCGTAGCGCGGCGCGAGCAGGCCCTTCGACTTGCCGTCGGATGCGAGCGACATCCCCTTGATCACGGCGTAGATACGATCGCCGTCGCGTTCGGCGTCCGCGAGCCGCTTGAGCGCGAGCACGCCGGCGCCTTCGCCGAGCAGCACGCCCTCGGCGTGTTTGTCGAACGGCCGCACCTCGCCCCGCGACAGCGCCTGGATCAGGCTGAACACCATCAGCATCTGCGGCGGCAACGACGCGTTCACCCCGCCCGCGAGTATCATCTCGCTGCGGCCGGAGCGGAGCTCGTTGATCGCGCAATCGATGGAGATGAGCGAGGACGAGCACGCCGCGTCGACCACATAGTTCGGGCCCATCAGGTCGAGCCGGTTCGCGACACGGCCGGTGAGCACGTTCGCGACGACCCCGGGCACGGTCTCCGGGATCAACGGCGGCAGGTTGCTCTTGATGTCCTCGCGGAACTCGGCGAGCAGCGCATCGTCCACGTCCGGGAGCAGATCGCGCAGCATGTCCACGGTCTGGTCCACGACCATCCCGTGCTGGAACGCGCTCATGTTGCCGCGGTTCGCCATCGGCCCGTAGCCGAGGATCACGCCCGTCGCTTCCCGGTTGAACTCGCGGTCGAGGTAGCCGGCGTCGCGCAGCGCCTCCCGGCACACCATCAGCGCGACGAAGTGGTCGGGCGTGGTCCCGTCCACCATGTTCGGCATGATCCCGAACTCGAGCGGGTCGAACTTCATCTCGCGGTCGAGGAACCCGGCCCGTTTCGTGTAGATGCGCGCCGGGTCGATCGAGTCCGGGTCGTAGTAGTGGAGCACCCAGTCGTCCGCACCCTCCTCGACGCCGTCCACCTTCTCGATCAGGTTCTGCCAGAATCGGCGGAGGCTGTCCGCCTTCGGGAACATCGCGGCCATCCCGACGATCGCGATGTCGTCGTGGTCGCGGTTGCTGGTGCGCTTGCTGTCAGGCATGTATCCTCAATTCATCGCGCGAGTTACGCGCCTTCCATCTCCTGCTCGGACCAGATTCCGGAGCCGGCGACGAGCTCGACCTCGCCTTTGCGCCCGTGGCCGAGTTCGTCGCGGAAGAACAGGCGCCCGGCCTTGAGCGGGATCGGGGTCACCCCGCGCGCCTCGAACTGCCGGCGCAGCTCATCGGTGACCATCCCGCTGATCCACGGGCCCCAGTTGATCGCGAGCACGCGCGCGTTCGTCCATTTCCGGTCGAGCAACCACGCGAACCGGTTCACCGCCTCGTTCGCGGCGGCGTAGTCCGACTGGCCGAGGTTGCCGAACCGGCCCGCCATCGAGGTGAAGAACACCGCCAGCTTCAGCTCATCGCCGCGCAACTGCTTCGCGAGCAGGAAGCTGCTGTCCACCTTCGTTTCGAACACGCGCCGGAACTGTTCGAGCGGCTTGTCCGCGATCAGCTTGTCCTCGATGATCCCGGCGCCGTGCAGCAGCGCGTCGATCCGGCCGTGCCGCCGGTAGATGTCCGCGGTCAGGCTGCGTACGGCGTGCTCGTCGGTGACGTCGGCGCTCACGTATTCGACGGTCGCGCCGGCCGCACGCAGGCGCTCGATGTTGCGCCGGATCTCGCGCGCGCCGGTTACACGCCTGACCCTGCGCTCGATATCCACCGGTTTCACCTTCTCCCCGGCCTGCTTCGCCGTCGCGAGGAAATGCGTGCGCAGCTCGGCGTCACCGGCCAGTTCCGCGGTCTGCGGGTCCTCCTCGCCCGGCTCGGGGCTGCGGCCGCAGAGGACCAGTGTCATCCCGCTGCGCGCGAGGTCGAGCGCGAGCTCGGCTGTGATTCCGCGCGCGCCGCCGGTGACAAGCGCGACCCAGTCGGCGGACGGCGGGAGCGTGTCGGAGCCGTTCGCGAGGTCGATCGGCGTGTCCACGGCGCGGAATACGGTGCGTGCGCCGCCGGGGTAGCCGACCTCGATCCGGTCGTCTTCCGCGAGCAGTTCCTCCGCGAGCTGTTTCGCGACTGCCGGCGGCGAAAGGGAGCCGTCGAAATCGACCGCCTTCGCGCGCACACCCGGCCACTCGATCATCATCGTTTTCAGCACGCCGAGCCCGCTCGCCGCCGTGGGCAGCCCGGATTCGCCGCCGCGACGGCCGAACGAACCGCCGAGCGTGGACGCGACCAACACCTTCGCGTCCGCGGTCTCGGCGGTCTCTCGCAAATCGTCGCCGGCGAGCTGGAGGATACGGAACAGGCTGTACACGTGAAGCTGCGCGGCGTCGCGCCAGTCGGCGAGCGTGTCCGGCAGCTCGCCCGCGCCGAGCCCGGCGAGATGGAGCACGCATGCGACCGGCCCGTTCTGTTCGCGCAGCGACGTCACCGCCGCCGCGAGCGTGTCGTCGTCGGCGAGCGCCTTCCGCTCGATCATCGCCGTGTTCACCCCGTCCTGGGCGAGGAAGTTGATCGTGTTCGCCGCGATCCCGTGCGCGTCCTCGGTGACGAGCACGACTCCCTGCGGGAGCTCGCCGCGCGCGGGAATGTCCTCTTCCACCGCCTCGAACAGGTAGCGCCCGATCCGTTCGACGCGGGTGAAATCGAACTCGTCGGCGGTGACGGTTCCAGCGGAGGCCGCCGCTCCGCCGTTCGTTGACTCGGAGGCGGGGAGCGTGTCCGGCGTACGCTCACCGGACGGCGGCTGCTGCCCGCCTCCCGACTTAGGGTTTACCGTCGATCCCCCGCTGTCCTGCTGCTGAATCTCGGCCGCCTTCTCGCCGAGCTTCATCAGGATGTCCACCATCTGGTTCATCGACTTCACGCGGGTCAGCTGCTCGAGCTCATCCTGCAGCTTCTCCGCGAGCTCCTCGGGAAACGATTTCTGCAGCGAGCCGAGCACCTCGACCCGCTTGATCGAATCGATCCCGAGGTCGGCCTCCATGTCCGCGTCGAGATCGAGCATGTCCTCCGGGTAGCCGGTGCGTTCGGCGATCAGGCTGACGAGCTGCTCGGTGAGCTCGTCGCGTGTCGGGAGGCCGTTCGTCGCGGCCGCCGCGGGGCCGGTCTGCTCCGGCTGCGGGGTCTCGGATTGCGCCGGCGGTGGGGAAGCAGCCCCGCTCTCCGCCGGCGGCGGAACCTCGCCGGATTCGATGAGCTCCTCCGCCTTCTCCCCGAGCTTCATCAGCACGTCAACCATCTGGTTCATCGTCTTCACGCGCGTGAGCTGCTCGAGCTCATCCTGCAGCTTCTCCGCGAGCTCCTCCGGGAACGACTTCTGCAATGAGCCGAGCACCTCGACGCGTTTGATCGAATCGATCCCGAGGTCGGCCTCCATGTCCGCGTCGAGGTCGAGCATGTCCTCCGGGTAGCCTGTGCGCTCGGCGATCAGGCCGACCAGTTGCGCGGTCAATTCCTCGCGACCGGGCAGTCCGAGCGAAGCTTCCGGCTGCGGTGCGGGCGCCTGCGGTTCCGGCTGCGCCGGCTGCTGCTGCACCGGCGGCGGTGTCTGAGCCTGCGGTGGAGCGGAAGCCGTCTGTTGCGGCTGCGGCGGCTGTTGCTGCGCCGGCGGCTGCGGGGCCTGCTGCTGCGGCGGATACCCGGGCTGCGGCGGCGGGTAACCCTGCCCGTACTGCGGCGGATACCCCGGTTGCTGCGGCGGATACCCCGGCTGCGGGTAGCGCGGCGGGTAGCCGTACGCCTGCGGGGGGTACGGATACGGCGGCCGCGGCGGCGGATAGCCCGGATAACCGTACTGCGGCGGATACGCCGGCGGCGGGGGATAACCGGGCTGACTCTGCGGAGGGTAACCGTGCGGCGGCTGGTATCTGCCCTGCCCCTGCGGCGGATACCCCTGCGGCGGGGGATAACCCTGCGGTTGCTGCTGCGGTGCGCCCTGCGCCGGCTGGCCGGGGGCGCCCTGCGGCTGGTTGCCTCCCATCTGCCCGGCGAGCCGTTGCTGCATCTCCTGGAAACGGCGCATGTTCTCCTGCCACGCCTGCATCGGGTCGGCCGGTTGCTGCGGCCCCGGGGCCTGCCCGGGCTGCTGCTGTCCCGGCCCCTCCTGCGGGCGCTGGTCAGGCGTGCCTTCGTGTTTGTACCTGTCCATCAATTCCATCCTCTTCTTATCTGCGGTTTCTTTCGTCAACGGTGGTTGCTTGCCGACGATGTGCTGCGGGTGCCCCTGCGGGCGCGAGCAGCCGCCGGAGACGAGCCACGCCGACGGCGGCAGCGGCTCCGGTTTCGTCGTCTCGAGCAGGCGCGCGAGGTTGAGCGGCTTCACATCGCGGCCGTCATGCAGCTCCGCGAGCCTGATCGTCCCGCCCGCGGCGGCGATCGCCGCCGACGCGCGCAGGATACCCTTCAACCCGCCGCCCTGGTCGAGCGAGACGGTTTCGACCCCGTCCCGGCCGGCGAGCGTCTGCTTCACGAGTGTGCCGAGCACGTTCTTCGGCCCGACCTCGACGAACAACGTGATCCCGTCCGCGATCATCCGCTCCACGGTAGCGACAAACTCGACCGGGCTCAACAGGTGGCCGGCCAGTTGTTTGCGGATCGCTTCCGGGTCGGCCGGGTACGGCTTCCCATCCCGGTTTGCGTACACCGGGGTCCGGGGTTCGCCAAGCTCGGCGCGTTCGATCGCCTCGACGAGCGGCGCCTGCGACTGCTCGAACAGCGCCGAATGGAACGCGCCGGCGACGTTGATCAGCTTCGCGGTCACGCCCTCGCCGGACAGTTTCTCCACCGCCGCCTTCACCGCGTCCACCGGGCCGGAGAGCACGCTCTGATGCGGCGCGTTGTGGTTCGCGATCACGACGCCGTCGAACGGTTCGATCAACGGCTGCAGTTTCTCGCGTTCGAGGCGGACGGCGGCCATTGTCCCCGGGTTGTCGGCGGCGGCCTCGGCCATCGTGCGCCCGCGCGTCTCGATCAGGCGGAACAGTTCCTCGCGGCTGAGCATGCCCGCGGCGTGCAGCGCGACGTATTCGCCGATGCTGTGGCCGGCGACAGCCTCCGCCTCCACTCCGAGCCGGCGGATCAGGTCGAGCATCCCGATTGACACTGCGCCGAGCGCGGGCTGGGCGACATGCGTGTCGGTCAGCTCCGCCCGCTGCTGCCGCTCTTCCTCTTCCGACCACGCGGACGGTGGGAGGATGTACCGGCTGAGCAGCTTCGGGTACGCGCCGCGCGTGAACCGGTCCGCCGTCTCGAGCGCACGGCGCACGTCATGGAAGTAGATCGCCGCCTCGCGGGCCATGTCCACATATTGCGAACCCTGGCCGGGGAAGAGGAACGCGACCTTCGCCGGCTCACGGCGGGCGTTCAACGTGAACACGGCGTTCGGGCCGAGCTTGGGTGTTTCCCCGTTTTCGAGCGCTTCCACGGCCCGCTTGAGCGCGGCGCCGAGCTCTTCGAGGTTCGCGGCGACGACGGCGAGCAGCGCGGGCTTGTCACGGGCGGCGTCGGCCTGCAGCGCGAGCGAGTACGCGAGGTCGCGCGGCCGCGGCCGCGCGCCACCTTCCAGAGCCCTCAGCACCGACTTCACGCTCCGGAGCAGGCCCTGCTCGTTCGCCGCGCGAAACGCGTACAGTTCGAGCGGCCGGGAGTTCGCGCCGGCGGGGGCTTCCGCCGGCGCCTCCGCGTATTCCTCGAGCACGAGGTGGAAGTTTGTCCCGCCGAAGCCGAACGCGCTCACGCCGGCGTAGCGGGGAAAATCCGGGTGCCGCAGCCACGGGCGCGGCTGCTGCGGGAGAAACACCGGGCTGTCGGGGTTCGCGATCGGGGCGATCGGGCGCTCGACGTTCATGTGCGGCGGCTGCACCCTGTGATGGAGCGCGAGCGCCGCGCGCAGGATCCCCGCCGCGCCGGCGTCCGACTTCGTGTGCCCGAGCTGCGCCTTCACCGACCCGAGCGCGACCGATTTCTTCTCCGCACTGTCGCCGAGCAGGTCGAGGACCGTCTCGGTCTCCGCGGTGTCGCCGGCGACGGTGCCGGTGCCGTGCGCCTCGATGAGCCCGACGCGCGCCGGGTCGATACCCGCCTTCTCATAGGCTCTCCGCAGCGCGAGCACCTGCCCGCGCGGATGCGGCGCGGTCAGGCTCTTCGCGCGCCCGTCGCTGGACGAACCCCAGCCCCTGATCACGGCGTAGATGCGGTCGCCGTCACGCTCCGCGTCGGCGAGCCGTTTCATCACGAGCGCGGTCACGCCTTCGCTGATCACGATCCCGTCCGCGTCCCGGTCGAACGTGCGCGCGACCCCTTTCCCCGACAGCGCCTGCGTCTTGCTGAAGCAGAGGTAGCTCATGATGTGCTGCTGCAGGTCGACGCCGCCGCTGATCGCGAGGTCCGCGCGGCCGTCCTCGAGCTCGGATACGGCCATCGCAACCGACGCGAGCGAGGATGCGCACGCGGCATCGACGGTGAAGTTCATCCCGCCGAGATTGAACCGGTTTGCGACCCGACCGGCGATCACGTTGTACAGCCCGCCCGCGAACGACTCCTCCGTCCACTCGGGCAGCCGCTCCCAGGTCTCTTCCGGGACGATTTCGACGAACCGTTCGAGCGTGGTCCGGGTCGCGATCATCAGCCCGAAGTCGCCGGTGGAACCGGCGGCGCCGAGGATCACCGCGGTGCGCTCGCGGTCGAACCCGCCGTCTTCGTAGCCGGCGTCCGCGAGCGCCCTGCGCGCGATCTCGAGCGCCATGATCTGCATCGGTTCGATGCTGTTGAGCGCGATCGGCGGGATGCCGTAGCGGATCGGGTTGAACGCGATCTCGGGCACGAACCCGCCCCATTTCGCATACGACTTGTCGCGCGCGTTCCGGTCCGGGTCGTAGTACATCTCCGGGTCCCAGCGGTGCTGCGGGACCTCGTCGATCACATCCGCCCGGCTCAGCACGTTCTCCCAGAACCGGTCGGCGTCCTCCGAATGCGGGAGCACGGAGCCGATGCCGACGATCGCGATGTCGGACGGCGTCTGCCGCGGGCGGGCGGACACCTTCGCGCGCCCGACCTCGATCGCCTCGAGCCGGCGCACGCCGCCCGCGCACACTTCCTCGTGCAGCTCGCGCACCGTCGTCGGCCTGTCGCGCAGCGTCGTCACCTGCCCGATCATGTAGAAGCCGCTCGCGCGCTGCTCGTCCTCTTCGACCCGGCTCACGCCTTCCGGGCCGTACCTCTCACCCTTCGTCGCGATCACGAGCCGGCCGAGGCCGATCCGGTCGAGCTCCTCGCGGATCTCCGCGCCGGGACGGTTCTCCTTCAACAGCTTGCGGCGGAGCGCGTAGAACTCCTGCGCGAACGGGGTGTCGCAGGCGCGGTTCGCGTGCCCGGGGCCGACCTCGAGGTTGACCGTGCGCCGGCACGCGATCGCCTCGTCCTGGAACAGCTGCGTGATCGTCCCGGTCTCGACCGATTCTTTGGTAAAGATGTACGCGGTGCCCATCAGCGCACCGACCCGGAACCCGCGCTGCGCGAGCGGGGCGGCGATCGCGCTCACCACCGCCGACGACAGCGAATCGTGAATCCCGCCGGCGAACAGGATGTGCACCTCGTCCTCTTTCCCGTTCGGGACAATGTCGAGGAACACGTCGATCACACTTTCCCAGAGCGGGAAACTGCAGAGCGGGCCGATGTGCCCGCCGCACTCGCGCCCCTCGAACACGAACCGGCGCGCGCCCGCCTCGTAGTACATCCGCAGCAGCTCGGGCGTCGGGGCGTGGATGTAGGTACTGATCCCGTGCGCCTCGAGCTTCGCCGCCTGGTCGGGACGACCGCCCGCGATCAGCGCGAACGGCGGCTTCGCTCTGATCACCTGCTCGAACTGCGCGTCATACAGCTCCTGCGGGACGAATCCGATGAAGCCGACACCCCATGCGCGGTCGCCGTGCAGCTCGCGGCTCCGGTCCATCAGCTCCGCGACAACGTCCGGCGGCATCGTGCCGAGCGCGTGCAGCGGCAGCGCCCCTTCGCGCGAGATCATGTCCGACATCTCCGCCCGGTCGCTGACCCGGCTCATCGGACCCTGCACGAGCGGATACTTCGTCCCGTGCGACTTCGCGAGCGGGGAATCGGGCGCGAGCGGTTTCGTCTCGCGCGCGATGCGGATATGCTCGTCGATTTCGCCGCCGAACGCGTGCAGCAGACGGCCGACGCTGCGGTACCTGTCGCGGTAGTTCGCGGCGAACCCGATCCCCTGCCCGACCGGCCACGCGAGCTCGCCCGGCTCCGACCAGCCGATCCGCTCCATCGCGGCGCTGCGCCACGCCTCGTGCGCCTTCGGTCCGCGCTCGCCGCTGATCTCGAGCTCATCGGCGACCGCGGTCAGCTCACCGATCACCTTGAACCCCGGCCGCGTGAGCACACGCACCGCCTGCGTGAGGCGCTCGCCGAACACGACCGCCTCCTTCCCGTTCAGCGTCTCGAACAGCGGTCTCCACGACGCCGGCAGCGGGGACTCCGGCATCAGCAGGAGCTGGTCGTCGAGCACAACCCCCGCCGCGCCGGCGACCTTGCACGCCGCCGCAGCGTGGATTCCGAGCCCGCCCTGCACGTACAGCGGCGGCCTGTTCTCCAGTCGGGCGAGTTTCTGCAGCAGGATGTACGTCGTGTCCCCGCCGACCCAGCCGGGGCCCTCGTGGCCCTTCATCACCCACGCATCGGCGCGCACGTCCGTCTCGAGCAACGCGCGCGCCCGCTCTTCGTCGATGATCTCGAACCAGAGGGACCGTTTCTTCGCCTTCGGCAGCGACTTCACCGCTTTCGCCGCCGTGTCCGCGTCGAGCCCGGCGAGCAGGAGCACGTGATCGCGCTCCGCGAGACGTTTCAGCAACGGGGCGAACGGCTTGATTTGGCCGGCGTGGAGTCGGAGGCCGACACGGCCCCGCGCGTGCTCGGTGCGCGCGAGCAACGTGTCGAGCGCGGCGAGCCCGTGATCGAGGTCCCGGGCGAACTCGCAGTCGAGCATCCCGGTGAACCCGGCTTTCGCGGTCGCGACGGCAATCCCCGGATGGCGCAAACCGAGCGGGCTGATCGTGATCCGGTCGAGACGGTCGGACGACATGAACGATGTCCTTCTCTGTGTACCGCGGCGCGTACGTCCGCCACCGGCGGGAAGTCGCGTCACGCGTCAACCCTTTCAATGTAATGCTCGCGCCGCTGCGAGTCGAGCGATTGCGCCGGTTCGGCGCGGGCACGGCGAACGACAGTGATTCCCGGAAAGAATGACTGATCCGTGTGCCGGCCGTGCGGGCTTGTCCGCGCGGATGCAAGCCGGTGAGTTTCTCGCACCCGACATTCCTTCCGAGAAATCGGCATAACCCGTTTTCCCCCGAAGGTCGCGCACGGCGCAGGGGCGATGATGTGACTGCGCTCGCTCCACCGGACTCCGGCCGGGCTTGCAGCCCTGCGAAAGCGTTCGCAATCCCGCCCCGCGTTGCGAGAAACCCCGGGCCGGCTCTTTTCACCCGCCAGACCGACCCCTGTTTCACACGAATTGCGGCCGGCGCAAACCGGCCTCCGATCGCGGGACAAACAGACCGATCGGCGGCCTCAGGATGATATTGAGGGGACGCCTGCACGCCTGTGCCGCCTTCGGGGACGCTTGCAAGCAAGCGTTCCCCGTGTACCGGCCGCGCGGGCTTGCCCGCGCGGTTGATCCACCGGTCAACGATCCCTGCGACATCCCGCCTTCGCTTCGCTTCGGCGCGGCTGTCACAGGGGCACGTACCGGCGACCGCCCCGGTCTCGTGCCCGCGCTTGCTCGTCAAGCGCGGAACCGGAAACCAGTGTGCCCGCCTCATGCCCGCGGGAACCGAAGGTCACCGCGGCTGATCAGCCGGTAGATTCCCCGTCTTCTCATCCCTGCGACATCCCGCCTCCGCTTCGCTTCGGCGCGGCTGTCACAGGGGCACGTACCGGCGACCGCCCCGGTCTCGTGCCCGCGCTTGCTCGTCAAGCGCGGAACCCGCGGTCGAACCCGGCCTGCGAGCAAGCGCGGGGGATAGCGAATCCGTGTGTTCTGTGTCCTCAGCGGTCGCACACACCCCGCAGGCGGAGCTGCGGGGTCACGTATTCTTCAACCCGATATGACCCCGTCGGGCGAGCCGACGGGTAGATGTGCTTATATTGACGGCTCGATTCACTTGCGCCGACGACAAGAGGGAGCCGTGTTCGAGATTTCGCTCGAGGTCGACCGGGACGACATGCACGCGGACATCGTGTCGTGGCCGGATCAGGTGCGGGACGGGTGGACTCAGGGCCGTGCCGCCGCCCGCGAGTTCCCGCGGGAAACGTCTCCGGACGGTGTGCTCTGGTGCGGGATGGGCGGCAGCGCGATCGGGGGCGATTTCCTCGCCGCGCTCGCCTCGCCGCGCGCCCCGTATCCGCTGCAGGTTCACCGCGGTGGGCCGCTGCCGGCGTGGACGAACGAACGCACGCTCGTGATCCTCGCCAGCTACTCGGGCGCGACCGCGGAGACGCTCGCGATCGCGCGCGAGGCGATGGATCGTGGCTGTCGGCTCGCCGCGCTCACATCCGGCGGGACGCTCGCGAAACTCGCCGACCGGGAACGTATCGAGCGCTGGCCGGTGCGCCCGGGACGGATGCCGCGCGCCGCGCTCGGCGAGATGTTCGCGACCGCGCTCGGCGCATTCCACGAACACGAGTGGCTCAGCACCGACACGGCCGCGTTCGAGGAGTGCCTGCGCGTGCTCGAACAACTCACGGCACCGTATGCTCAGCTTCCCGGAGACGATCATCCGTTGAGTGATTCGCTCGCGAGCCTGCTTGATCGGCGGCCGATGGTTTACGCGAGCGGGATTCTGCGACCGGTTGCCCGGCGCTGGGCGAACCAGTTCAATGAAAACGCGAAACGCGCCGCGCAGTGGGGCGAGCTCCCGGAAATGAACCACAACGAAGTCGTCGCCTACCGCGAGCGCGGATCCGCCGGTGAACGGTACGCCGTGTTCCTGCTCGATGACCCGTTCGCGCCGGACGATGTGCGCGCGCGGATTCCGGTTACACTCGAGCTCGCGCGCCGCGCCGGGTTCGCCGCGCACCGCGTGCAACCGGACGGCGAGCACGACCTGACACGCCTGCTCGCGGCCGCCGTGCGCGGCGACTGGCTCAGCTACTGGCTCGCGCTCGCGCACGGGATCGACCCGAGTCCGATCCCGGCGATCGACACGCTGAAGCTGGAACTGAAGCGGCGGGAGAAGAGCGGGGGGTAACGGTACCGGCCGTGCGGCCGGGGTGCGCCGCACACCTTGCCCGCGCGGATGATCCACCGGTCAACGATCCCTGCGACATCCCGCCTTCGCTGCGCTTCGGCGTGGCTGTCACGACCGAGGGCTACTTCACGGACGGCCGTTTCGGGAGCACGCGGATTGTCGCGCCTTCCATCACGACCGGGTCGCTCAGCCATTCCAGCTCATAGGAATAGCCGGTCGGCTGGGTGACGATCATCCGGCCGCCGTACTGAGAGACACCGCCGGCGAGTTTCACATAGTGCATCATCCGCTTCCCGGGCGCGTGATTGAACACGCCGGGGTTGTTGACCTGGCCGATCACGGTGACGGTGCCGGGGTGTTTCGGAATCTCGATCCGGTCGCCGGGCATGAGCACGACGTCTTCGGAGAGGTCGCCCTCCACGATGAACGCGTGGAAATCGACGTTGATTCGTTTCATCCCCGTGTTCAACGTGAGCGCCTTTTCGTACGCCGCCTTCGTGCTCTGGTACTGGCGGATCGCGGCCCTGTACTCGTTGATGATCGTCGCGTTCGCGTTGCCGAGCCGGCCGCTTGTGAACGGGAACATCGTCCCTTGCGCGCCTGCCATCCTGCCTTCGCCGAACACCTTGTTGATCGCGCGTTCACGGATTTCCATGTTCTCGCGCGCCGTCTTCACTTCCTGGCGCAGCAGGTTGATCTGGCGATCGACTCCGGGCTGATCGACGGCGCGCAGGAGCCGGCCGCCTTCGACGAACGCGTCGGAAGTGAGCCCGCCGGCGCGTTCGATCACCCGGCTCAGCGTCTCGCCGCGTGTCTCGAGCGTGAATGTGCCCGGGAACACGACCTGGCCACTGACAGTCACGCTGTTGGGAAGCTGCATGTCCGGGTTGCGGCGGATGTGCACCTGGTCGTACGGCTGGAGCTTGAAATCCGAAGCGGGGGTGTGGCCCTCGTAGATCTGGCTGAGCACGGCCTCCGGGTTGTCGGGGATGTTGTAGGAGTTGAGCATCGGGACGGCGAACGTGCGGCTGAGCGTGTCGCCGGGAATGCCATGCAGCTCGACGCGCGAGACCTCGGCGTCCATCATGTACGCCTCGGCGGTGAACCCTCCCGCGCGGATCAGCAGATCCGCGAGCGTCATTCCCTCGGTCAGTTCATGCTCGCCCGGCTTCTTCACTAACCCGGTGATCCACACGTTGTCCTCGAACGCGCGGGTCACCTCGCTCGAGTAGATGCGGACGAGATCCTGCGGCATCAGCGGGATGTCGCTGCCGGGCTCCTGGTTGAGCACATCCTCGACGGAGAAGGAGATGATCTCCGGGGCCCGGTCCCCGTCCGGCACGCGAATGATCTCGCCGCGCGCGAGGTACGCCTGCTCGCGGAACGAGTCGTCCGTGAGACCGGAGTGGTTCACGAGGAGACTGTAGAGCGTGGGATTGCCGGCATGGTCGAATTCCCCGGGGTTCTTCACATGGCCCTTGAGATAGACCTTGCTCGCGCCTTGCGCCCACGCGGTTGACGGCGGCAGCATCACCAGGATGGCTGCCAGCGCTGTCACGACAACGACATGCGTGCGTCCGACCACTTTCCGGTATCCCATGTTCATGTCCATGCCCTTCCCGACGGTCTGGCTGAGACGGAATCGTGGTTCACGAGCGGACCCGGCTGAGAGAGCGCGGGAGCCATGGCGACAGCCCGGCCGGCACCCGTCGAAGCGGCCGGAGACCACCGATGAAGAAGAGTAACACCGGCGGCGGAACGGATCAAGCGTATCGCGCGACATGGCGCTGCGCGGCGGCGTCCGGCGAGCTCACGGCCCGCCGTTTGTCTCGCTTGCCGCGTGCGCGGGAGCCGCCACCTCGGCCCGCGCTCCCTGCGGGTTGTATTCCGGCACGAATTCAAGCAGCCCCGCCCGAATCTCCTCCCTGGTCATGTGCAGGCATTCCGCCGCAAACTGCTCGGCGCGGGAGGTAAACCCGTTGTCAGGCATGCTCGTCGTGCGCAGGATCATCAGATCGGGAATGCTCGTGTTGCATTCCTCCCCCTCAAAATAGAGCGTCTCGTGCATCTTCTCCCCCGGACGGAGCCCCGAGTACTCGATGCGAATGTCCTCGTCCGGGGTAAGGCCGGAGAGTTTGATCATGTATTCGGCGAGGTCGCGGATGCGAATCGGGTCGCCCATGTTGAGCACGTAGATGCTCCCGCTCTCGCCGATCGCTCCGGCCTGGAGCACGAGCTCCACCGCCTCCGGGATCAACATGAAATAGCGGGTGATCTCGGGGTGGGTGACCGTGATCGGCCCGCCGCGGCTGATCTGCTTCTTGAACTTGGGGATCACGCTGCCCGAACTGTCGAGCACGTTGCCGAACCTGACCGCCATGAACTTGGTGCCGCCGTTGCTCTCGTTGAGCGCAACCAGCTCGCACATCCGCTTCGTCGCGCCCATCACGTTCGTCGGCTGCACCGCCTTGTCGGTGGAGATAAGAACGAACCGATCGACCCGGAACCTTTTGCTCACCCGGCTGAGCACGATCGTACTCATCACGTTGTTGTACACCGCCGAGACCGGGTTCATCTCCATCAGCGGCACGTGCTTGTACGCCGCCGTGTGGAACACGTGCTCGGGGTGATGCTCGCGGAACACCGCGCGAACCTGATCCTCCCGGCACGCGTCCAATACCACGGGGTGGATGTTCACGCCCGGATACGTTTCGTGCAACTGCTCCGTGATCTGATACAGGGAGTACTCGCTCTGGTCGAGAACGATCAACTCGGCGGGCTTCAACTGCGCGACCTGGCGGCACAACTCGCTGCCGATACTGCCTCCCGCCCCGGCAATGAGAATGCGCCGGCCGCGGATCATCCGGAGCACGGGAGTGTTGTCGAGCTCGACCGGCATGCGCCGCAGCAGGTCCTTGATTTCGATGCTGCGCAACTGGCTCACGGTCACGCGCCCGCCGACGAGATCGTTCAGCCCGGGCATGATTTTGACCCGGACCCTGTCGCTCGCCTGATCCTCGATCAGCTTGAGCAGGCGCCGGGTCTGCGCGCCCGAAAGCGAAGCGATCGCGAAGTAGATCTCGTTCACGTCGAATTCACTCACAAGCCGGCTGATGTCGGTGCCGGAGCCGATCACTGGCACATTGTGGATGCGCCGGCCACGCTTGAACGGGTCGTCATCGACGAGCCCGACCACATTGACGCCCGAGTGCTTCGTGCTCTTGATGTTGCGCAGCAGCAGTTCACCGGCCCTGCCGCCGCCGTAGATAAGCACGTTGCGCACATCTCTGTCTTCCGCGGGCGTCTCCAGGTACACCTCGAAGATCCGCCGGATGGTCAGCCGTGCACCGCCGGCGAGGAACAGAAACAGCATGAAATCGAGCAGGATCACCAGCGGCGGAATCGTGACCGGAAAAACAAACAAAGCAGCGAACAGGAACAGGACGGACGAGATCAGCGCCGACTCGATCAGTTTTGTCAGGTCGACAAGACTCGAGTACCGCCAGATCGCGACATGATGACGCAGGGCGTAATAGCAGATGAACCTGAACGCAATCAGAATGGGGACGTATGGGATGATCGCGAGCACACTCTGCCCGGCCCACAGCGAGCGGGGCACGATGAGCGCGCTTACCGCGAACGACACCACCATGATCGTGGTGTCGATCGCGTATTTCACCCCTTTGCTCGCATTTCTGCCGGCGGCCAGATAGTGAAGGTGCGTGATCATCGGTCAACTTCCATCCGTGTCACTGAGCCGGTCCATCCCATCCCGGGCGCGCGCCGGATCCGGCATCACAGGCACCAGTCCGGCAGAGACAGACAAGCTCGCAGCTCGCAGCCGGCATCAGGCAGACTGATTCCCGGTGCGTCACGTGCGAGAGAGCGGCAATCCCCAATGATAGGGCCGCGACATCCCGCGATACAACAAGCGGTGTGCGATAAACAGCTAAATCACGACGAAGCGTATCCCCAGCGTCAGTCCCCACGTCGTCCCCGTGACCCATCCATGGTTGTAATGGTCATACCAGTGATGTGAGAAGGAGCCGTTCACGCTCACGCCGAGCATGTCCGTGACCAGGACCAGGTAACCGACTCCGCCGCTCGCCGTGACAATTCCGTCCGCGAACGTCGGCCCGTGTTTGAACGAGTAGTGGCGGAGACCGTAGGTCACCTGCACGTTCGCAGTCGGGTAGCCGGGACCGTTCTCCTTGAAGTAGTGTTCGAGACGCGGTCCGATCACCCATTCGATCGTGCTGTACCCGCTTGCACTGCCAGTGTCGAAGCCGAATGAGGCGCCGAGAGTCGTTCGCTCGGTCAGGAACATCGAGACGTGCGGCCTGAAATCGACCCGGTCGTACCTGCCCCTGCTGTCACAGTCCCAGACTTCGTCGCTGCAACTGCGGATTCCGGTGCTTCCGCCGACTTCCCAGAAATAGGCCGCGGCCGGGGAACAGGTGATCGCCGTGGCGAGCAGGATTGCCGAAATCACACCCGGCTTCATCGCACCCTCCCTGGCTTCGAAACGGGACTCCCGCAGCATCGCTCGGCGGGCCGGTCGAACACCCCGCTGATTGGATCAACGGGCGTCCGGATCCCGCTGCTTGCGGCGGAAAAACTCGACCGTGCGGCGGATCCCGTGATCGAGATCGATCTCCGGCGTCCAGCCCAGGCGTTCGCGCGCCTTCCCGATCGCGAGAGAGGAGCGCATGTTCTCGCCAGGCTTCGCGGGCGCGAACTCCGGCTCCACCTCCGTGCCGGCGTGCTGCTGGATCATCGCGAGCAGTTGGAGAACGTCGGTCTCGATCCCTGTCCCGGCATGGTAAACATCATTTTCGTCACGTTCAAGCACAATCGTGCAAATCCGCGCCAAATCCTCGCAGTACACGTAGTCGCGAGTCTGACGGCCGCTGCCGAAGATGACCGGGCGTTCGCCGGCGAGCAGACGCTCGGCGAAGATCGCGATCACCCCCGCCTCCCCGTGCGGGTTCTGACGCGGGCCGTACGCGTTCGCGATCCGCAACACCGTGTACGTGATCCCGTACGTCTCCCGGTAGAACTCCAGGTACATCTCCGAGGCCACCTTCGCGATTCCGTACGGCGAGAGCGGGTTCGGCGGCTCGTGTTCAGGCGTCGGGTGCGGCGCGTTGTCATCGTACGCGGCGCCCCCGGAGCCGGCGAAGATCACCCGTCTCAACCCGTGACGGCGGCCGTGCTCCATCAGGTTGAGCAGGCCGACGAGATTCACATCCGCGTCGAAACAGGGATCGTCCACGCTCGCGCGCACGTTCATCTGCGCGGCCATGTGCACGATCGCGTCGAACCTGTGCTCGGCCCAGAGCTCGCCGACCGCGGAGTCGCGGATGTCCAGCTCCCTGAACCCGGCTCCTTCCGGCACGTTCGAGCGGCGCCCGCTGCTCAGGTTGTCGATCACGAACACCTCGTGCCCATCCGCGAGCAGATGGTCGGCGATGTGCGAGCCGATGAACCCCGCCCCGCCGGTCAGCAGTACATTCATAGTGGACCGCCCGTTTCCTTCCCGTTTTCTGATTTCCTGCTGTCTGTGTCCGCGCTCCGATTCCCGTTCACGCGTGGCAAATCAACGCAAAGGTAACGCTCGCGCGGGTCGGATCAAACTCATCAGCCTGTGAGAATGACCAGTCGGGGATGTGGGGAATTGCCGGAACAAAACCGGCCGCATCGGCGTAGCACAATGGCGTAACAGGCCGCTCGGTCCCCTGCGGGGGATCGAGAGAGCGGGAGGCTGCCCTGAAAAGGCAGCCTCTCTCGTTCCTGTCTGCGAACCGGGGCTGCAACAGGTCGCTGTGGCCCGGCTTGTCAGCATCCGCCCGCGCTAGTCGCGCAACGCCTTCCGCATCGTTTCCCCGATCAGCGCGGGGGTTTCCGCGACATGGATCCCCGCCTCCTGCAACGCCTGCTTCTTTTCGGCGGCGGTCCCTTTTCCGCCGGAGATGATCGCGCCGGCGTGCCCCATCCGCCGTCCCGGGGGCGCGGTCGAACCGGCGATGAACGCGACCACCGGCTTGTCGAAACTGGCGCGCACGTACGCCGCCGCCTGCTCCTCGGCCGAACCGCCGATCTCGCCGATCAACACGACTCCTTCCGTCTCGCCGTCGTCGCGAAACAGCTCGAGCAGATCGGTGAATGTCGAGCCGATCACCGGGTCGCCGCCGATCCCGATCGCGGTGGACTGGCCGAACCCCGCCTCCACGAGCTGATGTACCGCCTCGTAGGTGAGCGTGCCCGAGCGGCTGATCAGTCCGATCGACCCGCGCCGGTGGATGAAGCCGGGCATGATCCCGACCTTCGCCGCGTCCGGCGTGATCACGCCCGGGCAGTTCGGCCCGACGAGGCGCGTGTCCGACTCCTCGAGCGCGCGGTGCACGAGCAGCATGTCCGACGCGGGGATGCCTTCCGTGATGCAGACGACGAGATCGAGGCCGGCGTCGATCGATTCCATGATCCCGTCCGCGGCGAACGGCGGCGGGACGAAGATCACGCTCGTGTTCGCGCCCGTCTCCTCGACCGCCTCCGCGACGCTGTTGAACACCGGCCGCTGCAGATGCATCGTGCCGCCCTTGCCCGGGGTGACACCGGAGACGATGTTCGTCCCGTACTCGATCATCTGCTCCGCGTGGAACGTGCCCTCCGACCCGGTGATCCCCTGCACGACCACACGCGTGTCCCTTCCGACGAGAATGGCCATTCTCTATTCCCCCTCTTCACCAGGATGGAGTGGTTCCTGTTCGCGAATCCGTGTAGCAGTCAGCATGTTCAGCAACCGGCGATCCTGTTCGCTGAAATTGAGCAACCGTACACGGAGCTTCAGTTCGGTTGCTGGAATGTGATCGATCAACTTAGCCAGTGCCTCATCGAGGAACGAAGCAGAGGCAACCAATTCGGCGCCAAAGTCCACCTCGACATAATCGTGTTCCGCCAGGTAAGCGAGAATCCGCTCACGCAGCTTTTCACCCTCCTCACGTGATGAGAACGTGAGATCCGGGTCATCAGACAGATTGAATCGCCTTACCATGTAGATTCCGCATCTGACATGTAGTCCTCGAACTGGAATCGGTAGCCTGGATCATTCACAATACCAACCTGAACTGCTGTTCCGCTGAATCCTGTTTCTGTGAACCGTGTACTGATGTAGGAAAGTCTGCCAAACTCCGTACTTTGACTGACTAAGCGAAGCTCTTTTCCAAGGACGCTTGATCTCGTTGATTCAGAAAAGAGATGCGGTGTAGATTTGTACCTGACACACGCGCTGCCTGAAAGAAGCGTAAGCTCACTTCGATTGTCCTCTATCAGCTTCCTCAGGATCCATAGGCCAAAACCACGGCTCTCTCGAGTGCCCGAAGTGCCCCGTTGAACTGCCAGTTCAATCACATTTCGGTCGTCCCTTTCTGAGCGAAAGCGTCTCGATCTGCGAAGAGTCGCGGGGATTCCATATCCACTATCAACGACGCAAAGCTGAACATACCCGAGCTGTTCGTCCGTTTCCGGAAAGACTTGCGCGACTACTATACTGGTCGCTTCTGCACCGGCATGGACGAAGACATTATCCGTCAACTCCTTCAGGCAGGCATAGACTAGAGAACGCACGTCAGGATACAGTTCGATTCGCTCCTGAATCCTGTTCAATAGTGCACTCGGAGTTTTTAATCGCCTTTCGTTGATGAAAAGCATCAGAGGATGAAGATATGCGCCTGTTTTGTTGTCCGAGATTAGAGAACCATGTGGATCAATCTCCGCGAGTTGTTGAGTGCGCCAGGGTTTTCCGGCGGTTTCAGAATCAACTTGCTTGAAGCGGCAATCGCTTGACCGGTTGACCTCAGTAGTGCGGTAACTGCGACATCGAATGGTTCACTTATCAGGCTTCTCCTGAGATCGATTTCTGCTTCTACTGACTCGTGCGAATCCAGCGCCTCACGCACCGATCTGACGCCGGCGATCACAGAGGGGTTCTCCATGTTTAGCGATTCAAGGAAGACCACTCTGACTCGCTCAGAAGTGCCCATCACCCCGCCGCTTCCACGACCTTCTCCGCGCCCTCCTTCAGGCTCTTCGCGACGATGAAGTCGAGCGTCGAACTGTTCAGCATCTCGGCGGCGAGGTCGGCGTTCGTGCCTTCGAGGCGGACGACGACCGGCACGTTCACCTCGATCTCCCCGCCGCCGAGCGCGTCGATGATCCCCTGCGCGACACGGTCGCAGCGGACGATCCCGCCGAAGATGTTGATCAGCACCGCGCGCACGTTCGAATCGCGGAGGATGATCCGGAACGCGTTCCGCACAGACTCCGCGCTCGCCGTCCCGCCGACATCGAGAAAATTCGCCGGTTCGCCGCCGGAGTACTTGATGATGTCCATCGTCGCCATCGCGAGCCCGGCGCCGTTCACCATGCAGCCGACATTCCCGTCCAGCTTGATGAAGTTCAGGTTCGACTCGCCGGCCTCGACCTCCGCCGGGTCCTCCTCGTCGAGGTCGCGCCACGACGCGATCTCCTCGTGACGGTACAGCGCGTTGTCGTCGAAGTTGATCTTCGCGTCGAGCGCGATCACATCGCCGTCTTCCGTGAGCACGAGCGGGTTGATCTCCGCGAGCGACGCGTCCGATTCCCTGTACGCGCGATACAGCGCGAGGAAGAAGCCCGCGGCCTTGCGCACCGTCCTGCCCTCGAGCGCGAGCGCGAACGCGAGCCGGCGCGCCTGGAACCCCTGCATCCCGTACGCCGGGTCGATCGCGACTTTGACGATCTTCTCCGGCGTCTCCGCGGCGACCTTCTCGATCTCGACGCCGCCTTCGGTGGAGACCATGAACGTGTCACGCACCTTCTCGCGGTCGAGCGTGAGCCCGGCGTAGAACTCGCTCGCGATCTTCGACGCCCTCTCGACCCACACCTTCTTCACCCTCTGCCCGCCGGGGCCGGTCTGGTGGGTGACGAGATTCATCCCGATGATCTCCTCCGCGGCGGTACGGGCCTGCTCCGGGTTTTCGCACAACCTGACCCCGCCGCCCTTGCCGCGACCGCCGGCGTGGATCTGCGCCTTCACGACAACCGTGCCGCCGAGCTCGCGCGCGATCTGTTCCGCCTCGTCCGCGCTCGCCGCAACCCCGCCGTCCGGGACCGCGACGCCGTATCGTTTGAGCAGCTCCTTCGCCTGGTACTCGTGGATCTTCATCGTGCCCCCGCGCTGCTGTCAACGCCCTCCGTTCACACGGTTCAAGATGCCGGGAGCGTACATACGGCGACCGTGGAAAGCAAGCGAGCGGGGAGGTTGCGGCGGCCGGTCCCGGGTGCGGTGGCTGCGGGCTGCGGACTGCGGACTGCGGACCCGGGGGTGTGGACTGCGGACCGTGGGGCGCGGGAACACCACTTATCCTCCTCTCTCGTGCCCGCGCTTGCTTGGCAAGCGCGGAACGAGCCAGCCCGCACCGTCTGATCAGCCGCGGTGACGGCTGCGCCGTCCCCGCGGGCATACTTCCCTGTGGGTGGCCCGGCGTTCGACCTCCGACCGAAAAGGTGTTATCCCGAACGAGCGCAGCGGCTGTTTCAGTAGAGGCGGCGTCTCCCTGTGTCATCCAGAACGAAGCGCAGCGTCCGTTTGCTGCGCGCAGTGAAGGATCTCGAGATTGGATGGTTATGTACCGCCCGCGCGGGCGCTCCCGCACGGCCGGCACTTGAATGCGAGATTCTCTTCAAGAAACGCGGGCCGGAGCGCTTGATCGCCGCCCCCGCATGCGTAGATTGAACCGGATGATTCGGGCGCGGCAGACGGGAGGGCGCAGGCAATGAACAGGCTGATTCCGGGTCTGTGCGCGGTTTTGTTCGCGTGCGCAGGTGTTTCTTCCGCGCAGGAGTGGGCCGAGCACACGATCGCGGAGGGCGTCGAGTACGCCCGCACCGTGATCGCGGTGGATGTGGACGGCGACGGCGACATCGACGCGATCGGCACCGCCCCGCCGGCGAATGAGATCGCATGGTGGGAGAACCGCGACATCGGGATCACGTGGATCAAGCACGTGGTCGATGATTCCGTCGAGTTTCCGGCCGGCGCGGATGCCGCGGACATCGACGGCGACGGCGACACGGACATCCTCGGCGAAGCGTCCTCCGACCAGAGCGTCCTCTGGTGGGAGAACGCAGACGGCGGCGGGATTGAATGGATCGCGCACGTTGTCGATTCCGACTGTACATCGAACAGCGTGCACGCGGCGGACGTGGACGGCGACGGCGACCTCGACGTGCTCGCGACAGGTTCAGCGGACGCGTCCATCTTCTGGTGGGAGAACGTGGGCGGCGGCGTGGAATGGGAGGAGCATCTCGTCGCAGACGAGTTCGAGTCCCCGCGTGACGTGCACGCCGCTGATGTGGACGGCGACGGCGACACCGACGTGCTCGGCACCGCGTACTCGGCCGACGGCACGATCTGGTGGGAGAACGTGGGCGGCGCCGGACTCGAATGGACCGCCCATGACATCAACACTTGGTACGGGCGGCACAGCGTTTACGCGGCGGACGTGGACGGCGACGGCGACATTGACGCAATCACCGCCGCGTACTACTACATGGAAGTGACCTGGTGGGAGAACCTGGACGGTGGCGGATTGAACTGGGGCGAAGACGTGATCGCAGACGAGTTCCACGGCGGGTGCGACGTTTACGCGACGGATGTCGACGGTGACGGCCACACGGATGTGCTCGCGACCGCGTCGGTCAACAACGACATCGTCTGGTGGTCGAACGTGAACGGCGACGGGTCCGGCTGGGCTCCGCACCTGCTGGACGGGGACTACGACGGGGCGCGCAGCGTGCACGCGGGGGACGTTGACGGCGACACCGACATCGACATCTTCGGAGCCGCGAACGAATTGCCATGTATCTTCCCGGGAGGCTTAATTTCTCCTCAGAAATACCCCATACTTGAAGGCGAACAGTGAACAGCGAGGTGTATCATGAGAGTGATCGCGGTTTTTGGCATATCGATTGGGTTGGCGCTCAGCGCAATGGGCCAACCGCAACTGGGCTGGGAGACCATATTCGGCCATCCGCAAGCCCCCGATAACTGCTGGGGTGTCACTATTGGTACGGATGACGCCTTTTTCCTTCAAGTGAATTACTCTATGTACCCCGCCCAGGCACGCTTTGACTATAATGGGAATCTTATAAACTATAACACGATCGGACCGAGGAGCTGGGTTACTTCTGTTCCAGGTGGAGGATATGTCGGTGCAGTGGATGCCTACTCGACATTATTGAAAGTATCAATTGACTTGAGTGTATTGTGGTCGTTAGACTATCCTGATGACGGCACATTTGAACATACTACGGTTACGGATCTTGGTAACTATGTCACTGTTGTAGAATCGGGCGAAGGTCCCTCAACAGAAGGGCATATTCTCCGTATTTCCCCTGGTGGCGTCATCCTTAATGATATTCAGATTGATGATCCCGATCTCTACGCAATTGTGAGAGCGTACAAGAAAGTGAATGGTAACTACCTCGTATCCGCCTACCGAACGAACGCAGGCTATCTGGCGGAAGTTGACCAGTCAGGTAGCATCATCTGGGACACCGAAATCGATTCGTCTGACTTCTACAACGCGGGTACGCGTGATTTCTATCCGCTACCAGACGGCATGTGGATCGCTCGCACGACGTGGTTTCAGGAAGAGATCCCGGATGTGATTTGGATCGATGATGAGGGAAATTTTGTAGATACCTATTTCGTTACAGGCGAGTATGTAGGTTACGATTTCCACTTATTGCCCGACGGTGGCTTCATTCTGAACACTTGGTCCTATGTATCTCGCCATGACGCCCAGGCTAACATCATTTGGCAACATGATTACTTCGGCGATCTGGATCCCGACCTTTACAATGTGAATGAAATCGTTCCGAAGGGCTTTGAGGGGTTTATTGGAGCCGGTAGAGTTGAACGGTTTCAACCGCCAAACACCCAGTGCTACCTGTTCGCGCTCGGTCCGGACACGGCGCCGATCCGTGTCGTCGCGGAGAAGACGAACCCCGGCCTGCCGGTCGAGCCGGGGACAGCGTTCTCGTGGCTCGGACGGGTGCACAACCGGGGCGATGAGGCGGTGACGCTGGACGTGTGGACCGTCGCGCGCACGCCCTCCGTGCAGCTCGTCGGCCCGCTGCGGCTGTGGGAAAACATCACCGTGCAGCCCGGCGAGCAGCTCGAGGCGACGCTGGCCCAGTACGTGCCCGGCTACGCGCCCGCCGGCGACTACAACTATATCCTCCGCGTCGGCGACTACCCCGACCACACCTACGAGGCCTACTTCCCGTTTGAAGTCGTTGCGGGGGCGTCGCAGGCGCAGGACAGGCCCGCGGTTGCTCGCAACCGCGGATTGGACGCGGGTCAAGCCACTGCAGCGTCGGATGATCCGCGCGGGCAAGCCCGCACGGCCGGTACGAGTGGACACTGGCAAGCCCGCACCGGCAACACAAACGGGTGGCCCGGGTCTTCAGACCCGGGTTTCACCGGGGTCCCGGAAGGCACATCGGATCCGGACTGGCGGCTTGACGGGCAGTGGACGCGTGTGGATGGCATGCCCGAGGTGACAGCGGGTGAGGCGCCGGCGTTTCTCGGGGAAATCGGCGGGTCCAGCGAGCCCGGGTTGGCTGTTGCCCCGAACCCGTTCAACGCGATGACCACAATCAGAGTGACAGTGCCGGATCGGGAGACTTCGCTGCGGGTCGCGGTCTATGACATTACCGGCCGCGAGGTCACGGTGCTCCATGACGGCCCGCCCGCCGCCGGCGTGACCGGAACCCTCACGTTCACGTTCGACGGGTCACGGAGGGCGAGCGGGGTCTATTTCGTGCACGCGACAGTCGGATCGGAGACGCGCACGGAGAAGCTTGTGCTCGTGCGTTGACGTGGGGAAACGCGGGCAGCAGTCACTGAAAATCCAGGTATCCACGCGGGGACGGCGCAGCCGAAGCCCCGGGCGCAGGCAGGCGTCAACGCGACTGCACCAGCGGTGCTGTGCCGTCCGCGCAGCTGGTCCCCCGCACTTGTACCGGCCGTGCGGGCTCGCCCGCGCCGCTCCTTCCCCGCTACAACTGCGGGGGGAGGGGACGCTTGCCGGCAGGCGTCCCCCAGCTCACCAGCAGGATCGGACCACTCGGCGTTACTCGCCGGACGCGGAGGAGTCGGCGGAGATGAGCTCGAGCGCGGCGGAGTTGATGCAGTACCGCTTCCCGGTGGGTGCCGGGCCGTCGTCAAACACGTGCCCGACGTGCGCGCCGCAGTTCGCGCAGTGCACTTCTGTGCGCTCCATGAACAGCGACGTGTCCTTCTCGGTGCCGACGTTCTCCTCGTCCGCGGGACGGGTGAAGCTCGGCCAGCCGGTGCCGCTGTCGTACTTGTGATCGGAGAGGAACAGCTCGCTGCCGCAGGCGACGCAGCGGTATGTGCCGGCGGTTTTCGTGTCCCAGTACTTGCCGCTGAACGCCCGCTCGGTGCCTTTCTCGAAGCACACGTAATGCTGTTCCGGGGTCAGCTTCTGTTTCCGTTCCTCGTTCGCCTGCGCCATCGGGACGTCGTCCTCGTTCGGGTTCTCGCCGTGGTTGCCCGCGCCGGCGTACGTCGCGAGCAGCAGCGCGGCGAGCAGCAGTGCGCCCGCGGCCGGCGCCACGCGACGGCTCCGGTTCTTCTGTTCTCCCGTCGTTTGCTCCATGCGCTCGTGCTCCCGTGCCTGGTGTGTTGTCTGCAATTCCGTTCACGGCCGTCCGCGCGCGTTGGTTTCCGTGTTTCAGGCCGATGCAGTCGCGGGCGGAGCCCGCGTGCGGTTCCAAGCCGGGCAATAACCGGGCCTGCTTCGGACATGATCGGCGCCGGGACGGTGCGCACGTTGTGAATTGGTTCACCTGGAGCCTTGGACGCCGCCCGCGAGACCGCTATATTTCAACCTTCCGGCGTTGCCGGGTCAGACAAGCTCCCCCAACCGGAAACGGAAGGCCGGCGCCGATGGACAAGCAACGAACCGCCGTCTATCCGGGCACGTTCGACCCGATCACGAACGGCCACCTCGACATCCTCCGCCGCGCGTGCGACCTGTTCGACGGGGTCACGGTGTGCATCGCGCGCAACCCGTCGAAGGAGCCGATGTTCCGCATCGACGACCGTTTCGCGATGATCAGCGAGGCGCTCGACGAAGTCGGGCTTGACGGGCGCGTTCAGGTTGAAACGTTCGACGGGCTGATCGTGGACTACGCGGACTCGCTCGGCGCGATCGCGCTCATCCGCGGGCTGCGTGCTGTGTCCGACTTCGAGTTCGAGTTCCAGATGGCGCTGATGAACCGGCATCTGAACAGCCGGCTGCACACGGTGTACCTGATGCCGAAGGACGAGCACACATACCTGAGCAGCTCGATTGTGAAGAACGTCGCCCGTCACGGCGGCGACATCCGCCCGTTCGTGCCGTCCGGCGTCGCGCGGCGGCTGATGGCGGCGTACGGTCACACACTGGGCGAGTGAGACACGGGCGGCCGCCGATGGATCCGGTGCAGCAAATCATCGAACGTGCGATGCGGCGGCCGCGGACGATCGTGCTGCCCGACGGGACGGACCCGCACACATGGGCCGCCGCGCGCAGGCTCGCCGACGAGGCGATTGCGGTCCCGATCATCCTCGGCGACAGCGAGCGCGGGGAAGCGGCCGCGAAGGAAGCCGGGGTCACGTGGAGCGGGATCACGCTCGTCCACCCGGACAGTTCCCCGAAGCGCGCTGAATACGCGGCTGAATTCACGCGGCTGCACGCGCACAGCGGGATCACTGTTGAACAAGCCCGCGAGCGGATGCGTGACGAGCTCCAGTACGGCGTGATGATGGTGAGGATGGGCGATGCGGACGGCGGCGTCGCCGGCGCGGCGTGGGCGCCCGGCGAAGTGACCCGCGTGGCGATACAGTCTCTCGAGCCCGTGCCCGGCGCCGGCACGATCTCCTCACTGCATCTGATTGTGACGCCGGACCAGCGCGTGTTCAGCTTCGCCGGCACCGGGATCGCGCCCGACCCGGACGCGGAGCAGCTCGCCGCGATCGCGATCGCGAGCGCGCGCACGCACAGAGCGCTCACCGAGGCGGAGCCGGCTGTCGCGATGCTCTCGTTTTCGACGAAGGGGAGCGCCGCGCACGCGCGTGTGGCGAAGGTCGTCGAGGCGACGTCACTCGCACGCAACCGGGCCCCGTCGCTCGCGATCGATGGCGAGTTGCAGCTCGACGCCGCGATCGTGGAAGAGATCGGCCGCCGCAAAGCGCCCGGGAGCGTGGTCGCGGGCCACGCGAACGTGCTCGTGTTTCCGGATCTCGACGCCGGGAACATCGCCTGCCAGCTCGCGCAGCATCTCGCCGGCGCGCAGGCGATCGGGCCGATCGTACAGGGGCTTGCGGGACCGTTCTACGAAGTCGGCCGCGGGTGCAGCGCCGCGGAGATTGTCAACCTGTGCGCGATCTGCAGCGTCGTCGCGGTCAGTGTGGAGGATCGATGAGCCCGGGATTCGCGAAACGGACGAAGTCGCTCACCGAATCGAAGACGTTCGTGATCACCGCGGCCGCCGCGCGCATGATCCGGCACGGGATCGATGTCGTCAACCTCTCCGCCGGCGAGCCGGATTTCAACACGCCGGACGAGGTGAAGGAGGCCGGCTGCGCGGCGATCAGGAACAACTTCACCCGCTACACCGCCTCGCACGGAATCCCGGAGCTGCGCGAGCAGATCAGCGGGAAACTGAAGCGCGACAACGAGCTCAGCTATCATCCGGACCAGATTGTCGTCACCTCCGGTGCGAAGCACGCGCTCGCCGGCTCGCTGCTCGCGGTGGTCGATGAGGGCGACGAAGTGCTCTACCCGAAGCCCGGCTGGCTCAGCTACCCGGAGATGGCCCGGATCGCCGGCGGTGTGCCGAAGCCGTACCCGTGCCGGCTCGAGAACCGCTTCCGCCCGGACCCGGACGAGCTGCGCCGTCTGATCAACCGGCGCACGAAGGCGATCATCACGAACTCCCCGGGCAACCCGACCGGCGCAGCGTTCACGCCCTCCGAAACCCGCGCGATCGGGTCGGTGCTCGCCGAGCGCGACATCTGGGTGCTCAGCGACGAAATCTACGAGAAGCTCCGGTTCGACGGGGAACAGCACCTCAGCTTCGCGAACGTGGCCGGCCTGTTCGAGAAGACGGTGCTTGTCAACGGCGTGTCGAAAGCGTTCCGGATGACCGGGTGGCGGATCGGGTATCTCGCCGCGGTCACTCCGCTCGCGAAGGCGGTGACGAAAGTCCAGTCGCAGATGACCTCGTCGCCGTGCAGCATCAGCCAGCAGGCGGCGGCGGTCGCGATCGGCGGCGGTGACGGCGGCGCGCTCCCGGAGATGGTCGCAGCGTTCGTGAAGCGCCGTGACATCGTCGTGCGCGAGTTGAACGCGATCGAGGGGGTTTCCTGTCCGGTCCCGGAAGGGGCGTTCTACGCGCTCGCCGATGTGAGCGCGTACCTCGGCGGCACCGTTGACGGGCGCACGATCGGCGATGACATCGAGCTCTGCCAGTGGCTGCTCGACGAAATGCACCTCGCGCTCGTGCCGGGGAAGCCGTTCGGCGCGGACGGGTTCATCCGGATCAGTTTCGCCGCCGCGGACGACCGGATCCGCGAGGGCATGCGCCGGTTGCGGGAAGGCCTCGCGCGGATCAAGCGGCCGGTGAGGTCGGCCAAAAAGTGAGTGGAGTAGCCCGGGGTCGCCGAGCCCGGGGATCGTGGACTCGACGCATGTAGCCCGGGGTCGCCGAGCCCGGGGATCGTGCAATATACCGATTCTCGATAAAAATGTCGCATCCGAGGAACTCACCAGCTTGCACCCGCGCGGGCAAGCCCGCACGGCCGGTACATGGATGAGACATTTGTTCCAAGAACCAGTATAATGAACCGTTGCAACAGGCACAAGTCGCGTGTTTTGTCATCCTGAACGAAGCGCAGCGTCTGTTTGCTGCGCGCAGTGAAGAATCTTTCGGCGCTATAGCCATTCTCGAAAGTCTGTAGCGATGTTCGCCGTGTAGCGGCGTTTCGATGATAGCGCGTGGCTTCAGCCACGCGAACGAATGGCTCTCAACAACCCCGCGGTAGCGTCCTGCAGGGACGCTGCGATTCATCGCGACGGACTTTAAGAATTGCTGTATGTCCGTAATATTCTCGCAGCGAAAGATTCTTCACTTCGTCCGACAAACTAACGTCGGACTTCGTTCAGAATAACATCAAGAAGATTCTTCACTTTCACGCCATGTCCGACCTCGCTTCGACAGCGGATCATGACGGCCGCGGTGCGGCGGGCGCCGTGCTTGCGGCGAAAACCGGCGAACTGCTGCGCACGACGCTCAACTCGTACGGGATCGGCGCGTTTGTCACCCACCCGTTGCCGGCGGCGCTCATCTTTCTCGCGACCTGGTACCACCCGATCGTCGGCGCGCTCGGTCTCGGCGGCGCGCTCGTCTCCAACCTCACCGCGCGCTGGCTCGGGATGCGGATCGATACGTGGCGCTCCGGGGTGTACGGGGTGAGCGGGCTGCTGATCGGGCTCGCGGTCGGGATGTTCACCGAGCCGGGCTGGCAGCCGGTCGTGTCGATGGTCGCCGCCGCCGCCGCGGTCGGCGTGCTCGCGACATTCCTCGAGGCGTGGCTGAGCCGGCACGACATGCCGATCCTCTCCCTCCCGATGATCCTGATGATCTGGCCGATCCTGCTCTCGCTCGGCGTGGATAAGGTGGACAGCCACAGTTTCCCCGCGATCGGGTTCCTGCGTGACCTCGATGTGCTCCTGTTCAACCTGCTCCCGCTCAGCCTGTTCGAATTCGTGAAGATGTTCGGCAACATTCTGTTCCAGGAGAACCTGATCTCGGGCGTGATCGTGCTCGTCGCGATCGGCCTCTGGTCACGGATCTCGCTCGCGTACGCGCTCTGGGGCGGGCTGCTCGGGCTCGGCACGTACTACTACCTGAACGGGTCGCTGGACGGTTTCCACGGGCTCAACTTCGTGCTCACCGCGCTCGCGTTCGGCGGCTACTTCGTCGTCGCGAACCGGCACGCGTTCCTGTTCACCTCGCTCGCGGTGATCACGGTCGGGCTCGTCGATTACGCGGCGGTCTATTTCCTTAACCCGCCGGCGAGCATCACGCAGATGAGCGCGCCGTCCGCGATCTACGGCCACTCCGCGGACAAGATCCCCTCGCTCGTGTTCGCGTTCAACGTGGTCACGCTCGTGTTCCTGTTCCCGCTCAAGGTGTCTCAGCATTTCCGCCGCCGGCCGCGGCTGATCCCGGTCCCACTCGCCCAGATCCGCACACCGGAGGCGAACCTGCGCTGGGCGAAACGGTGGCTGAGCGCGCGCTACATCCAGAAGACGCTGATCACGCTCCCGTTCCTCGGCGAGTGGACGGTGCTGCAGGGACACGACGGCGAGTGGACGCACAAGGGCGCCGGGCGATACGCGTGGGATTTCGTGATCACAGACGCGGACGGGAGCCAGTTCAAGACGGACGGCAAGCGGCTCGCCGACTACCACTGCTACGGGCTGCCGGTGTTGTCGCCGGCCGCCGGCACGGTCGCCGCCGTCGAAAACAGCGTCGAGGACAACGAGCCGTCAACCGCCGTCACCGAGCGGAGTTGGGGCAACTACGTCGTGCTCGACCACGGCAACGGCGAATACAGCGAGCTCAGTCATTTCAGGCAGGGCACGGTGAAAGTCGTGCCCGGGCAGAGCGTGAAACGCGGCGACCTGCTCGGCCACTGCGGCAACTCCGGCCGCTCGCCGGCGCCGCACATTCACTTCCAGGTGCAGGAAACCGCGAAGCCGGGCGGGAAATCCGTGCCGGCCGTGTTTGCGGAGGGCGTGGTCGACGGCGAGATCCGGATCAACTTCAACCCGGAGAAGAACGACCGGGTCAGGCCGCTGAAAATCAGTGCCGACGCCGAGTGGGGGCTGCTCGGCCGCGAGACTGAACTCTGGGAGTATCGTGTCCGGATCGGCGTGCGCAGGTTCAGGGAAACGCTTCAGTTCACCACCGACGCGTACGGCCTGCCCGCGATCGCGACCCGCCACCGCTACCTGTGGTACATCCTCGACAAACCCTCGTTCGTCGAAATCGTGCCCGACTTCAAGACGTTTCCGAGCGTGCTCACCCCGTCCGGCTGGCTGCGCGCGGTCGGCGATTCGCTGATCCTGCCGAAGAAACTGGCGCGCGGGCTGCGCTGGCGGGACGGTCGCGTGCTCGATCGTGACGGTGATATCTGGCACGTGGAAACGAAGGGTCGAGTTGTGAGAATCGACGCCGCGAACCGGGTCATCGACTCGATTCTGATCCGCGACGAACAGCGGTTCGAGTTCACGCTCTCCGGCACGTCCCGCACCCGGTCAGTGGAATAAGACAGCCGCAACTTTCGGCCCGCCGAAATATGACACCACGTGCTTCGTGCGATGTGACTCCGGCGTAGCGGAGACCGGCGGGTGGCCCGGGGCTTCAGCCTCGGGTCTCATCTACGGCTGGGTGGCCCGGGGCTTGCCCCGGGTTTCACGCAGTAACGAGTTTCGAGTAACGAGTATCGAGTCACGAGCCACATGCCCGCGGGGATCCGCAGGATCACCGCGGTTCGAAGGCGGTACAAATCGCGCACATGAGCCACGGTGACGCCCGCCTTCGCCTGCGGCTACGGCGGGCCCGTCCCCGCGGGCATGCAGGGTTATGCCCCCTTCGATGAGCCGCGCGGGCAAGCCCGCACGGGCGGTACGGGACTGCTGGGGGTTGATGAGCTGCGGACATACCTCCCTGAGAGCCGGCGGCGGCAGCGCCGAAACGGAGGTTATTTTCCTTATGTTCCCTGTATTCGGTTGCGACGGCTGTGGAACCACGAGGGGGAGATGGACCTTCCTGAATTCATCCACAATCTCGAAGGGGATCTGAAAGAGATTGTCTCACCCGAGTTCGAAACGCGGATTGAGAAGATCGAGCGGGTGCCCTCCCTGAAGCGGATTCTCAAGTCGGAGGAGGGAGAGGGGCCGCACAGCTTTTCCGCGCGGCGCATCCGCACCTGCGTGCTCTACATGGACATCCGCCGCTCGATCGTGCCCGGGTTCAAGAAGGAAGCGCAGCACAAGACGAAGGTCTATTTCGCGTTCCTTCGGATTATCGTGCGCGCGGCGGAATATTACGGCGGCAAGGTGTGCAATGTCGCCGGCGACCGTGTGATGGTGCTGTTTGACACGCACAAGTGCTTCACGCGCGCCGTCAACACAGCCTTCCTGCTCAACACGATCGCGAAGGACCTGCTCGAGCCGAATTTCCCGCACCGTACGATCCGCTGCGGGATCGGGATCGACTACGGCCGCATCTTCGTGTCCAAGGTGCAGGTGTCCGGGTGGCGGGAAGGCGATGAGAACTTCAACGCGCTCGTCTGGCTCGGAAAGCCGACAAACCGCGCGTCGAAGCTGACGGAAGCGGCGAACCGTTCGCTGAAGAGCGGCGAAGGGCTCGCGCGGCTCGGCCGGTACTACCATGCGTTCCGCGAATGGTCGTGGCGCGTGGTCGATGAATACGCGAACCTGTTCACGATGCTCGGCCCGAAGCCGATGTCGGTCGTGACCGGCCCGGAATGCCAGCTGAAGAAGGCGCCGGCGGGCGACTCGCCACGGGTCGAACCGATCCTCGTCACCGGGCGCGTTTACCGCGGACTGAAGGAGGAACACCCGGACGACGTCTCGCTGAAACGGCTCTGGTGGCGGAAGAAATCGATCCAGGTGCCGAACTACACGGGCGACATCTTCGGAATCGACGTCATGTTCGATTGCTACTGATTGCGCCGCGATCGCACACCGTGGAGAGCGCTCAGCCCCGCGAGCTCTCACGTGCTGCACATGACGCTGGCAACTGTACCGGCCGTGCGGGCTTGCCCGCGCGGCTAATAAGCGCCCGCACGCATCTGATCAGATTGGCGCGTTGATCATACAAGTCACGTATGATCGACGCCGATCACCTCGGTGTCCCGCCGAAGTACGCACGCGCGACGAACCTGGCGATCACGGAATAGGAGTAGATCCTGTCCTGGGGATTCGTCCTGTATACATCGTACCCCGTTCCCATCACAGCAGCTTCGGCCCCCAAGCTGAAGCCGTCGTCGAGGAAGTACTCCCCGCCCATCAAAGGACCCACCGAGATATTGAGATAATCCCCGGTTCCGAGGCCATCGAGCAGAAAGACCCCGCCAAGATAGAAGATATCGGACACGGAGGACGGTGTGAAACGCAGGCTTGTCCCAAGCGTCATGGAAGTTTCGTTCTCGTCCCCCTGACGTAGCGAAACAAGCGAAATGTTGGGCTCCAACGCTAACCTCTCCGACAAGTGCACCGGCATGATCAGCGAAAAATTGCCGGACTGTACGACATCTAGATCTACGCCAATCAGCTCATCGGTATAAGGATCGACGTAAACTTGTCCGAAAGGATTGTTCCCGTAGGCAACGCCAATGCCCTGAGCCGACGCGCTTGCCTGCATGACCGCCATCATCAGGAATACGAATCCGATTCGTTTCATGCCTCTGCCTCCCTGTAGACTGTGACCAGCATGCTGTGAACAAACCGTAGCATTGTACAGTGAATAGAGCCGCAAAGTCAAGCTCAGGCGCCGTCAGCTGTGACAAGACGGATCTTCGCTGAGAATGCCCATCGGTTTAGGAGTCGGTGTCAGTGGAAGAGCAATCCCGGCGAGCACGCGGAAGCGGCCTGAAAGTCTCCTTGAGCCAAGCAGAAATACAGTGTGTTACGAAGCCGAATGCCGGCTGCTGGTCGGGACAGCGAAGGGCATTATGTCTATTGACGCAGGAATAAGCCCTGATTGCGGATTGTGGGCGGGCTTCAGCTCTTCCTCCGCGGGAGCAGGAAGTGGGGGCTCTCGTTGTAGATCAGCGCCGCGCTCTCCATCAGCGTCTCGGACAGCGTCGGGTGCGGGTGGATGGAAAAGCGGAGGTCGTCGGCGACGCAGCCCATTTCGATCGCGAGCACGGCCTCCGCGATCAGGTCGCCCGCGTTCGCGCCGGTGATCCCGGCGCCGAGCACGAGCTTGCTCTCCGCATCGACGATCAGCTTGCTGACGCCGTCGGAGCGGTTCAGCGTCGCGGCGCGCCCGGACGCGGCCCACGGGAACTTCACGACCTGCACATCCCGGCCCTGCTGCTTCGCTTGCTGCTCGCTGAGCCCTGCCCAGGCGACTTCCGGGTCGGTGAACACGACCGCGGGGATCGCGCGCGGGTCCCAGCCCGCGGCCTTTTCGCCTGCGATCGCCTCGACCGCGACACGGCCCTCGTGGCTCGCCTTGTGCGCGAGCATCGGTTCGCCGGCGACGTCGCCGATCGCGTAGATCGAGGGTTCGGCGGTTCGCCGTTTGTCGTCGACTTCCACGAACCCGCGAGAGTTCGTGGCCACGCGCGTATTCTCGAGCCCGATCCCACGAGAATTTGCGGTACGGCCGATCGCGACGAGCGCGCAGTCGTATTGCTTGCGGGCATCGTCCGCGCCCTTGCCTTCGAACTGCACGCGGACCCGTTTCCCGCCCGTCTCGATAGAGGCGACTTTCGTTTCAAGGTGGATGCCCTCGAAGATCCCGCTGAGCCGCCTGTGCAGCGGGCGCACGAGGTCCCTGTCCACCCCGGGCAGCAAACTGTCCAGCATCTCGACGACGGTCACCTTTGTGCCAAGTGCGGCGTACACCGACCCGAGCTCGAGGCCGATATATCCGCCGCCGACCACGAGCAGGCTGCCCGGGATCTCGGGCAGGTCGAGCGCGTGTTTCGCGAACAGGATGCGCGGGCTGTCCGTCGGCCAGTCGCGAAATCTCGCGGGCACCGACCCTGTCGCGAGGATGCAGTGCTCGAAGCCGAGCGTCTCTGTGCCGCGATCGACGAGATCGACGGTCAGTTCGTGCGCGGAGTTGAACTGACCGCGCCCGCGGATGTGCTTGACTTTGCGCTGCTTCGCGAGTTGTCCGAGCCCGCCGGTGAGTTTGTCAACGACTCCCCGTTTCCACGCGCGCAGCTTGTCGAGGTCGATGGACGGGTCGGGGTAGCTGACTCCGAACGCGGCGGCGTCGCGCGCGTCACCGATCACCTTCATCACGTGCAGCAGCGCCTTCGACGGGATGCAGCCACGGTAGAGGCAGGTGCCGCCGGGGTTCGGCTCCGGATCGACGAGTGCGACGTCGATCCCCTTGTCGGCGGCGAGGAACGCGGCGGCGTAGCCACCCGGTCCTCCGCCGAGCACGATCAGGTCGTGTTGGTTGTCGGGCATAGCCTGTCTCGTATTGTACACTTACGGTGCATGTCAAATAAACATGGCGAACGGGTGTGCGAGCGCGGCGCAGAGCCAGGCGAGGAACCGGGATGCATCCGCGCCGTCGATCAGCCGGTGGTCGTAGGAAAGCGTGAGCGGCAGCATCGTGCGCGGCGCCCACTCGCCGTCGATCCATTTCGCCTCGGTCAGTGAGCGCGAGACGCCGAGGATCGCGACCTGCGGCGGATAGACAATCGGCGTGAACCACTCGCCCCCGATCGAACCCTGGTTCGAGATCGTGAACGTGCCGCCCTCCATCTCCTCGGGGGCGAGTTTCCTGTTGCGCGCGCGCTCGGAAATGTCGCCGAGTTCTTTTGCGAGCTGGATCAGGTCCTTCGTATCGACATCGCGCACGACCGGCACGAGCAGACCACGGTCGGTGTCAACGGCGACGCTCACGTTGATGTAGCGCCTGTACACGATTTCCTGCGCACGCATGTCCACCGACGCGTTGAATTTCGGGAACTTCTTCAGCCCCTCCGCGACGATCTTGAGCAGAATCGCGGTCGGAGTCAGCTTCGCGCCCGCGCGCTCGAATCGCTTCGCGTACGTGTGCCGGAACCGCTCGAAGTGGGTGATGTCGGCCTTCTCGAACTGCGTGACCTGGGGGACGGTCGCCCACGCGTTCGCCATCGTCGCGGCCGTGATCTTCCGCACCTTGCTCATCCGCTCGCGTTCAATCTCGCCCCATTTGCTGAGATCGGGCAGCTCCCCGGCCGACGGTGCTGCGGGTGCGCTCACGCGGGATTTTACATATTGCTTGACATCATCCTCGAGGATGCGCCCGTGCGGCCCGGACGCACGGACCCGCTCGATCTCGACGCCGAGCTCGCGGGCGAGCCGGCGCACGGCCGGTCCGGCGGGGGCGGGTTCGGCGCTGATCTGCGGCTTGCGCGGCCTCGCGGGCGGCGCCGGCTTCTCCCGCTCCGGCGGCGGTTCCGGTTGCTCCGGTTCCGAAGCGGGCGCCGGTTCTTCTTCCTCCACCGCGGGCTCGGGCTCCGGTTCCGCGGCCGGTTTCTCCGCTGGGGCAGCCTGCTCATCGGGCTCGGCGGGCTTGCCGTCGGTCTCGAGCTTGATCACGAGATCGCCGACGGAGACGGTGTCGCCATCGCCGACGAGAATCTCCTTCACCACGCCTGCGGCCGGGGAAGGCAGTTCCACGACGGCTTTTTCCGTCTCCAGTTCGAGCAAGCCCTGATCCTGCTGCACGGAATCGCCGACGCTGACAAGGACTTTCGCGACCTCGCCGCTCTCAACGTTTTCGGAAATTTCCGGTATTCGAACATCCTGGAGCATCGTCAGATCCTGGCTGGTGGTTGATTGAGCGGCCAACACAGGCTGCTCCCGCGCCACGAGGCCCGGGCGGCTCGCCGGCGGCAGCCGGGGATCGTATCATTGTCAGCGGTGGATGAGCCGCGGTTGCCAGCAACCGCGGGCCTGTACGATATCACGCGAAGATCGGGTTCGCCTTCTCCCTGTCGATGTTCAGTTTTTTCATGGCTTTGCTCAGCTGGGCGAGCTCGATGCGGCCGTCGCGTGCGAGTGTGACGAGCGCGGCGAACGCGATGTGGTTCGCGCCCACTTCGAAGTGGTCGCGCAGCGCTTCGCGCGTGTCGCTGCGGCCGAACCCGTCGCAGCCGAGCGCTTCGAACCGTCCCGGGATCCAGTTCGCGATCGAGAGCGGCAGGCTGCGCAGGTAATCGGAGGCGGCGACGAATACGCCGTCCTCGCCGTCGAGCACGCGTTCGATGTAGCACGGTTCCGGCCGGTGGTTCGCGTTGAGCCGGTTGCGGCGCGCGGTGTCGATCGCGTCGAGGTACAATTCCTTGTAGCTGGTCGCGCTCCACACGTCCACGGCGACGCCGAACTCGGTTTCGAGGATGTCACGCGCCTTCCGCGCCTCGTTGAGAATCGTTCCGCTGCCGAACAGGTGCACCTTCTTCTTGCGCGCCCGGCTTTCGCTCGCCTCGAACTTGTAGAGGCCGCGGAGGATGCCTTCCTTCACGCCGTCTCCCTCCGGCATCGGCGGCATCTCGTAGAACTCGTTCATCACCGTGAGGTAGTAGATCAGGTTCTCCTCTTTTTCGGCGATACGGTAGAGACCTTCGCGGACGATCACGGCGAGTTCGTAGGCGAACGCGGGGTCGTACGCTTTCACATTGTTGTACGCGATCGCGAGGTGATGGCTGTGGCCATCCTGGTGCTGCAGGCCTTCGCCGTTGAGCGTGGTCCGGCCCGCCGTGCCTCCGAGCAGGAACCCGCGCGCGCGGGCGTCGGTCGCCGCCCAGATCAGGTCGCCGATCCGCTGGAACCCGAACATCGAGTAGTAGATGAACATCGGGATCATCGGGAGGTTGTGCGTCGCGTACGATGTGCCCGCGGCGATGAACGACGACATCGAGCCCGCCTCGGTGATCCCTTCCTCGAGCACCGTGCCGTCCTTCTTCTCGTTGTAGTAGAGCAGGCTGTCGGCATCGACCGGTTCGTAGAGCTGGCCGAGGTGGGAGTAGATCCCGACCTGGCGGAACAGCGATTCCATCCCGAACGTACGCGCCTCGTCGGGCACGATCGGCACGATGTGCCGGCCGATGCTCTCGTCGCGGAGCAATTTGCTCAGCAGGTGGACGAACACCATCGTCGTTGCAACTTCACGTTCGCCTGAGCCCTCGTAGAACTCCTCGAACACGGGCTCGGGAGGAGTCGGCAGCGGGTTCGACTGCACGTCGCGGTGGGGGAGATAGCCGCCGAGCGCTTCGCGGCGCTGCTTCAGGTACCTGATCTCCTCGCTGTCCTCCGGCGGACGGTAGAACGGAGCGTCGGGGACGTCCCGGTCCGAGAGCGGGATCGCGAACCGGCTGCGAAACTGCTTCAGCTCCTCTTCGTTCAATTTCTTCTGCTGGTGGGTGACGTTCCGGCCCTCGCCGGCTTCGCCGAGCCCGTAGCCCTTGATCGTGAGCGCGAGGATGACAGTCGGCCGGCGCTTCGTCTTCACCGCGCGGTCGTACGCGGCGTACACCTTCACCGGATCATGCCCGCCGCGGCGCAGCTTCTGGATCTGTTCGTCCGAGAGGTTCTCGACGAGCTTGAGCAGGTACGGGTCACGGCCGAAGAAGTGCTCGCGGATGTAGCTGCCGGGCATGACCACGTACTTCTGCGCGTAGCCGTCCACGTTGTGCCCGAGCCGTTCGACGATCGCGCCGCGCTCGTCCTTTTCGAGCAGCGGATCCCAGTCGCCGCCGAGGATCACCTTGATCACATTCCAGCCGGCTCCGCGGAACGCGGCCTCGAGCTCCTGGATCACGCGCCCGTTCCCGCGCACAGGCCCGTCGAGACGCTGCAGGTTGCAGTTGATCACGAACGTGAGGTTGTCGAGCCCTTCCCGGGAGGCGAGCGTGATCGCGCCCATCGCCTCCGGCTCGTCCATCTCGCCGTCGCCGAGGAACGCCCACACGTGTTTCCCGGACGTTTCCGCGAGCCCGCGGTCCTCGAGGTAACGGTTGAACCGCGCCTGGTAGATCGCCATGATCGGGGCGAGCCCCATCGACACGCTCGGAAACTCCCAGAAACCGGGCATCAGCCACGGATGCGGATACGATGAAAGCCCCGGTTCTTCCTGCAGTTCGCGGCGGAAGTTCACGAGGTGCTGCTCGCTGAGACGGCCTTCGAGGAACGCGCGCGCGTACACGCCCGGGGACGCGTGCCCCTGGAAATAGACGATGTCGGCGCCGTGCTCGTGCTCCGGCCCCTTGAGGAAGTGGTTGAACGCGACCTCGAACAGGTTCGCCGCGGACGCGAACGTGGAGATGTGCCCGCCGATTCCGCTCGCGGACCGGTTCGCGCGCACGACCATCGCCATCGCGTTCCAGCGGATCAGGCTCTTGATCCGCCGTTCGAGCTCACGGTTCCCGGGGAACGGGGGCTGCTCGGACGCGGGGATCGTGTTCATGTACGGGGTCGAGCCGGGGAAATCTGTGCGCACGCCGTCCGTCGCCGCCTGTGAAAGGATCGTCTTCAGCAGCTCGCGCGTGCGCTCCGGCCCGTGCTCGGCGAGCATATACGCGAGCGACTCCAGCCACTCCCGCTTCTCCAGTTCAAACAGGTCTGTTGTATCGGTGATCTCGGCCATTGTCGTCACTCCTCGCAAGATCGTACGGAGCAGATTGTCATCCTCAGATTGCACGCGGCGCAAGGGCCGTAGCACGCGAATCCCGCCCTCCGGGGCCGGCGGAGCGGTTCAGGATGACACTCCAGACAGGCCCGCGGTTGCTCGCAACCGCGGTTTCGAAAACGGTACTGTTCTCCGCCGTGGCCCGCGACGGTGGGATGAACCGCGCGGGCAAGCCCGCACGGTCGGTACCTGGGGGCGACGTTGGATCCGCGCGGGCAAGCCCGCACGGCCGGTACTGAAACGCTCGCGGCCCGTTGTGTCATCCTGAACGCCCGCGCGTTGGTGTGGGCGCCCCCGTGTCAGAT
>JAANWZ010000056.1 GCA_018263585.1 Calditrichota bacterium | reverse complement strand
GTTTGTGCGGGGGGTGAAGGATCTACCAGCAAGAACCACCCAGGGTGCGGGTGAAACAAGCGTTGGGTGGTATGCCGGGCAGATCCTTCACTCGCGCCGCCTCAACCGAAACAAACGGCGGCGCGGTTCAGGATGACGCATTTGCGCCGGCCTTCAACAGAAAACGACCCGGCCGGCTTGTTCAGGATGACACTGCTACAGGCCCGCGGTTGCTTGCAACCGCGGATTCGAGGCGGTCGTGCTCATCACCGCTGGATCACCCGCGCGGGCAAGCCCGCACGGCCGGTACTGAAACGCGCGCCGCGTTTTGAATCCGGGACGGCGCAGTGTATTCTGTGGCATCTGCATGTCTCTGCAACCGGAGCCACCCCGGTTGCCGGTACATTTCTGCGTCGGAGGATTGAAGCGAGGGGGATGACGTTGGCTGTGACACCGTTCGACTGGATTCTGCTGATCGCGGTGGTGCTCGTCGCGGGCGTGCCGGCGTGGCTCGCGTACGCGGCGGCGAGGAAGAGCCTCGCGGCTCGCGAGCTCGCCGACCGCCTCGAAACCCAGCGGCAGGCGTTCGCCGGGGAGATCGAGAAGCTGCGCGACCGGCTCGAGGCGCGCCAGCGTGAAGAGGGCGAGCGCAGCGACCGCGCGCTCCGGGACGTGACGAAGGGCGTCTCCGAGACGCTCGACCGGCGCATCGACGAGCTGAACAAGGTGCTGCGCGACCTGATCACCCAGTTCAAGACTGCGCAGGCGGAGCTGCAGAGCGAGCTGAACAAGACGCTGAAAGCGCAGGGCGAGTCGAACACGAACGCTATCGTCACGCTGCAGGAACGTGTCGCGCGCGAGCTCGGCGAGTTGCGCGAGAAACAGATGGAGGCGTCGAAGGTGCTCGGCGACGATGTCCGCGCCAGTCTCGACGCGGTCCGCAAGCAGAACGAGGAGAAACTGGAGAAGATCCGGCTCACCGTGGACGAAAAGCTGCACGAGACGCTCGAGGAACGTCTCGGCAAGTCGTTCGCGCAGGTGAGCGAGCGTCTCGAGCAGGTCCACAAGGGCCTCGGCGAGATGCAGGCGCTCGCGAGCGACGTCGGCGGGCTGAAACAGGTGCTTACCAACGTGCGCAGCCGGGGCACGTTCGGCGAGGTCCAGCTCGAGGCGCTGCTCGAGCAGGTGTTCACGCCGGGCCAGTACGAGAAGAACTGCGCCACCCGTCCCGGGAGCAGCGAACGCGTCGAATTCGCGCTCAAACTGCCCGGCCGGGACGGGGACGAGCGCCCCGTGCTGCTCCCGATCGACGCGAAGTTCCCCGTGCAGGCGCGCGAACGGCTCGAGCAGACGATCGAGGACAACGACAAGAAGGGATACGCGCTCGCGCAGAAGGAGCTCGGCCGCGTGATGCTCAATGAGGCGCAGAAGATCCACGACAAGTACGTCGAGCCGCCGCACACGACCGATTTCGCGCTCATGTTCGTGCCCACCGAAGGGCTGTACGCCGAGGTGCTGCGTGTGCCCGAACTCGCCGAATCGATGCACAACCGGCACCATGTGATCCCGGTCGGACCGATGAACCTGTTCGCAATCCTCAACAGCCTGCAGATGGGCTTCCGCACGCTCGCGATTGAAAAACGCAGCGCGGAAGTGTGGAACATCCTCGGCGCGGTGAAGACCGAGTTCGGAAAGTTCGGCGGTGTGCTCAACAAGGTCGGCAGACACATCGACCGCGCGCGCAAATCGATCGATGAGACAGGCGTGCGTTCGCGGGCGATCGAACGCAGCCTGCGCGATGTCCAGGCGCTCCCCGAACACGACGCCGACCCGTTGATCGATGAGATCCTCGAAGAGCGCGGGGAACTGCCGCCCGCGGACGACGATGACACGGAACCTGAATCGGACGAGTGACCGCTGGAGTCGGGGGCACGGGCTTGCGCCGGGTCTCGTATACCATTGGATTAGCCGCGGTTGCGAGCAACCGCGGGCCTGTGGTCAGGGTCATCCTGAACCGCGCCGCCCTTACCCTTGCCCTTACCCTTACACTTGCCCTTGACTTCAGTCAAGGCTCGACGAAATCAGATGCTTGCGGATGCGTTGATTCCCGACTGAAGTCCTGTCTCTTACCCACATCTTCCCGTAACGCGCATCGCGGTTGGGTTCCGATCGTGTGACGATCGTTTCCCGGGCGATGTTTCGACCCCGGCAGGGGTCGCAGGTGCATAGCCCCGGGCGTCAGCCCGGGGAACCGAGCGGCGCCAAGAAACGGGAACCCCGTAGGGGTGGTACGTGGTTGTTTTTGTTGAGGATATCTGTCACCCCTACGGGGTTGACGGTAAACGTATCGAGAGGGGGCGTTTACCGTCGCGGGGCTGACGCCCCGCGCTATGCACGTGTCGCCGTTACGCGGCTGAATCACTGATCAACAGCCGCTGCTCCGCCTTTACCCATGCGACATGCGGGAGAAGTGAGTAAGAGACAGGACTGAAGTCGGGGGCAAGGGAAAGAGGTGTCATCCTGAACAAGCGCGCCGCCTGTTCTCGAGATCCCTCACCCCACTCATCTCCCCGCAGTCCCCGATCCAGCCGGGGGAATTGAGCCCGTGTCCCGGCGGGCGTTACATTACGAGCGGAGGCGGAGCATCATCCGGTTCACCACGGAGCGCTGTATGGCTGAGCGACCGAACGTCATTCCCCTGTTCCCGCTCGAGAAGGTGCTGTTTCCGCAGATGGCGCTGCCGTTGCACATCTTCGAGGAGCGCTACCAGACGATGATCGGCGAGTGCATCGAGCGCGACCGTCCGTTCGGCGTGCTGCAGGGCGCGGATTCGGATCACACGCTTCCGATCGGCACGACCGCGCGCGTGTACAGAGTGCTGCAGCGGCATGAGGACGGCCGTCTCGACATCATCGCGATCGGTGAGAACCGGTTCCATGTCGATCGATTTATTACCGACACGGAGTATCTCCAGGGGGAAGTGAGCTACTTCGAAGACGAGATGCTGCTGCCGGCAAACGCGGCCCAGATCGAGGAGATGGTCCGCTTGTACAAGCTCTACATCAAGCGGCTCGGCCTCGAGGAGGATCACCGCGAGCAGCTCGTCGAGCTGATGGACGAGGTCGAGCGCGAGCAGGAGCTGTCATACCTGATCGGGCAGACGATCGGGCTCGATGCGAAGGCGCAGCAGGAGTTGCTCGAGAAGACGACCCCGTTTTCGCGTGTCCGTCTGCTCACATCCGTGCTGCTGCGACACGAAGCCGTGCACGAGATCGCCCGCGACCTGTTCGAGGGCCGGGAGGGATTCGACCCGACGCTGAACTGACCCCTGTGAACACGCGAGTTGGCCGGTACCGCCGATGCCCGATCCGAAACCACCTGCGCGCACCCTGCTCGCCAACGCCGGCTGGATTGTCACCCCGGACCCGCCCGGGCCGGACCAGGCGCTGTACACGCTGCGCGAGATTGTCGCCGACGCGGTGTTGATCGAAGATGAGCGGATCGCGTGGGTCGGACGCGAACGCGCGTTCTCCGGGGAATACGGCGAGCGGATCGACCTCGGCGGGCGCGGGGTCACGCCCGGCTTGATCGACTTCCACGCGCACCCGGTGTTCGCGGCGACCCGCGAGGCCGAGTTCGACCTGCGCACGAAGGGCGCGTCCTACGCCGAGATCGCCGCCGGCGGCGGGGGCATTCTCAACTCGGTGAAACGGGTCGCGGACACTTCCCTCGACGGCATCGTCGAATTCTCGCGCCCGAACCTCGACCGCGCGCTCGCCGCCGGCACAACCACACTCGAGGCGAAGAGCGGGTACGGGCTCGACACGGCCAACGAGCTCAAGCTGCTGCGCGCAATCCGCCGGCTCGACGAAACCCACCCGCTCGACCTCGTCCCGACCTTCCTCGGCGCGCACGAGTTCCCCGCGAAGTACCGCGACAACCACGACGGGTACATCGAGTTGCTGATCGAGGAGATGATCCCGGCCGTCGTCGAACAGGAACTCGCGGGCGCGTGCGACATTTTCTGCGAGACCGGCGTGTATTCGGTCGATGAGGCGCGCCGCGTGCTCACCGCGGCGAAGGACGCGGGGATGGAGGTGAAGGTGCATGCGGACCAGCTCTCCCCGCTCGGCGGGGCGAAGCTTGCGGTCGAGCTCGACGCGCTCTCGGCGGATCACATCGAGTTCATCGACCGGGAGACGGTCGATCTGCTCGCGGGTGGGCGCACGGTCGCCGGGCTGCTCCCGGTCGCCGCTCATTTCCTGCGGATGACGGAGGATCCGCCGGTGCGCGACCTGATCGAGGCCGGGGCGGCATGCGCGCTCGCGACCGATTTCAACCCGGGCAGCGCGATGAGTGAGTCGATGCCGATCGCGCTCCACCTCGCCGCGATTCGGTTCCGTGTCTCGGCGGAGGAGGCGCTGTGGATGGCGACGGCTGGCTCGGCGCGCGCGCTCCGTCTCGATGACCGCGGCGCGATCGCGCCCGGCCTGCTCGCCGATCTCGTCGTCTGGGATGCCGCCACGCCCGAGATTTTGCCGTACCATTTCGCCGTCAACCTCGCCCAGCTCGTGATCAAGCGCGGGCGCATCGCCGCGCGGGGAGGCCGTCCGATGGGATAATCCGGCTCGGCACATCCGGCTACCACTTCAAGGACTGGAGCGGTGTCTTCTACCCGCGCGAGCTCCCCGTCTCCGAGTGGCTCGCGTACTATGCGCGCGAGTTCTCCACGGTCGAGATCAACGCGACGTACTACGGGCTGCCGAAGCGGGAGACGGTGGAATCGTGGGCGGCGCGCACGCCCCGCAAGTTCCGGTTTCTTGTCAAGCTGCACAAGCAGACGACGCATGAGCGCGACAACGAAGCGCGCGAGATCGACGAGCTGCTCGAGTGCCTCGCGCCGCTGCGCGAAACCAGTCCGCCGAAGCTCGCCGGACTTCTCGCACAATTCCCGGCCTCATTTCATGCATCGGCGGAGAATGAGGGCTATCTTTCTATTCTTGCGGAGCGGTGTGAGGGGATTCCAGTATTCTTCGAATTTCGCCACCGGAGCTGGGACAATGAGCGCGCCGTGGAATTGTGCGCGCGCCTGCACGCCGGCTGGGTGGCGGTCGATCTGCCGCCGATCCGTTCGTTGCCTGCGCCCCGGCCGGCGGTGACCGTGAACCGGGGTTATGTCCGCCTGCACGGCCGCAACGCGAAGACCTGGTACGATCAGGACGCCGGCGACCGGTACGACTGGGACTACTCCGAGCGCCAGTTGCGCCAGTGGCTCCCCCGTCTCGCCGCGCTCGAGAGCCGGTCGGAGGAGACATTTCTCTTCTTCAATAACTGCTACATGGGACAGGCGGTGAAAAACGCGCTGCTGATGAAAGAGATCCTGCAGCGTCAGTTCGAGGTGGTGTGATGAACGACGACCACACCACGATGACGCAGACACCGTTCGAGGCGGTGGAGGGGACGTGGACGAAGAAGACCGCGCGGCTGTGGGAGCACCGCACGTACCACCGGCTCACGCTCTCCGCGCTGCTGCACACGCTGTACACTGCGACACGGCAGAGCAAGCTGACTTCGGCGCTGATATCGGCGCCCGGGTCGGTGCGCCGCGACGCCGACTGGTGGCCGATCGACAACCACGGCGACACGATCGCGTTCACGCAGGCCCGCGACGCGTGGGAGAGTGTGGACGGCGACAGCCGGGAGCCGCCCCCGGATGAGGTGATCGCCACCTGGGTTGGTGAGGGCGGCTGCTTCATTCTGCTCGCCCGTCGCGAGTCGGCGCCCGGCCGGAAGCAACTGTTCACGCTCGAAAACTGGCAGCTCTCCCTGAGCTGGGACTGCGAAGCGGCGGCGGCCGGCGTGAATGCCGTCACCGGCTGCTACCCGAGGGATCATTCACACAAAGAGCTGTTCAGGTCGCTCGCTTCCGAACTGGGGCGGCGTCGGTGCGAGCCGTCGGAGGCGGTGGTCGCGCACATCCGCTCCGCGCTCTCGCTCGCTGACCGAATCGATCCGGTCACGCGCGCGAACGCCGAGGAGAAACTGTGGACCGATCTCGTGAACACGGTCCAGCTCGAGGTCGCGTGGCAACTGTACTCCGACCGCCTGCTCCCCGCGATCGCGCGCGCGCTGGACGCGACGATCGGCTATGAGTTCGTGGACATCCACGTGTTCAACCGGCTCGGCAGCCGCTACGAGGAGTTCCTCTCCTGGCATGACAACCGCACCGGGTACGGCAAAGACCTGGACCTGTTCCTCGACCGGGAAGTTGTGAAGACGCTGCTCGAAAGCGAGAAGCCGCGCCTGGTCCGGATGCGGAAGGAAGACGGCGTGCTCAACCCGCATCTCGCCGAGCTCGCCGGCCTGAGAGAAGGGTTGCTGATTCCGCTCGTTCACGGCAACAGCGTGCAGGGGATGGCGGCGCTCTACTTCACCGAGGAGAGCGAGCTTGAAGAAACGGATCTCGAGCGTATCCGCCGGTTCGGCGAGATCATCGCGCGCAGCCTGGAAAACTCGAACGCGCACGAGGACATGCGCCTGATGGCGAGAGTCGATGCGCTCACCGGCCTGAACAACCGGCGCAGCTTCAACGACGTGATTGAAAAGGAAACACACCGTTCTTCACGCTACCGGCTGCCGCTCTCGCTGATCCTGATCGATATCGACTACTTCAAGAAGTACAACGACAGCAACGGGCATCTGAAGGGCGACTACCTGCTTCACGACTTCGCGTCCATCCTCAAGAGCATGGTCCGCGAGGAAGATACGGTCGCGCGTTACGGCGGCGAGGAATTCGCGATCATCTTCCCGCACACGCCGGCATCCGCAGCCAATGTCGCCGCGGAGAAAATCCGCCGGAGAGTGGCAGAGCACGAGTTCTCCGGGATGGACTCCCAGCCGGGGAAACGGCTCACGATCAGCCTCGGTGTCGCAGACAGCGACGGCAGCATCGAGGACTACCATGAACTGATCGACCAGGCGGACAAGGCGCTGTACCGGGCGAAGGAATCCGGCCGCAACCGCGCCGTGCTGTATTCACCGGATCTTGCTTCTCAAAGCGCATAGCCGTATTTTTTCGGAGTCACCATACCTTGCTCATCATCCTGCGATTCTCTTTCCGGAGGCGCCCTCTGCGATGTCTCGGTTCAACGTTCTCTACCTGACGAGCGAGCTGTATCCGATGGCGAAGGTCGGCGGGCTGGCGGATGTCGCCGGCGCGCTGCCGAAGGTGCTCAAGGACCTCGATCATGATATCCGCGTGTTCATCCCGAAATACCGGGTGATCCGCGACCGCAAATACAACCTGCGCGAGGTGATCCGCCTGCGCGATATCGAAGTGCCCCTCGGCGGGGAGACGATCACGATCTCGGTCAAGTCCGGGTTCGTCCCCGATTCCAAGGTGCAGGCGTACTTCCTCGAATACAAGCCGTACTTCGACCGCGATGACATCTACGTCGATCCGGCGACCGGCAAGGGGTTCGAGGATGACGCGTTCCGGTTTGCGCTGTTCTCGAAGGCGGCGCTCGAGATGCTCAAGGTGCTCTACTGGCAGCCGGATCTCGTGCACGTCAACGACTGGCCGAGCGCGATGCTCCCCTACTACCTGAAAACGGAGTACCGGGACGACCCGTTCTTCGAGAAGACGCGCACGCTGCTCACGATCCACAACCTCGCGTACCAGGGCGTGTTCCCGCCCGCGGTCGTGACGCAGGTGCTGTCGCCGGACGTGAAGTTCGACAAGTCTCACCCCGCTTGGCATCACGGCGATTTCAACTTCCTCAGGGCGGGGATCGTCACCGCGGACCTGATCACGTCCGTCTCGCCGACCTACGCCGAGCAGATTCTCACCCCCGATCACGGCGCCGGGCTCGACGACGTGCTCTCCGAGAAGCGCGACAAGGTGTTCGGCGTGTTGAACGGGATCGACACGGACGTGTGGAATCCGGAGACGGACGGTGAGCTCGCGGCGAACTACTCGTCTGAGGATCTGTCCGGCAAGCAGGCATGCCGCGAGAAACTGATCCGGGAAATGAAGCTCGATCCGCCGGAAAATCTGCTCGTCGGTGTGGTCGCGCGGCTGGTCACGCAGAAGGGCTACGACCTGTTCGTGCAGGCCGCCGAACGGCTGCTCGCGCTCCCGGTCAACTTCGTGATCCTCGGCGCCGGCGAGCCGGAGGTCGAGAAGGCGATCCGGGAGCTCGCGAAGCAACACCCCGGCCGGATCGTGGCGCGGATCGCGTTCGACAATGCGCTCGCGCACCGGATCGAAGCCGGCGCGGACGCGTTCCTGATGCCGTCCCGCTACGAGCCGTGCGGGCTCAACCAGATGTACAGCCTGCGCTACGGCACACCGCCGATCGTGCACGGCACCGGCGGGCTCGCCGACACGGTCAGCGAGTTCGACCCGGCGAGCGGGACCGGCAACGGGTTCCGGTTCGACGAGTTCTCCGTCGATGAGCTGGTCGCGGCCGTCGACCGGGCCGTGCGCGTGTCAGCGGACCAGCAGCAGTGGAAAAGGCTGATGCTGAACGGGATGAAGCAGGATTTCAGCTGGACAGCATCGGCGACGAAGCTGGTCGAGGTGTACGAGCACGCGCGCCAGATGGTCGAGGCGTAGCGCGCACATCCGTACCACCGCTCGCTGTACCACGCCGGGGACGCTTGCCTGCATCCAGTCGTGCACTTTGCTCAGCCACGTGCATGGACCGGACTCTGAAGCACATCCGCGCGGCAGAGGCGTCATTCTGAACCCGGCTTCACGCGTCGGTTTGCGTGAAGGCGGGTGAAGAAGGTCCAGTTCCAGCAGGTGCGATCCAGACAGTAACCCCGTTCATGCTCGGACCTTCTTCCGCCCTTCGGGCGTCAGAATGACGCAGTTTCCGCGCGCGATCTTGTTCCCAGGTGAGCCAAAGGGATAACCGCATGCGAGCAAACGTCCCCATCCCGTCCGCGAACGTGCCCCTGTGACAGCGCGCAGCGATGTCGCAGGGCCTTGCGTCAACCGCGCGGGCAAGCCCGCACGGCCGGGACAGCAGCACTCCGGGGACGCTTGCTCGCGTCGCTCGTCTCATGCCTCCGCACGGACGACATACGTATACGAGGATCTACGCGGTACACTACCCGGGGTTATTCGACACGCACCCTGCGCGGTACTTGCCGGTAGATCCTTCACCCCCGCACAAACCGACGTGCGGGAGGTTCAGGATGACACGGCGTAATGCACACACTGACGTGCGGGAGGTTCAGGATGACACGGCGTAATGCACACACTGACGTGCGGGAGGTTCAGGATGACACGGGGGCGCGCTAACTGACGGCGCTTCGGGGTCAGGATGACACTATTGGACCAGTTCAGATGGAAAGACGGGTGATTCACCGTCATCCTGAAGCTGCGGGCGGCGTCAGTTTGCCGCACGCGGCTGAAGCATGTCCTGAACGCAGTGAAGGAGAGGTCCGAGTACGACGATCGTAATGTATGTATATACAACCGTTTATCTACCTGGACCTTCCCTTCACTGCGTTCAGGATAAACTTCACTTCGCCCGATAAACTGACATCGGGCTACGTTCAGAATGACGTAGTATCAGCACTCGTTCCATGTGATTCGTCCCACTATGGGCGCCGGGAGAGCCGCATCATCCGTACTATCATTGTTCTCATAAATCTGTCAGTATGGTGTGGCCCGGGGCTTGCCCGGGGTCCCATCAACCTCCGGCGGTGCAACCTGCGGCGAGCCCCGGGCGACCCCCGGATGCGCATCACGTAAGACTTTCGGGAACAACCATATCCGTGTCATCCGTGGTCGGATCACCGTCCGTGTCGTCCGCGGTCGGATCACCGTCCGCGGCCGAGTCACGGTCCGTGCGTTCCGCGGCTGAAGCCGTCACATCATCTCCCAGTCGAGGATTGGTTCCGCGGCGCCGGCCATCGCGTTCACGACGAGTTCGACGAGCCCGCCGTAGTAGATTCCCGACTTCTCCTTCGCGCCGTAGAAGTCGAGCATGTCACGGATCGCGCCCTTGCAGTTCGAACACGGCGCGCACACGTACTTCTTCTGTTCCGGATCGTTGAGCTCGGTGTCGGCGAACGCGCCGAGGATCTGCGCGAACTTCTTCCGGCTCGAGATCAGATTCCGCCACTGCTCGAAGTTGTTCGGCGACATGATCGCGAACCCCGATCCCCCGCCGCAGCAGTAGTTGCGGATCCCGTGCGGGGTCATTTCGCGGAACTGCGGGCAGATTTTGCGCAGCACATCGCGCTGCGGCTGCACGATTCCCATGTTGCGGACGATGTTGCACGGGTCATGCAGCGTGACCGGGAAGTCGTTGCGTGACGGGTCGACGTTGATCGCGCCGCTGTACACGATGTCGCGCACGAGCGTGAGCAAGCTCTCGCGCGGGACGAGATCGAGCCCGACACGGTCCGCGATCACTCCGAGCGCCTTGTGCTCGTGCCCGCACTCGCCCATCACGATCTTCTTCACGCCGAGCTGTTTCGCGATCCGGAAATGCCGCGTCGCGACGCGCGCGAGCTGGACGTCGTCGTAGAACAGGCCGTAGTTGACGCCGTCGTAGCCCGCGATCTCGCTGGACATCGTCCACGACAGCCCGGCCCCGTTCAGGATCGCCGCGGTGCAGCCGTGGTTCTCCGGCCACGCGAGGAATTCGCCCGCGTTCTCGATCACGAGCATGTCCGCGCCCTGCACATCCCACGGCGTCTTCACCTCCCAGCCGAGCCGCTCGGACATGTCCTCGTCGATGAACTCGATGTTATCCTTGACCACGAGCTTGTTCATCCCGGTCGAGGAGCCGAGCGTGAGTTGTTGTACCGTCCCCTTGTTGTGCAGCTCCTTCGGCGCCCAGCCGAGCTCCTGGCTGAACAGCTTGCGCAGGTCGTGGGTGATCAGGCCGTTGTCCACGCCGATCGGGCAGCTCTGCGCGCAGCGGCGGCACAGTGTGCACCGGTACGCGAGCTCGAACAGGCGCGCGACGAGGTCGTACGTGAGCTCGAGCCCGCTGCTGTGGAACGTGTTGTACCACGCGCCGCCGGGCTTGACATGCCTGAAATAGAGCCGGCGGAGCACTTCCGCGCGGAACGTCGGGCGGTACAGCTCGTTGCGCCCGCTCGCCTCGAACACCGGGCAGTCGGCGGCGCACGTCTGGCAGCGCGCGCAATGCTCCATCGAGAGCACGAGCGGCTGGAGAAACGTCCAGTTGTTCTCGCGCGAGAACAGCTTACGCAGGCCGGAGAGGAACGCCTCCACGATCTTCCGTTCGTCCTCTTCGGTCGCCGGCTGCGGGATCCCCGCCGCGAGCGTGTCGTCGAGCGTCGCCGACGCGCCGTATCGCGCCCGCGTCTCGTCCTTGAGCGGCGCAATCCCCGGGAAGTCCTCGGAGACGTCATACGGCGCGGGCAACGGCATCAGCTCCTCGACCGCGACGTGCGCGAGCCGCTCCGAACGCCTGCCGATGTCCCGCACCGAGCGGGGCTGCTGTTTTCCGTTCGCGCCGGGCATCGTTACGCCTCCTCCGTTTCACGCTTCACCTCGCCGGTGTCCGCGACGAGATCGAGCCAGGTCTTCTTCCCGTTCGCGCCGACATGCGCCGCCGCCCAGCTCACCGGCTGGCTCACATTCCGCCGGATCTTCTCCTCGAGCCTGCCGCCGGCCGTGTTCGGCGTGTCCTCCCAACGCACCATGTGGTACGTGAAGTACTTCGTGAAGAAGTGCGTCATGTGCGTGAACGGCAGGTAGATGAAGAAGAGGAGCACGATCGCGACGTTGAGGTAGCCGATCAGCGGCAGCGACGGGAGCGGCGCCGCGGTGAGCACGCCGGCGTACAGCGTCGCCGTCTCCGCGACGAACCCGCCGTCGAGCAGCGCCCACAGCAGCGCGGTCACGTAGATCGCGCCGAGGTGCGCGAGGTTGACGAAATGGCCCGCGGTCGCGTACCGGCGCATCCCGGGTTCGGTGATGCGGCGGATCAGCATCGCGATTGCGCCCACCGTCCCGAGCGCGCCGCCGGCGATCGCGAGCGGACGGGTCACCGCCGCGAGCACCACCGGCACGAACGCGTCCGCGAGCACACCCGCGACGAGCAGGACCGCGTGCAGCAGGATCACAACCATCGCGCCGATCAGCAGGTAAAGCCCGAAATGCAGCGTCCATGACGCGAACCAAAGGCCCCGGTTGTGCTCCCACACCCCCTTGAGCAGCAGGATCTCGGGAATCATGATCGAAAGCTCGCCGAACCGGCTCCGGTCGCGGGAATGGGTCCACCAGTCCACGCGCTCGAACGTGGACGCGCCTGGTCTCTCGTGCGGCACAGGCTGCAACTCCCAGCGCAGGTGCAGCGGCATCCGCATGATCCGCGCCGCGCGCGCGAGGATCGCGACGATGAAGATCAGCAGCGACCCGTAGATGACGATATGAAACAGGCTCATCTTCCCCCCATCTGACGGGTGGTCCGGGGCGTCAGCCGCTGTCGCGCATTGGGAAGATCGTGTCATCCTGAACCCCCGTGCGACGGTTTGTTTCTGCCCACGGGGGTGAAGGATCTACCCGCAAGAACCGCGCAGCGTGCGGGTCAAATAAGCTCCGGGTTATGTACCGCGTAGATCCTTCACTGCGCGCGGCAAACAGACGCCGCGCTTGTTCAGGATGACACCTTTGGCCGTTATCTTCAATGCACAACAGGCCCTTCAGCCTCGGGTTTCACCCACTTTCTCGTGCCCGCGCTTGCTTGTCAAGCGCGGATTCGGCGGCAGTAGTTTTCATTCCCGTCTGATCATCCGCGCGGGCAAGCCCGCACGGCCGGTACCGTACCGTCTGTTCAGCCGCGGTGACGGCTACGCCGTCCCCGCGGGCATATTCCACGGCCGGGTCGTCCGGCCATTCAGCCTCGGGTTTCACCCACTTTCTCGTGCCCGCGCTTGCTTGTCAAGCGCGGACGGGTGGCCCGGCCATTCAGCCTCCGGTTTGGCCCGGTGCCGCGTCGTCACGGCGCGCGAGCAGCAGCTCGAACAGCATCTGCTTCAGATCCTCGGTGCAGGTGGCGGCCGTGCGATACACCTCGCAAGTGCGACACTGGGACCGCTCGCAGCATCCGGAGAACTCGCGCAGCACCCAGCACGGCTCGGTCACGGTGTCGTGGATCGCGGCGCACCGGTCGCGCTCCTCCGCGGAGCAGGCCTTCAGCTCCCAACACGGAATCAGGCTCCACAGTCGCCGGATCCCCGCGAGCGTCAACCCCTTACCCTTGATCAACTGCTGGATCATGCGCACGCGCTCGAGGTCCTCGACGGAGAGCATCCGGTACCCGCCGCGGGTGCGCGCGTAGTGGATCAGCCCGGCCGCCTCGTACTTGCGCAGCGAGGAGTCGGAGAGTCCGGTGATCCGGGCCGCCTCCCCGACCGTGATCACCGGATCGAGAAGCGCATCTTGTGAACTATGGTGCGACACTGGCGACCGGCGGCACGGGCTCGCCCCGTAAACACACGGAGTGCGCACGACCGCTTCACGGACTCGGATGATCCCAAACAGGGGGCTTCGAGAACAGATTCACGAGATGGACCAACGTCTCGTTCCTGTTCACACTTGCAAGCTACGCGGTCTCCATTTTGAAATCAAGCCTCGCTCGGAGAATCCCGGTCGGCTCGTTCAGGATGACGCAGGCTATGCGGATGGTATATGCTATATGCCCATGCCTGCTGTGCAGGCATGGATGCATGGGCGAGCATCTTCTGTTCACCACCGCTCCGGGGACGCTTGCCAGCAAGCGTCCCCGGAGGGCCACAAGTATGCCCGCGGGGACGGCGCAGCCGTCACCGCGGATGACACCAGAGGCTGAAGCCCGGGCCACCCGCCGGAGCTGCGGGGCTACTTCGTGAGCGTGATCTTGCGCGTCGCCGACTGCGCGCCGGCGGTGAGGCGGAGGAAGTAGGGCCCGGAGGCGAGGGCGGAGGCGTCGAACGTGACCGTGTGCGCGCCGGGGGCGCGGAGACCGCGGACAAGTGAGGCGACCCGCCGGCCGAGCAGGTCGTAAACGTCCAGCGTCACCTCGCCGGGCTTCGCCAGCGAATAGCGCACGGTCGCGGTCGTGTTGAACGGATTCGGGTAGGCGTCGAGCGTGACGAACGTCGCCGGCTGAAACCGCCACACTTCCTCCCCGACCGCGGACGTCGGATCGTCGAGATACGCGAGCCCCAACCCTGTGTCGACCCAGAGCCGATCCCGCCAGCGGTCGTATTCCAGTTCGATCGATCGCTCCCCCTGATATCCGCCGGGGAGCTCGACTTCCTGGTATTCCCACGTCCAGCCGCCGTCGTATGAAGTTGCCATGTCATGGTAGAAATCCGTTCCGGCGACGATAAACGTGTCGGCGATTGTGGAAACGACGTCCCAGTCGAAGAAGCTGACGTTGGAAATGTAGGGGTAAACCATCGCCCGCTGCTGCCAGGCTCCGTCGGGAAGGCGCGCCCAGCAATGGTGCCGTGCGCGGACGAAAAGCGTGTCGTTATCCGACAGTATCGGCGACATATACGCGCTCACCAGCTGATCCGCTGCAGGGAAATCGAGGCTCCGCCAGGTCTCGCCCAGATCATCACTCCAGACAAGATCGGCGGGATCTGTCACGCGCGCCGCGTAGAGACTCGACCCGACGGTCATCAATGACCAGGTGAACGTGAAGTCAAGTTCGTGATGTTGCCAGTTCTCGCCGAAATCGGACGATCGGTAGATGTCGTGCGCGTTACCTGTACCGACGATGACAAGTCCGCTGTCGGTGTTGACCGCAGTGGTCATGGCGAGACCGGGAAAACCGCACGGCGTTCGTGTCCATGTCTCGCCGTCGTCGGTGGAACGAACGATGTCCTGCTCTTCCTCAAGCGTCCAGATGTCGCGCCGCCAGTTCGCGGTGATCGGCATGTCCTCGGGATATGCGACGGCATGTGTGAACAGCTCGTGATCCTGGTCCGTGGTGAACAGGGGGACCGGCGCAAACTCGGTGGCATCGTCCGGGGCGTAGAAGACGGGCGGTTTCCGGAAGCCGTGCAGAACGCCGCCCTCGCCTGCAATCAAACCGATATCGTAGTAACTGTCCGCCATCATCCCGATCGGTGGGGACGGAACCTGCTGCCACGTGTCGCCGGAGTCCAGCGATCCCCAAATGCCCTGCCTCACGAAACAGATGTACAGGTGCCCGCTGAACGGGTTGCGGTAGATGCAGCGCACAGCGGAGGGGCTTTCGGGCAGGCCGCGAAGCAGCCTGTGCCAGTTCTCCCCTCCGTCCTCCGACTCCCAGACGCCGGTGTTGAATGGTCCGGCGACGAGCATCCGCCCCGGACGTTCCGGAACAACTGCCAGGTATCTGGTCAGCATCAGCTCGGGCAACCCCTCGGCCTCTATCCATTCCCAGCTCGACCCCATGTCTGGTGAGTGGAGCAGCGGAGGATGGGGATCCCCCGGCGACCAGGCGGTGAGCGCGTACAGGTTGTCCCCTTCACCGTGTCTCACCTGAACAACCGCGCCGAACGGGTCATCGGTCAGGTCTTCCATGTCTGTGAGACGCCTCCAGGTAAGCCCGCCGTCGTAACTGCCGATAACTCCCCCGACCTGCGGTCCCCCGTCGTAATCATCACCCCAAATCCCATACAGAAAGATCATGTCCGGATCGCTCTGATTGAAAGTGACACCGTTCAGCCCGCAATGGTAGGGGCCGACATCGATCACATCCCAGCTCTCCCCGTCATCGTAGCTGATCGCGAATCCTTCCTGGTTTGAGAAATAGATGCGGTCATCGAGAATCAGGGTCGGGTTCCCGTTGCCGCCAATCGACGAGATGGAGTCGGGCCACGCATCGGCGACAGCCTCCCGATAGGACGCCCACGTTTCGCCGCCGTCGAAGGTGTGGAAGTCGCTGGTGTTAAGATCCCCACCCTGACCGTAAATCATGTTCAGGATCATCGTATCGGCCGCCGCACCGACGGTGACGTATTCGCAATAAACGATCGGAAAGTTGACCGGCTGCCCGGTGACCCTGTCGTTGATCTGAGTCCAATTCTGCCCGGCGTCATCTGTGAGCCAGATCCCTGCGCCATCCGCCATGCTGACCACGATTCGCTGGCCCGAGGAGTCGGCAGCGAGATAGTACGGGGAACATTCCCCGTGGATGGAAGACTGCCACTGTTGCGCAAGGGCGGGACCGCACGCTGCGAACGCGGTCAGCGCGAAAATCAACGGTCGCATAACAAACTCCTCCCGCGTTGAGGGCGACAGTGCCTTTCGGCCTGCCGCCCTCGTGAAGATGAGAACAGATCACTCGACCTCATCGACCACAATGTCGAAGAAAGCGTTCCCGTCGGTGGCGGGCTCGTTCCAGGACAGTTTGAACGCGCTGTTGGGCTCGCTGTCCTCCTGGAGATCGGGCCACGGGTACACGAGCCCGTCCTGAGGCGAGTATGGCCCTCTTTCCTGATCCGTGGTCGTCTTGATGTTACCGTAGTAGCTGCCGTCAGTCGCGTTCGTGTGGAGATGGCTGTCGGAGAAGTCTACCTCGATCGGATTCCCTTCCGAGTCTTGGAAATAGGGGATGTCACCGGATACGGAATTCTGGTCCGGCGAAAGCGTGAGATGGTCCTCCCACGGGAACGGTTGGGCCACAGCCGGGGTCAACCCAACGCGAACATCAGCGCCGCTCCTGCGACCACAGCACAAACATACAACACGCGCGGTGTCATCATTCACCTCCTTTTGGTAAGCTACAACGTGGTTGTCGCGTCCGCACGCCCGGCGCAGAGCTCGGATGGTTTTTTCCTGACGCTGATTCGTATTCTACAGCGACCCCCCTACGAGCACAACCCCCAGCGCCGATCTGAGTGAATTGGTGTCATGCCTCTGAGAGACAATGCGGTGCGGATTGCGCGGGGTGGGCGTGTGTGCGATGGACGCCTGTGTTGCTGTTGCCGGTCTTTGCGCGACGGCTGTGTCGCGATCGGGTGACATAGCGTCGGGTCGGGTTTCGTCGAGGCATCCGCGGTCGCGCCGCTTTCATCCCGCTCGCCGCTTCTTACATTCCCGGCATGCCGATCGATGACGACCTCATCCGCCGTGTGCGTGACGCCAGCGACATCGTGGAGATTGTCAGCGAGTACGTGTCGCTGAAGAAACGCGGCCGTGTGAACTGGTTCGGGCTCTCGCCGTTCGTGGACGAGAAGACGCCCTCGTTCTCCGTGCACGAGGAGCGGCAGATCTTCCACGACTTCTCATCCGGCGAGGGCGGGAACGTGTTCACCTTCCTGATGAAGATGGAGGGGATCACGTTTCCGGAGGCGGTGCGCCGTCTCGCCGATCGCGCGGGGATCAAGGTCGAGGAGAAGCGCGGTCCGGGCGCGGGGGAGACGGACGAGATCTACCGGGCGAACGAGCTCGCGGCGAAGTTCTACCGGCACCATCTCGTCGAGGGCGCGGGCGCGGATTCGATCGCCGCGCGCGAGTACCTCGAGCGGCGCGGGATTTCGCGGGAGATCGCGGAGAAGTTCCGGCTCGGGCTCGCTCCGGCTGAGTGGGACAGCCTGCTCAAGCTCGCCCGCCGCCGGAAGCACCGTGATCACGTTCTCGTCAAGGCCGGGCTCGTCCGTCGCAGCGAGAAAACCGGCGGCCACTACGACTGGTTCCGCGGGCGGCTGATGTTCCCGATCTTCAACGCCGGCGGGCGGGTCGTCGGCTTCGGCGGGCGGATCATGGAGGAGGACGCGGAAAACCCGCAGCCGAAGTACATCAACACGCCGGAGACGCCTGTCTATCACAAGGGGCGCCTGCTCTACGGGCTCGCGCAGGCGCGCGGCGCGATCCGCCAGCAGGGCGCGGGTGTGTTCGTGGAAGGCTACACCGACGTGCTCGCGATGCACGAGGCCGGGTTCGATCACGCCGTCGCCGGGCTCGGAACCGCGCTCACCTCCGAGCAGGCAGCGCTCGTGAAACGGTTCGCGAAACGGGCTGTCCTGCTCTACGACGCGGACGCGGCCGGCAACATCGCGGCGAACCGCGGCGCGGATGTGCTCGCCGGCTCCGGGCTCGACGTCCGCATCGCGCTCCTGCCTCCCGGGGAAGATCCGGACAGCCTGCTCAAGTCGGAAGGTCCCGATGCGATGCAGGCGGCGCTTGTCGGCGCGATGCCGCTCGTCGATTTCAAGCTGGACTACTTCCGCCGCCGCGGCGCGCTCGAAACCCCGCAGGGCCGGTCCGAAGCCGCGCGCGCGATCATCGACACGCTGATCCGGATCGAAGACGAGATCACCCGCCAGCTCGCGCTGCACGACGCCGCGGAGAAACTCGGCGTCGAGGAGAAACTGCTCGCCCGTGAACTCGCGCGCGAGAAGCGGAAGAGCTCCGGCCGGGCGCGCGCGGTTCGTGAGGAGGAAAAAGCCCCGGCGACCGGGGACGAGAAGATGCTGCGCGACCTGCTGCGCGTGCTCGTACATCATCCGGAGCGGCGCGGGGACGTGTTCTCCTTCCTCCGTTCCGGCGAGCTCGGCGACCACCGGCTGCGACCCGTGTTCGAGACGATCGAGGCCGCGCACATCGAAGGCAGGGAGATTCGCGAGGCCGACCTTTACGACCGGTTCGCGGAACAGGACCACCTCGTGCGCCTGATCGGTAGCACGCTCAACCAGGCGCCGCCGGACGATGCGGAGTTCGTTGAGGCCGTGCTCGCGGGCGCGCCCGATGTGCTGCGGATGCGCGCGATCGAACATGAACTCGCCGAGATCCGCGAGCGGTTGCAGAAAGGGGAGTCCGGGCCGGACGACCTGCGCCGGCGGCAGCAGTTGATCGGCGAGCGGCAGGCGATCAAGAACCGGCGCGCGCGGCTGACGGGACCGACGTGAACGGCGAGCGCACGGGCACGGCGCGGTCGCCCGCGGGCGGGGAACGTGAAACCGGCTCGCCGCGCACGCCGATCTCACTGACAGATGAGGAAAAGGCGCTCGTGCGCGAGGCGGTGAAACGGGCGCGCGGTCCCGGACGGCGCCTCCGACGAGCAGCACGTGCGCCGGCTCGTGCACGTGCGGAAGAAGCTCGCTCGCGATCTGGTCGCGCTCTACGACCCCGCGCGCCGCACGCGCCCGTGGTGGATCGCCGGGTGGACGATCAGCCTCGCGCTCGCGGCCGCGGTCGTCGCGTTCGGCCTCTGGCGCGCGCTCGCACGTTTCGAATCCCCGATCCCGGGCGTCGATGACCCGGTCTCGTTCCTGCTCTGGTTCACCGTTTCGTTCATCGCCGCCTGGCTGCCGCTCGTCGCGTGCGGGCTGAGGGCGCGCGCCCTCCGGAAGCGGATCGAGAGCAGCGTCGTCCCCGACCCCGACCCGGCGCTGCTCGTGTTCGACGTCACCGTCGTCCGCTCGCTCGTCCGGCACGAGTGAGATCGATGAACATGCGGATCGGCTCTCCGCCCGCGGTGATGGTGAACGTCGTGTCGCGGTCGGGGAGCGCCGGGTGGCGAAACACGAGCGTGTGCCGGTCGGGTTGCACGATGAGCTGCTGGTGGATCGGGGTCGTGCCGAGGTAGTTCCCGTCGAGGCTGACCTCCGCCCACGGCTCCGCGTTGATGAACTCGATCACGCCGACCTCGTCGAACAGGTCGATCGTGACGCCGGCGGTGTCGTGCGGTGGCACGCTTATCTCGCGGCTCGCGGGCGGGAACTGCGGGTTGTCGAGCTCGATGCGCACGCGCCCGGCTGGCAGATGCAGCGGCCGCCGCAGCGGTGTCGTGCCCAGTTTGCGCGTGCCGTGGTACACGTTCGCCCACGGGTTCACGGTGAGCACTACGTACCCGCTGTCGGCCGCGGCGGGGCGGTCGTCGCCGGTTGCTTCGCGGCGACCGGCCGGTTCGGCCGCGCCCGTCTCCGCCGCCCGCTCGCGTTCGCGCGCACCGGTTTCCTCCGCCGGCGCGGCGCCGCCTGCGAACGACGCCGGCGCGCTCGCCGAATCGATGTCCGCGTTTCCGCCGGGCTCGACCGCGGGCGGCACGTCGCTTTCAACGCCCGGCTCGGCGGGTTCTTCTGCGGGCCGTTCGACAACCCGGCGGTCGGTCTCTCCCCCGGCCTGAGCCGCGCTCGTGTCGGCCGGCCGCCGAACTTCCGGCTCTTGCGGCAGTTGCGCGAGCTCGAAACGCGCGCTGTCCTCCGCGGGCGCGTTCACACCCGCGGCTCGCTCGGACGGGCCGGGGCTGAGCAGCCACACGGCGGCCGTAATCAGCACCATCGCGGTCCATGCTGCGACCACGACCTTCCGCGACGGGGCCGGTTTGCGCGCAGGGCGGATCGAATGATCGGACTCCGGCCCGCCGCGTTCCGGTGCGGAGTGATGGTCCGCGCGCTCCCGTTCCCCGATACGTTCCGCGACCGCCTCCCAGCCGCGTTCGACGGCGAGCTCCTTCGCCACCGGTTCGATCATCGCGAGCGCCGCGCCGGCGGACTCCGGCCGCTGGTTCGGGTCCTTCGCCATCAACGCCTGCAGCAGGCGGTTCGTCTCGGCGTGCACGCCTTCCAACCGGTCCGGCTTCACCGCGAGCACGTTTTGCAGCGTCTGTGAAACATGGCCGGCCTGGAACGGGTTTTCACCGGAGAGCACTTCGTAGAGAGTGACGCCGAAGCTGTACAGGTCGCAGTTCGCGGTCGCGGGCCGGCCGCTGACGACTTCCGGCGCCATGTACGCGGGGGTGCCCATCACCGCGCCCTGCTGGGTGACCGCGGGGGAGCCTTCGAAATGGGCGAGGCCGAAGTCGGTGATCTTGACCGTGCTCCCGGCGAGCAGCAGGTTCCCGGGCTTGATGTCGCGGTGGATCACGCGCGCGGCGTGGGCGACCTGAAGCCCTTCGAGCACGTCGATCGCGAGCGCGAGCGCGGCGGCCTCGTCGAGCGGACCGTGCCGCCGGATGAACTCGCTCACCGAGCCGCCTGCGATCCACTCGGAGACGAGCAGCATGAGCTCGTCGTCGGCGCGGTAGTCGTAGATGTGGACGATATTTTTGTGCTTGATCCGCGCGAGCGCGTGCGCCTCGCGCTCAAACCGGGCGCGGATCTCCCGATCCCGCACGAACTGCGGGTGCAGGCGCTTGATCAGCACCTTCCGCTGCAGCGATTCCTGGTAGCCCTGATAGACGGAAGCGATCGTGGAGCGCGAGATCTCGCGATCGACGCGATAACCGGCTATTCGTTCGTCTGCCACTCTTTCAGCCGATAGTGAAGCCAGCGCAGGCTGACACCGAGCGCTTCGGCGGTACGTGTCTTGTTGTCGTGATAGTTCTCGAGCGTGGAAAGGACGATCTCCCGCTCGTGCTCGCGGAGCGTCTTCTGGCGGGGAGTCCGATCATCCCGGTCGGAGATGAGCAGATCCTCGAGGAGGATCTCCGCCCGTTCGCCGGCGAGCACGACCGCACGTTCGATCGCGTTCTCGAGTTCGCGCACGTTGCCCGGCCACTCGTGTGCTTTCATCATCGCTTCCGCTTCCGGGCTCAGGGTCTTCTTCGCACGGCCGTTGCGCTTCGCCGCACGTTTGAGGAAATGTTCGGCGAGCAGCGGGATGTCGTCGAGCCGCTCCCGCAGCGGCGGAAGCTCGACGGTGATCACATTCAACCGGTAGTACAGATCCTCGCGAAAACGGCCCTCGTCCACTTCTCGCTTCAGATCCTTGTTCGTCGCTGAGATGATGCGGAGATCGACGCTGAGCGTCTCGGTGCCGCCGACGCGGCGGATTGCGCCGTCCTGCAGCACGCGCAGCAGCTTCGTCTGGATCGTCGGGCTGATGTCCGCGATCTCGTCGAGGAAGAACGTGCCCCCGTCAGCGACTTCCATCAGCCCGCGCTTGTTGTGCAGCGCGCCGGTGAACGAGCCGCGCTTGTGGCCGAACAGTTCGCTCTCGAGCAGGGTTTCGCTGAGGTTGCCGCAGAACTGGGTGACGAACGGCTTCTCACGGCGCGGGCCGTTGTAGTGAAGCGCGCGCGCAACCAGCTCCTTGCCCGTCCCGCTCTCGCCGAGCAGCAGCACCGAGATGTCCGAGTTGAGGATCTTGCGCATCAACGTGAACACGTTCTGCATCTTCGGGTGCACACCGATGATCTCCGGGAAGCCGTACATCCTCTGCATCTCGGTCTGCAGGCGCAGGTTCTTCTCTCTCAGGCTGTCGAAACGGGCGGCGTTCACGTACGCGAGCCCCGCCTGCACCGCGAACACGCGGAAGAAGTCGAGGTTCTCCTCGCTGAACCGCGAGCGGTCCTGGCGGCTGTCCACGTATATGATCCCGAGCAGCTTGTCGCGGACCATCATCGGCACGGCGATCGCGGCGGTGATCTGCTGCATGATCACGCTCTCCGAGCCCTCGAATCGGGGGTCGGTGCGCGCATCATGCACGAGCAGCGGGACACGTTCGTTCATCGCGCGGCGCAGGATCCTGCTCGACGGCTGCGCGATCCGGCCGGCCTCCTCGTCGCTCAGGTTCGCCGCCGCCGCAATCGACCAACCGTCTCCGCCGTCGCTGGTGAGCACGACAAATCCGCGCTGCGCTTGCACCGCCTCCATCGCGATCTCGAGCACCTTACGCAGCAGCGCCGGCCCCTCGAGGATCGAGCTGAGCACACGGCTGATCCGGAGCAGTGCCTCGAGCGTGCTCGCGCTCGACACCGGGCCGGGACGGACCTCGTCGCGCGCCTTCGCGGCGTTCACCTGTTCCTCTCCGCGATGATTGTTCGGTTTGTCCGTCATGGTTGTTCCAGCCGGCGCCAACGCCGACTCAGGTCAATTCGACTCGTTGAACCGTGTCATCCTGAACCCGAAGCGCCGCATGTTGCAGTGATCACGGGACGCTTGCTCGCATTCGGTTATGCCGTTCGCTCAGCCACGTGCACGGAGGAAACTCAGATCGGTCGGGGCGGCCGAGCCGTCATTCTGAACCCGGCTTCACGCGTCTGTGTGCGTGAAGGCGGGTGAAGAAGGTCCAGCTTATCCAAGGGCTGTTTCTCGAGTTTCATCGTATCCTCCACCCTTGTCGAACCTGGACCTTCCCTTCACTGCGTTCAGGATAAACTTCCCCCCGCCCGACAAACGGACGTCGGGCTTCGGTCAGAATGACGCCTTTGCCACCTCCGATATTGTTCACAGCTCAGCCAAGGGGATAACCGAATGCTCGCAAGCGTCCCCCCGCGCGTCATGCTGAACCCGAAGCGCCGGCAGGCGCGGAGGGTGAAGGATCTACCGGATACACCAACCGCCGGCAATTCCAATCGAACCGGGTGCGGGTTCCGTTTATAGATCCTCCACGGCGCCGGCCTGAAACAGCGAAACAGCCCGGCCGGCTTGTTCAGGATGACACAGTTACGCCCCCGCGCTTGGCGAGCAAGCGCGGGCACGAGGCATGGAGGCGCCGACCGCATCAGAACCGGCCTCAAAACTGCGGCGTAAAGTACTTCGGTTTCGTCTTCACCAGGTTCCCGGTCGGGTCGTACATCGTCAGCCGCCAGGTGTGCGCGCTGTCGTCGAATCCACCGGTCTGCGTGAGATGCAGGCGAAACAGCGAATCCTGGTGCGTCTCTTCGAACACGATCAGCGTGTCGAGAAACGGCTCGTCCGCTCCGCCCTGGAAGATCTCGACGCGGAACCGGCGCGGGTTGTACCACAGGTTCTCCGCCGGGTTCTCCCACTCGAACCACATGTCGCCGATACTGTATGGTGACGAATCATTCATATCTTCAAACAGGTACGGGTAGTAGAGGTAGCTGCCGATCTGCGTGCTCACCTGCGCGCTGTCCCCCTGCCTGTCGATCAGCACAATCCGAAAATCCAGGCCGAGACGGTCAACGATTGCGTCACGGTTGAACCCGAGCTGCTGCGAAGCCGAGAGCTTCCTCTCCGTTTCGGTTGTGCGGAAATCAATCGTCGTGTCTGGTTGCAGCGGGTCGTACAACGTGACTGAATCCACGTCACTGTGCCCGTCCACATCATCCACGTACGCGTCGAACTGGTAGCGGTACTGGAAGCGCGACTGATCGACGGGGTTCTGCTCCATCTCTGTGTGCACGTTCACCGAATCGATACGCGGTTTGCCGTTGAGTTCCTCGTCGATCGTGACACTCTGCCGCGCAGGCAGCACGACATTACCGCTGACCGGAACGTAGCCGTCACTCGTAATCGCGTAGTTGACCGTGTCCGCCGGCACGTCGAACGTCGCCCGGCCCGCAGTGTCCGTGTACACGGCCCGGTTCGGCTCGATCAACCGAACCAGCGCGTCTGCGAGCGGATCCTCCTTCTGGTTCAGGACACGGATTTCGAGCCGTGCCGACTCATCGTAGTCCGGGCTGCCCGGGTCCGCCGGATTGTCGCGCGCCGGTTCGTTGAAGCAGCCGGCGAGCAGCAACCCGCCAACCGCCGCGATCGCCGGCGGCACGAGGCGGAACCGGCGGCGCGTACCGCTACTCCATTTCTGCGCTTTTTCCTTCACGAGCGGAACGTCCTCGCAGTCGCACCCATCACGCGATCACCCCACGGGTGTCTCCTGCACGCAAAGTACCGTCCGCGAAACACGAGTGCAATTCTTGCAGACCTGACGCTCACAGGATTGTACTCGCAATACCCCACCCGGTCTCCATCGGGCTCCCGCATCCGAGGGCGGGGACACTCCAACTTGGGAGAGGTCCCTGCGAGCGTCCGCGGTCGACATCCGACTCCTGACCCGTTGCATCCGAGTCGCCCTTTACCAGGTGTCCTCCTGAACCGGCCGGCCGGTTTTCGCGTGCGGGCTTGCGCAAATGTGTCATCCTGAACAAGCGCGGCGTCCGTTTGCCGCGCGCCGTGAAGGATCTCGACCACCGGACGGGAATGGTGCGACCGAACCGTCGTTTCTCGAGATCCTTCTCCCCCGCACAAACAAACGTGCGGGGGTTCAGGATGACACGGCGGGACGCGCAGAAACCGACCGGCGCTTCGGGTTCAGGATGGCACGAATGCAGCCGTCGGGTGTCAGTACTCCGTCGCCGGCCGCCGGCGCCGGGGCGCCCCGACAGCACAGGAGTGTGCCGCCAGCATCGCGCCGCAATAACCGTGTGCGGGGAGAGAACACCCCGGCGTGCACGGCCTGCGCGCGCCGGGGGCAGTGGATCGGTTCAGCGAATCAGCGTGAGGCGACGGGTCTCGACCGCGCTGCCGGCGGCGACGCGCAGCAGGTACACCCCGGAGGCGACGTCCGGCCGCCAACCGAACTGATGGCGCCCGGCGGCCATCCGTTCGCCGGCGATGTGCGCAACCCGACGCCCGAGCACGTCGAACACGACGACATTTACCTGTTCCGGTTCGGCGAGCTCGATGGAAAACCGGGTGCCCGCGTTGAACGGGTTCGGATAGGGTGCGGAGACGGTGAACGAGCGCGGCGAGGCGGCCCGTTCCCCGCCGACCGCCGTGTACGGGAAGTAGTGCTTGCCGATGTCCGCGATCGTGTTGTCCGGATCCGGCTCCGATTCCGGCGATCCGGCGTTGATGCACGGCGAATCGGAGTCGAGGTGGTAGTTCTCTTCGTCCGGATCGAGCCACAGCGGGTCGCCAGAGACAAGCGTGCCCGCCTCGTACGTGAACCCCGCCTGCTGGTTCGCGAGGTCGAGATTGTAAACGCAGGAGTATGTCAGATGGGCCGTTGTTCCGGCTGAATAGGGATCAATGTAAACCCCGTAGCGGTTGGCGCTGCCGGTGCCCGTCGAGGCGAGAATCGTGTTGACAAGATCGACGTCGGACCCGTCGGTCACATACACGCCGGCGATCGTGCCGCCGTCCGTCTCCAGGTGCAGGCTGAGCTGGCGGAGGGTGAGGTCGGATGCCGCCGCCCGCACCGCGCTCCCGATGTACACCGGCGACAGCCCGTAGCGCCTGTTGTGCACCGACGTGCGCGAAATCTGCACGTCATCCTCGCAGACAATCAGGTTGATTCCGTGCGCGCCGAGACGGCTGGTCACGCTGACGTGGGACGAGTCGATTGCGCCCGCGGAGCGATAGAGACGAACCGCGCTCCCGTCCTCCGCCTGCTGATCGGTGAGCAGCGACAGGCGATACGTGCACAGGTCGGAATAGACCGTGGACTGGCTCGCCCGCATCGCGGTCGCGGTCACCGAGTTGGTCGCGACGACAAACTGGCAGTCGCGCAGCGTCGCGTAGCTGTCATGTTCGAGCTGCAGCGCCGTGTGCGCGCTGCTCACCGAACAGTGCAGCATATCGAGCGTGCTCATGTCCGAGGTCACACCCCAGAACGAATCCTCGATGATCGCGTATTCAAGGCTCTGCAGCAGCCCCTCGTCGCCGCCGATGATGTGGATCCCGTCCCAGATATCCCCGGGATTGAGACCGGAGAATCGAACCGGCGCCTTGCTCGTCCCGCGCACAGTCAGTTCGCCGAACACGCGGAGCTCCACTCCCGCGGCAAACATGACTTCCACATCAGCGAGAATCTCGAGCTGGTTGCCGTTCGCGACGAAGATGTCCTCGTCGATCAAGTACGGGCTGCCTTCCGTGTCCCACGTGCCGGACACGCTCCCGCCGGCAAATGAGAGTCCGGCCGTGAACGCCAGACAGACAAGCGTCGCGGTGATTGTGCGCAGCTGCATGAGGGGCACCGTTGCTGCTGACTCTGCTCTCTCACGGGGGACGGGGCGTGCAGCTGTGCGTGAGGGCGGGTCGGACTTCCCCCGAACGTCGTGTAGTATAGGAGACGGAACCGGTCAGGACAACGCCCAATCGCAAGTTCCGGCAAATAGTCCCGGTCCATCACCGAACACGGTCTATCCAGTGCAAATACAGTTCCAGGAGCGGAAAAGGTCCGGAAAGACCTTGGTCACGGCTCTCGGAGTACGCGGTTCTGACGCCGGTGCTGTACTTGCCGGGCTGATCAGCCGCGCGGGCAAGCCCGCACGGGCGACACTGTGTTTTGCGGGCAAGTGCACGTTTCCGCCGCGAACAGGCCCGCGGTTGCTCGCAACCGCGGTTCTGACGCCGGTGCTGTACTTGCCGGGTGTGGAACCCTGCGACATCGCAAACGGACGCGCTGTCACAGGGGCACAATGTCCGGGCGCACTCCCGCGCGCGCACACGAAATCCCGACCCGCCCCCGCCTCCTCCGAGCTGCCCGCCCCGCCCGCGGGAACGGTATCGCGCTCTCAGGTGTGTATCTTGCGGCTCGTGTCGCGCCCGACAGCCGGCCGGGCGCGTGTCGAATCACCAGTGACGGCGACTTCATGGCTGCCAGATTCTCCAGCGGTTACCGGGGCAACCCGGCACTGCCCGACGTGGTCAAGTACCTGCTGATCGCAAACGGCGTCATCTATCTGCTCCAGCAGTTCGCGGACCGGACGGTCGCGGTCTACTTCGGGCTCGTCCCCGCCGCGTTCTGGAGCGGGTACGTGTGGCAGCTGGTCACGTACATGTTCCTGCACGGCGGTTTCTTGCACATCTTCTTCAACATGTTCGTGCTGTGGATGTTCGGCCGAACTCTGGAAGTCGTCTGGGGTCCGAAGAAGTTCCTCAAGTATTACTTCATCTGCGGAATCGGCGCCGGCCTGCTCAACGTGGTCATCACTCCGTCCAGCGCAAACCCGATCGTCGGCGCCTCCGGCGCGATCTACGGCCTCCTGCTCGCGTTCGCCGTCCTCTTCCCGAACCAGCCGATCTACCTTTACTTTCTGTTCCCGATCCGCGCGAAGTATTTCGTGATCGGCCTCGTCGTGATCGAGTTCATCAGCGGGCTCAACCCCGCGAGCCCGGTCGCCCACTTCGCCCACCTCGGGGGTATGCTGTTCGGATTCGTCTATCTGAAGTGGCCGAAATGGAAGCTGGGGCTGCGCAAGTTCCGCGGCGACCAGCAGCGGAAGTCCCACCTGAAAGTCGTTTACCGCCGCGAGGATGAAGTCCGCAAGCTGCAGGAGGAAGTGGACGAGCTGCTCGACAAGATCAACCGGAGCGGGCTCGATTCACTGTCCTCATCCGACCGCAAGCGCCTCGAGGATGCGTCCCGCAAGCTGCGCGACTGGGAGCGGGGCCGGGGGGGGTGATCGGGGGAATGTCGCCCGGAGGCTTGCCCCGGGTTCCGGTCAGTCGAAGCCGGACCGCTGGCGATCCCCGCGCACCATCGCGCGCAGGCTGAGTACGCCGACAATCAGTCCGACGCCGAACAGAATCGTGTTCGCGAGCACATCCATCGCCGCCTCCGTCATCGCTGCCCGTCACGTTCCGCCGGCGGATTGAAAGCGCGCCGGTTCCATAATTCATCTCAAAGAGAGTATAAGAATGCGCGCTGGCAACCGGTGTGCTCCCGGTCACCCGGGGGAGCTCCGCGGCAATGTGCCCCTGTGACAGCGCGCAGCGATGTCGCAGGGGTCATTCACGGGTGGATCAACTGTTCACACCCTTGCCCTTGACTTTAGTCAAGGATAATCAAACGGTTGTGTGGCAAGGTTCGATCACCTGTTGATCAGCCGCGGTGACGGCCTGCGGCGCGTCCCCGCGGGCATGACAACACCGTCGGATCAGCCGCGCGGGCGACACGGAGTTTGCCGCGACTACGCAAACCGGGCTCGGAACCCTGCGACATCGCGGACGGACACGCTGTCGCAGGGGCACGGGCAAATCTCGTCTCCGCCGGGAGCAGCACTGAGCGTGAGCAGGGTGGCGTCCGCATCGTTACCCGCTCACGAGCCGGATCGAGGCGGCCAGCTTCGGGTCGGTGACGGGGATCAGCGGGTGGCGTGTCAGCCAGCGCCAGAAGAAGAAGAGGAAGAAGCCGCCGACGCCGGCCATCGTGGTCAGGTCCATCCACGAGAGGATCACGGTCTGTTCGTGAAGCGCCGGCATGATGTTCCAGTAGAGATCGACCCAGTGCATCAGCAGCAGCCAGATTGCGAACGCGGCGAGCGTTGACCGGCCGCGTTTCGGCCCGCGCGCCATCAGGAGGATGAACGGGACGACGAACCCGCCGGCGACGAGGATCCAGCTCATCGCCGTCCACCCCGCCCCCCAGCGCATCTTGTAGAACGCGGTCTCCTCCGGCAGGTTCGCATACCAGATCAGCAGATACTGGCTCAGGTGCATGTAGCCCCAGAAGACGAGGAACGCGAACATCAGCTTGCCGATGTCGTGCCGGTGCTCGGGGGTAATCACGTCTGTGAGCGCACCTTTCGCCTGGATCGCGCTCACCGTGACCGCGAACATCGCCATCACCGAGGTCGCGGCACCGCCGAAGAACCAGAGCCCGTAGATCGTGGAATACCACAGCGGCTGCAGCGACATCAGCCAGTCGAACGCGGCGAACGTGACCGTGAGCGCGAACGCGATCATCCCCGGCCCGCTCACTGTGAGCAGCGAGTGCGCGCGTTTATCGTCCCAGCCGGCGTCCTGCGCGAGCGACTTCATCGCGAGCAGGCGCGCGAGTAGAATCCACACCGCGAAGTAGAACACGGTGCGGATCACGAAGAACGGGATGTTCAGGTAGCCGGCTTTCCGGCTCAGCATCTCGCTGCCGGCGACGGCCTCCGGGTCGGTCCATTCGTAGAGCACGCCGATCCCGAGCAGCACTGGAATCGCGAACAGGGCCATCCACGGCAGCGCGCACATCAACGCCTCACCGATCCGTCGCACGACCACGCTCCACGTCGCGCCGGTCAGGTGATGCACCATCGTGATGAACAGCCCGCCGAGACCGATCGTCGTCCAGAACGTGAACGCGACCAGCCACGAGAAGAAGAACTGGCGCGCATCGACGAAATACCCGACCGCGCTGAGTGCGAGCCCGGCGATCCCGGCGAGCAGCATGATCCGCGCGAACGGCCCCGGGTCGGTGAATCTGTGCGTCTGCGAATCGAACTGCATCGCCGGTTCCTATTTCAGCTTGTCGCGTTGTTCCGCGGGCACGTCGGAGATGTCCGCGCGCTGGCTGCGCTGGAGCGCGCGCAGGTACTGCACGATCAGCCAGCGGTCGCGCACAGGGATCTGGTTTTCGTAGCCGGGCATGTTGCGGATGCCGTTCGTGATCACGTCGAAGTAGTGCCCGTCCGGCTGGCTGAGCACCGGGTCCTCGTGGAACGACGGCGGCGGGGTGAACCCGCGCTCGAGCATGATCGAGCGACCGGAGCCGTCCTTCCCGTGACAGACCGCGCAATAGATGTCGAACCGTTCGCGGCCGCGCGCGAGGCTGGTGCGCGTGACCTCGACCGGGTTCTCCTCCACCGGCTCGCCGGTTGCCGGGTCGATCCCGCGGTAGTATCGGTCGTTCAGCTTCAACCGCCCGCGCGCGATCGTGCCCTCGACCGGGAGACGGTCCGCCGAACGGTTCGCGAAGAACGGGTTCTCCTCCTGCGGCATGTACTTCGGCTGGTTGTCCATGTTCGGGTTGACATGGATCGGCGGCTTCTCCTTCGGCCGGCCCTGACAGCCGAGCAGCGCGAAGAAGAGCACGCCCGCGAGCGCCACTACGGAGATTCTCCGCCGCAACATGTGGCCCCGCAGCTCCGCCTGCGCGGACGGCCCGCGCTTGCCGAGCAAGCGCGGGCACGAGACAAGGGACCGCAGGGTGGCCCGGGACTTGCCCCGGGTTTCATCCGCTGTCGGCTCAACCGCGGTTGCGAGCAACCGCGGGCCTGTGCCGTCGGGTTGATCGACCGGTCGATCAGCCGCGCGGGCAAGCCCGCACGGGCGACACCACCTGTAGCGGACCAGGCGCCCCAATCGACGGCGTGCGCTCATGTTTCCTCCAGCAGCTCGACATTCGTCCCGCCGATCTCGCGGAGAAACGCCGCCGTCGCTTCGCGGTCGAACATCCCGTCCACCGCGAGCACGCTGATGAAGAACCCATCGTCGCTGCCGCTCGCGGAGAAGCTGTCCGAATGGAACACCGGGTGCGTGTACTGCTGGCGGATGAAGAACGTGAGCCCGACGACCGCGCCGACCACGGAGCAGAGCACGGTGAGCGCGAACGTGATCGGAAAGAACGCGACGTGGCTGAAGAACGGCTTGCCGGCGACGACGACCGGGAGCGCATCGACACTCGTCCACGTCTGCAGCGCGACCGCGCCGGCGAACCCGAACAGCGCGCACGCGGCGACGAACCACGACAGCCGCGACCGTTTCTCGCCCATCGCCGCGTCCATCCCGTGGATCGGGAACGGGCTGTGGCAGTCGAACTCGCGGTAGCCGGCGTCACGCACCTCCTCCGCCGCGCGCAGCAGCTCGCCGGGCCCGGAGAACCGCGCGAGCGCGCCGTGAACGCGGGCGGCGCCGGTTTCCACGGCGGCGCGGCCGGATGTCGTCGCGCTCATCGCCCTCCCTCCTTTCCGCCGCGGTCGTGATGCCCGTTCGCGTGCGGATCCGCCTGCGGCAGCACCCCTTTCACCTCCGCCATCGCGACCATCGGCACGAACCGGAGGAAGAGCAGGAACAGGGTGAGAAACAGTCCGAAGCTGCCGGCGAGAAACCCGATGTCGAACGCGGTCGGCTTGAACATCTCCCAGCTCGACGGGAGGAAGTCACGGTGCAGGCTGATCACGATCACGAACCGCTCGAACCACATCCCGACGTTGACGAGTATCGAGGCGATGAACAGCACCGGCAGCGAACGCCGCAACTTTTTCGACCAGAACAGTTGTGGCACGATCACGTTGCACGCGAACATGATCCAGTACGAGACCGCGTACGGCCCGAACGCACGGTTGATGAACACGTACTGCTCGTACTCGTTGCCGCTGTACCACGCGGTGAAGAACTCGATGATGTACGCGTACCCGACCATCATCCCGGTCAACATCAGGATCTTCGCCATCTTGTCGAAAGTGTCCAGCGTCATGAAATCGCGGACCGGGGGATAGAGGGCACGGGCGAGGATCGCGAGTGTCGTCACCATCCCGAACCCGGAGAAGATCGCGCCGGCGACGAAATACGGCGGGAAGATCGTGCTGTGCCAGCCGAACACCATCGAAGTCGCGAAGTCGGTGGATACGACCGAGTGGACGGAGAGCACGAGCGGGGTCGCGACTCCCGCGAGCAGCAGGTACGCCATCTCGTAGTGCTTCCACTGGCGGTTGCCGCCGCGCCAGCCGAGCGCGAGGATGCCGTACACCTTCTGCCGCCATCCCCTCGCCCGGTCGCGCAGCGTCGCCCAGTCCGGCACGAGCCCGGTGTACCAGAACAGCACCGACGCGGTGAAATACGTCCCGACCGCGAACACGTCCCACATCAGCGCCGAGCGGAAGTTCGGCCACATCTCCATCTGGTTCGGGAGCGGGAACATCCAGTAGATCGCCCAGACACGGCCGACGTGGATCGCGGGAAACAATCCGGCGCAGATCACCGCGAAGATCGTCATCGCCTCCGCGAACCGGTTGATCGAAGTGCGCCACCGCTGGCGGAGCAGGAACAGGATCGCGGAGATCAGCGTGCCCGCGTGCCCGATCCCGACCCAGAACACGAAGTTGACGATCGGAAACCCCCAGCCGACCGGGATGTTGTTGCCCCAGATCCCGATCCCGGTCCAGAACAGCCACGCGATCTGCACGAGCAGGCCGAGCGTCATCGTCGCCGAGATCCCGAACGCGATCCACCACCAGAGCGGGGTGTCGCGGCGTTCCACGATCCCGCTGATCGTGGCGGACACGTCGTGGAAGCTCGGGTTGCCGTTCGACGCGGCCGCCGGCGCGGATTTCGCTGTTTCCGTGGTCGGGTTCACGTGCTCCGTTCCGTTACCCATGCCCTTCACCGTGACCGTTGCCGGCGTGTCCGCCGGGCGTTGCCTGTCCGGCTCATGCCCGCGGGGACGCGCCGCAGGCCGTCACCGCGGCTGATCAACCGGTGATGTACAAACAACCGTCCTGCCCGTGCGGGCTTGCCCGCGCGGCTGATCCGCCGGTCGATGAGCCCTGCGACATCCCGGCTTCGCCGGCCTGTCACAGGGGCACGTCTCCGAGCCGCGTTTGACAAGCAAACGCGGGCACGAGTTCAGGTCCGCGTTTGGCGAGCAAACGCGGGCACGAGCGGTTATCCTGAACAGGCGCAGGCGGGCTTTACCCGTGTTCTGCGCGATGGGCTCCGCCGTGCACTTCCACTTCAACCGCCGGCGCGGGCAGGTTCGGGTTCGGGTTGAGCACGCCTGCGAGGTACTGCACGCGCGGCCGCGTGTTGAACTCGGACAGCACACCGTACGCCCGCTTGTTCCGCCGCAGCTTCGACACCTCGCTGTTCGGATCGTTGATATTGCCGAATGTGATCGCGTTCGGCGGGCACGCCTGCTCGCACGCCGTCTTGAATTCGCCGTCCCGCACCTCGCGCCCTTCCAGCTTCGCCTTCTGCTTCGCGAGGTTGATCCGCTGCAGGCAAAACGTGCATTTCTCCATCACGCCCCGGCTGCGCACGGTCACATCCGGGTTCTGCTGCAGCTTGATCGAATCGGGCAGCGAATTCGTGTAGTTGAAGAAGTTGAACCGGCGCACCTTGTACGGGCAGTTGTTCGAGCAGTAGCGGGTGCCGATGCAGCGGTTATACACCATCAGGTTCAGGCCTTCGTTGTCGTGCACGGTCGCGTTCACCGGGCACACCTGCTCGCACGGCGCCATCTCGCAGTGCTGGCACAGCATCGGCTGGTTCGCGACCCGCGCGTCCTCCTGGTCGCCGACGAAATAACGGTCGAGCCGCATCCAGTGCATTTCGCGGCCGGCGCGGACGCGGTCCGGGCCGACCGTCGGCGTGTTGTTCTCGCTCTGGCACGCGATCACGCACGCGTTGCAGTTCGTGCACGCGTTCAGGTCGATCGCCATCCCCCACTGGTACCCATCCTCGTACGTGTGCTCCTTCCACAGCGACTGAAGGTCGGGCACATGCGCCATCTCGCCGGCGAAGTTCCTGTTTTCCCTGTACGTGTCCAGCGTCGCTTCGCGCACGATCGCGCGGCCCTCCATCGCGCCGTGATCCTGCACATTCGGCAGCTCGTGCCGGCGGCCGGATCGACGGACGCGCGCGCCGTCCGTGAATCCGAGCGCGCGCGAGCTGCGGAGCGGATAGACATCGACTCCGAGCGCCTCGCGTGTGACCCGGCCCAGCTCCGGCCGACCCCAGCCGAGCTCGAGCGTGACCGACCCGTCCGCGTGACCGGGGAGCACGTACGCCGGCAGCTCCACGGACGCGCCGTTGACCTCGACCGTGACGCCGTCGTTCGTGTCCACGCCGACCCGCGCCGCGGTTGCCCTCGACATCACCGCCGCGTTGCCCCACGAGTTCTTCGTCACCGGGTCGGGCATTTCCGCGAGCCAGGCGTTGTTCGCCCACCGGCCGTCGTGGATCGTGTTCGACGCTGCGAACACGACTTCGAACCCGTCACGCGCCGGCTCGACCGGCAGCCGTTCCTCCCGCAACAGTTCCGCGACCGCGCCGGCATCGACGACCGGCGAGGAGCCGCCCGTGTCGCGCGTGGAACGTTCGAGCACGCCGTCGTGCAGCGCGATCTTCCACGCGCGCTCTTTGTCGCCGCGCAGAAAACGCTCGAACCAGGTTTTGCGCACGAGATCGTACCCGCGCGAGTCGAGCCCGGTCGCGAGCAGGTTCGCGAGCTCGAGTTCGCTGTGCGTTTCGTAGAGCGGGCGGATCTGCGGCTGGATCAGGGAGAGCGCGCCGTCGGAGGAACGCGCGTCCCCCCAGCTCTCCATGTAGTGGGAGCGGGGGAGATGCCATTCGCAGGCGCGTGCGGTTTCATCGGCGAGCGGGGACGTTGCGAGCGTGTGCTCGACGTTCGCGAGCGCACCCGCGAAGTTGACGTCTGCGGGGGCGGTGAGCACGGGGTTCGCGCCGAGCACGGCGAGTGTTTCAATCTCTCCGCCGCGCATCGCTTCGACGAGCTCCGCGAGTGCGCTCGTGTCGCCGGACAGCGCGTCGTCGTATGGACGATAGAGCACGGTGCGGCCGGTGTTGCCAAGCGCGGTGTTGATCGCGAGCGCGAGCGCATGCACCGCCGGCGGCTGGCGCAGGCCGGCGATCACCAGCCCGCGGCCGTGGTTCGCGGCGAGGTCCTCCGCGACCGCGGCAACCCATTCGCGGTGAAAATCGAGTCCGGCGCGCCCGGCGAGCACACGCGCGCCCGGTACTGTGATCCCGTGCTTCTCCAGCGCGACCGCGACCGTCGCCGCGAACGCCCCGACCTGCCGGCTCTGCAGCCGGAGCCGGTGATCGGCCTTGCCGCCGGTCACGCTCAGCGCGCTCTCCACCGCGTACAACCGGTTCATCTCATCCTGCGGCGACGCCAGCTTCCGCCCGCGGCCGAAGTCGCGGTTATCACGGACCGCATCCGGCTCGGTAACCACGAAGTCGCTGTCCAGCGAGAGAATGACGCGCGCCTCGTCGAACCGATGCACCGGCCGCAGCGACTTACCGGTAGCGATCTTCACGCCCCGGTCGCGGTTTTCCGTCGAAACCGGCTCCCACGCGATCCACCTCGCCTCCGGGTACTCGCGCAGGAACCGCTCCCGCACGCGCGCGATCGTCGGGCTCGAAAACGGCTCGCTGAGCACCGCGAGCCCGCGCCCACCGTTGGCCACGTACCGCTCGCGCAGCCGGCGCCAGAACTCGACGAACTCGGCCCATGTCTTGCGCGCTCCACCCCGCGTCGGGTACTTCACGCGGTCGGGGTCGTAGAGGTCGAGCAGTGATGCGAGCGCGAACATGTCCGCCCCGCCGCCGGAGCTCGGGTGAAGCTCGTTTCCCTCGACCTTCGTCGGACGGCCTTCGTGCGTCTCGACGAGCAACCCGAGCGGGCTCGTCGAACGCGGCTCGCTCGTCGCATAGAACGACGGCACGCCCTGCACGCGATACTCCGGGTCGTTCACATGCGGGACGATCTTCTCCACCGGTTTCCGGCACCCGGAGAACCCGGCGAGCGCCATCGACGCGCCGATGATTCCGAGAAACCCGCGGCGGGACACATCGAGCGCGCCGCCGTCGCCGGCGTCCGACGCCGCGTCCTCAGGCTCCGGGAACTCGTGGTCCAGCCAGTGCCGGAACCGGTCGCTGCCGCGGAGCTGTTCCTCGCTGCGCCAGTAGAGTGGGCGGGGTCGGTTGCCGTTCGTCACCGATGGCATGCGCTGCAATCCTCCGGCGGCTTGATGTTCAGGTCCCTCTTCCACTGCGCGACGAACGCGTCGTGGTCCGGCCCGGGCGACCACTGCATGTTCGTGATTTCCGAGGCGGGGCGGAGACGGTCGTCCGGGTTGCGGTGACAGTCGAGACACCAGCCCATCGACAGCGGCTCAACCTGCGTGATCACCTCCATCTCGCGCACGTTGCCGTGACACTCGATGCAGCCGACCCCCGCGCGCAGGTGCGGCGCGTGGCTGAAGTACGCGTAGTCCGGAAGCATGTGCACGCGCACCCACTCGATCGGCTCGCCGGTGTTCCAGCTCTCACGCACCGGCTGCAGGCGCGGGTTGTCCTGCCCGATCTGCTCGTGGCAGTTCATGCACGTCTCGACCGCCGGGATGTTCGCGTGCTCGGCGACCTCCACGTTCGTGTGGCAGTAACGGCAGTCCATCCCGAGGTCGCCCGCGTGCAGCTTGTGGCTGAACTTGACCGGCTGCGACGGACGGTACCCGACGTCGGTGAACTTCGGCGAACCCCAGTACCAGAAGAAGAACGTCGCGAACGCGACGAGCAGCACCAGCCCCATCGCGAGCTCGGGGAGAAGACGGTTCATCCGCTTCGAGAAGATCTGCGCCAAAGTGCCGCACCCTTCGGTCTCGGTTCGCTGTCGAAACGGTCCCTCGCGGACGGTTCACAACTTCCGCCCCCGGTTCCTTCGATCCGGAAACGTTGCGCAAATCTATCCGCAGACGCGCTTGGGATGCAAGGTCCGCGCGGAGTTCGGCCGGCCGAACTGTTCCCCGACCGGATCGCGCGCGTGGTTCGCGGCGTGAGGAGGCCCTAACTCGTGTCCGATCAGACGGTTCCTCTTGTGACTGCGTTTCACATAGCGGCAAGAGCAAAGCCAGCGGTCGGCGAGAACAGTCACAACTCCGGAGACAGCCCCCCGGTTGACATTCGCTTCGAATGTGGCGGACACGGAGAAAGCTCGGGCCTGTTCCCTGCACATGCCCGCGGGGACGTCCCGAAGGCCGTCACCGCGGACCCGACGCGCTCGCCATGCCAGCTGGATCATCTGCGCGGGCGGCACACGGTGGGATCTCGTGCCCCTGTGACAGCGCGTCAGTATGCGATGTCGCAGGGCTCCGCGCACGTGAATCAACCTCAAGAGCATCCGCGCGGGCGAGCGCGGAAAGCGGGGGTCGGGTCACGCGTCCTCCGGGGGAGATTCGATGGTCTCACGCGCGCGCCGGCGGGCGCCGTCCATGATCTGCTTGTACCTCTCCATCGCGGGCACGAGGTACTTCATACGTACGAAGATGATCCGCGTCACGATGTACATGAGGATGAACACAATCCCGTAGCCAATCTCCCACGGCGTGCCCGGCACGGCGAACCGCAGTCCGCTGAACCGGCCGTGCAGCAGCGCGAGCGCGAGGAACGCCGGCCACAGCGACCCGACCGCGAGCGTCACCTGCACGACAACCGTGCGCGCGAAGGCGACATTCGCAGCCTTGTTGCTCGTGCGGTAACTCTCCCGGTCGCCGGCGCGCGCCGCTTCCATCGACGTGTCGTGGCTGCCGACAAGCGTCGCGTAAAGCCGCTCGAAATACGGCCGGTTCGTGAGGTAGATCAGTATCACCGTGAGCTCGCCGAGCAACGCGGAGATCGCCGCGAGCAGGAACGTGCCGAGAAAGAAGTCCGTGACCGGGTTGCCGGTGATACGGAACAACGGATCCAGCACTGAGTTGAGCCACTCCATGCCGCTAAGATAGAGCGCGATCCGCGCGGATGGGGACAGCGGTGCGAACTCAAGCTCAGAAACGAACCGCGGGCCGGTGTAGAGTACACGCGCCGGCAGATCCGGCTCCGCTCGCCCGCTCGTGTTGTCTATTGACAACACCAGGCTGACATCGTATGTTGGCGTGCGGCCGGTCGATGAGTGTTGCCGCGCTCCCGGTACCGGTTCAGGTCCAGCCGGAGTTTGCGTCATTCTGAACGCCGCGTCTGCAGCGTGAAGAAGGTCCAACTTATCCGGGGTCGGGGGACGCTTGCCAGCAAGCGTCCCCGCTTCCGATCCAGGACAACCCACACTGTGCGGCGGCGCGTTGGCCCCTGATACCGCCGCCGCCTTTCCCGCAGTCGTCTCTCATCACCGTTTTCACTAGGGAGGCCCGACCATGAACCACTCCCCACCGCTCATCGTCGCGCTCGCCGCGGTTGCGTTGTTCGCATTTCTGTTCGCGGCCGTGACCGTGGAGCCGGCCGAACCGCCCGCGCGCTATGTGTTCTTCACCCCCGCGGGATGGGCGGAGGCCGACTCCCTGATCGACTGGGCGATCCCGATGGCGTCCCCGAACAGCGACACCGTGTGCGTAAAGCCGGCATTCGGAAACCTGCCCGATTCCACGGTCACAGACCTGCTCGCGCTCGGCATCGACTCCACCGACATCGTCAGCCTGCATGAAGCGCGCGATCGGGTCAGCAACTGGCACGGAGGAGAATGATGTTGGAATACCTCAACAAGCGCCGCCAACCGGTCACCCGTTCGCTGCCGGCGCACGCGAATTCGGGGCGCGCTCCGCTCGCGGGTTTCCTCGCCGCTGTCCTCTTCCTGTCCGCAACGATCGCGGTCGTGCTCGCGGGACCGCTCACCGTCTCCCCCGACACGGCGGCCGCCCTCCAGGTCAACTCCATCGCCGACTTCGCCGCGCTCTCCGGCATCGATCCCGCCCGCGTGCGCGCGCTGTTCGTGCGCGCCGACACCGGCTGGGTCTCGCACAGCCGCTCCGGCCTCGACTACGCCGTCTCGCTGGCCGCCGGCGCGGATGCGGTCCGTGGCGGACCGCTCGGCGGGCGCATGTTCGCGCGCGACTACGACGGCGTATCCGACCTCGACCACGCGACCGCGCACGAGGACTCCCTCGACTGGGTCGCTGGCACGATGGTCACCGTTCTCTTCCGCGGCGACCCCGCCGGGTCCGGTTCAATCCACTACTTCCTCTCCGATGACAGCGACCGCCTCTACCCGATGCAGAGTGGAACCCCGCTGCGATATGCGAACTCCGGCGGCTCCTGGATCAGCGTTGACGGTCCCAGTGCTTACGACGGCGCCTGGCATCTGCTCCGCCTGTACGTCTCCGCCGATACAGTGATCATGGCTGTTGATGCGACCGCCGACACCGCGGCCGCCGCCTGGACCCCGGACGGCGGCGGCGGCAACACCCGGATCGCCGGTTTCGCCTCCAACCGCTGGCCCGGCCAGGTCGCGCTGGTCGCATACTGCGACTTCCCCGACCGGTTCCCCACCGCCGGCGAGTTCAACGGTCTCTCTAATCGGATCAGCCCCCACCTCGACAACACTCAACCGTTCGCCGGCGCACAAGCCGCGCTCGACTACGCCCGCGCCGAGCTCAATCAAAACGGCCGCATCGATACCGTCGCGCTCGCGCCCGGCAAGTACCACCAGCCGCTCGTCGTCGAAACCGACTCGCTTGCGTTGACCGGAACCTCAATCTTCCCCTGGCGAACCACGATCGACCTCGGGCCGTTGCCCGCCTATTCTGCGATCACCCTCGATTCCGCGACAGCCGTCACCGTCGAAAACCTCACCCTCCGCTACGGCAACCGCGGCGTCGAGATCGCCGACACCTCCGCCTCCGCCGTCGTCCGACGCGTCACCGCGACCGGCCAGGCCGACGCCGGCGTGCTCATCGACGTCGATACCGCCACCAGCGACACGATCACCGTCACACGCTGCACGCTCGACTCCGCCGCCTACGGCGCCCGCACGTCCGCGTCCAACAAGGCCGTCGCCCTCGTCTCCCACAGCCTCGTCACCCGAGCGACAACAGAAGGGATCACAGTGGCCGGCGGCGCCGTCGCGAACAGCTACAACCTGTTCTGGAACAATACCAGCGACTATTCGGGCGCCGTGCTCAATTCGAACCTGCTCGCCGGCGTCAACCCGCTCTACTACTCGCTCGTCGCGAACGACGGCCGCGTCCGCCCGACATCGCCCGCGATCAACGCCGGCAACCCGGCGACGAGCCCCGACCCCGATAACTCGACCCCTGACCTCGGCGCGTGCTGGTTCACACGCCTCGACCAGTTGACCACGTTCGGCGCGACCCCGTGGGCGAACCCCGCCTGGTCACGCCCCGGCCTGCTCGGAGAGCTCCCCTGAGATCGGCGGGTGGCCCGGCTGGGTGGCCCGACGCCTGGGTGGCCCGGGGCTTCAGCCTCGGGTCTCATGGCAGTAGGGACGCTTGCTCGCAAGCGTCCCTGCCTTCAGCACGGCCCGTGCGGGCTTGCACCCGCGGTTTATCCGCCGGTCGATCAACCCTGCGACATTGCTGCGCGCTGTCACAGGGGCACATTGCCTGCCATGCCCGCGCGGACGAGTCGAATGCAGTCAGCGCGGTTCATCCGCCGCGCGCAGTCGTGTATCTTCCATCGGTGTCCATCCGGATCCACGGAGCGTTGTTGCCAGCGGATGAGGACCGATGGCGCTTTCGATCCTGATTGTCGATGCGGACAGCGAGCGGGCGGCGTCGCTGGCGGAGACCCTGCGCGGGCGGGGGCGTCCGTGGACGTGCTCGCGGACGGCGGGGACGCGTTTTACGCCGCGCGCGACGGCCTCTACGACGCGGTCGTGAGCGAGACCGTGCTCCCCGATCCCGGCGGCAAGGAGCTGATCCGGGAGTTGCTCGCGGAGGCGCCGGGACTGCCGGTGTTCGCGTGGACGGCGCACGGCCGCGCCCGCGACGCGTTCGAACTCGCCCGTCTCAGTGCGCGCGACTACGTGCTTAAGGACGAGGACGACGCGTCGTTCGCGGGCCGGATTCTCGAGGCGGGGGAGCGCGGGACGGCGCCCGGGGGGATGCCGGAACTGCCGTTCACTCAGTACGCCTCGCGCGACGAGCGCACGGCGCAGGTGTTTCGCACCGCGATCGAAAGGGTCGCGCGCGCGCCCTCGACCGTGCTCATCAGCGGCGAGTCGGGCACGGGCAAGGAACTGCTCGCGCGCACGATCCACCGGATGAGCCCGCGACGCGATCAGCCGTTCGTCGCGGTCAACTGCGCCGCGCTGCCCGAGTCGCTGATCGAGAGCGAGCTGTTCGGACATGAAAAGGGCGCGTTCACCGGCGCGGCGGGCAGGCGAATCGGCCGGTTCGAGCAGGCGGACGGCGGCACGTTTTTCCTCGACGAGGCCGGCGATCTCTCGCCCGCGGTGCAGGCGAAACTGCTGCGCGTGCTGCAGGAGCGGACGATAGAGCGGATCGGGTCGAACGAGCCGGTTGAGGTCGATGTGCGCGTGATCGCGGCGACAAATGTCAAGCTCGCCGCAAAGGTGCGGAGCGGAGAGTTTCGCGAGGATCTCTTCTACCGGTTGAGCGTGATTGATCTGAAGCTGCCGCCGTTGCGCGAGCGGCCGGAGGACATCGCCGGGCTCGCGCACTACTTTGTCCAGCGGTACCGCCGGGAACTGGGCAGGGAGCGGCTCGTGCTCGCGCCGGAGGCGGTGCGCGCGCTGCGGGCGTACGTGTGGCCGGGCAACGTGCGCGAGCTCGAGAACGCGATCGAGCGGGCGGTCGTGTTCGCGCCGCGTGACCGGATCGGGGCGGAGGACCTTCCGGAGCACGTGCGGGGCGCGGATTCCACTGTTGCGAAGCAGCCCGGCCTGCGCGCGGCGCGCGGCGCACGGAGCGGGGATGAAGGCCAGGAGAACGGAGATGCCGGGGACACCCGGGGGAGTTGATGGCGCGACGCGATGACCGCATGCTGCTGCTGTGGCCGCTGCTGACGGCTCTGCTCGACTTCGTCGTGATCGCCGGCAGCATCATGGCCGGCTACCTGATCCGGTTCAACGAACCGTTCACGCACGTCGTCCCGATCATCTACCATGTGCCGACGTTCCAGTTCTATGTCGTCGCCGCGCTGATCTGGTCGAGCGTGTGCGTGCTCTTCTTCGCGATCACCGGGCAGTACCGTGTCAGCTTCCGGGTTTCGGCGGCGCACGAGATCGCGTCCGCCTGGTATCACTACTTCCTCGCGTTCGCGCTGCTGATCGCGGCGGTTTTCTTCTACCGGCAGTTCTCGTATTCACGGGTGGTCGCGCTGCTCAGCCTGCTGCTCGGCGCGATCGGGCTCGCGGTCGTCCGAGTTGTGCTCGGCCGGCTGCGATCGGCGGTTTTCCCGGCGATTCCGCTGCACCGTGCGGTCGTCGTCGGACCGCTGTCCGGTTCCGTCGTGCACCGGCTGGAAGCATCGCCGACGAGTGGGCTTTCGATCGTCGCCCGCCTCGACGATCCGAACGGGAACCCGGACGATCTCGAGCAGCTCGTCGCGCACGAAGCCCCGGACACGGTCGTGCTCGCGTTCCGGTTCGACGAGTTTTCCGCGGCGCGCGCGGTGATCGACCGGCTCGGCGGCCAGCGGCTGCTGTTCCTGTTCGCGCCGGAGACGGGCGGGTTCGCGCCGGGCCGGCTCGCGACGATGACGATCGCCGGGCTGCCTGTGCTCCGCCTCCGCGAGGACCCGCTCGCCGGCTGGAACGGGCTGATCAAACGCGCGTTCGATTTCGTCGCTTCGCTCGTGCTGATCGTGCTGCTCTCGCCCGTGCTCCTCCTGCTCGCGCTGCTCGTGAAGCTGTCGAGCCCGGGGCCGGTGATCTTCAAGCAGACACGGGTCGGGCTCGACGGCCGCCTGTTCACGATCTTCAAGTACCGGTCGATGCGACCGGACGCGGAGAAGAAGACCGGCGCGGTGTGGGCGACGCCGGACGATCAGCGCACGACCCCGGTCGGTCGCTTCATCCGCCGCTGGTCGCTCGATGAGCTCCCGCAACTGTTCAATGTGCTCCGCGGCGACATGAGCCTCGTCGGCCCGCGCCCGGAACGGCCGGAGTTCGTCGAACAGTTCGAGCGCCGTGTGCCGCGCTACGTCGAGCGCCACCGCGTCCGCTCCGGAATGACCGGCTGGGCGCAGGTCAACGGCCTGCGCGGGCAGGCGCCGATCGACCAGCGCACCAAGTACGACGTTTACTACGTCGAGAACTGGTCGCTCGCGCTCGACGTAAAGATCCTCGCCCGCACCCTCGTCGCCGTCGTCGCCGGGCGGGATGCGTACTGAACGCGCGTTCAGTCGAGGCCGACGCCGGGGCGCACGTAAGGAAAAACTCGGGCTGATTCTTTCATAACGCGCTCCGTTATGCAAGGTCTTTTCCTTACAGGAATCCGGTTGTCCCTTTGGCTCAGCCGGGAGCGATATCTCGGGTGGCAAGTGTGTCATTCTGACCGAAGCCCGACGTCCGTTTGTCGGGCGAAGGGAAGTTTATCCTGAACGCAGTGAAGGGAAGGTCGAGGTTCGACAGGGGGGCGGGGATACGATGAAACTCGTGAAATAACCCTTGGATAACTTGGACCTTCTTCACCCGCCTTCACGCAGACAGACGCGCGAAGCCGGGTTCAGAATGACGGCTCGGCCGCCCGGATGCGATCTGAGTTCCCTCTATGCACGCGGCTGAGCGAACGGGATAATCGAGTACAGGAAAGTTGTCGAGGTGAACGAGTGGGGCCGCCGACCCGATGAACGTGCTGCGCCGGTTTCTCCCATACGTGCGGCCGCACTGGGGCCATGTCGCCGCCTCGCTGGCCGCGACCGGGCTGTTTGTCGTGTGCAACGGCGCGGCCTACTGGCTCAGTGCGTCGTTTCTCGCTGCGCTGTTCCAGGGCGGGCTTGAAACCGGCGCCGGCGGCGAGTCGCTCAATGACCTGCTCAAGCGGGCGACCGCGGCGCTGCTCGTCGCCGACACGCCGCAGGGCACGCTGCTCCGCGCCGCCGCCGCAATCGTGATCGCGTTCCTCGGCAAGAACCTGTTCTCCTACCTCCAGCTCTACTACGTCAGCTACGTCGAACAGCGGGTGATCAAGGCGCTGCGCGACGACCTGTTCCTGCGCCTGATGCGGCAGGATCTCGCGTTCTTCCAGCGCGAGCGGCGCGGCGACCTGATCTCCGGCGTACTAAACGACGTCGAGCAGTTCAACCTCGCGCTCAACAAGAGCTTCACGAAACTGATCCGCGACCCGATCAACGCGCTCGTCGTGCTCGTGCTCCTGTTCGCGGTGTCGTGGAAGCTGACGCTCGCCGCGCTGGTTGTCGTGCCGGTGCTCGGTTCGACGGTGCAGATCCTCGGGCGAAAGATCAAGAAGCACGCCGCGCGAGTCCAGCAGCGGATCGCGGAACTCACCGGCCGGCTGCAGCAGATGATCGCCGGGATTCGCGTCGTGAAGGCGTTCGCCGCCGAACAGCACGAACGGTCGCGTTTCCACGAGATCACCGGCCGGCATTTCCGCTCAGCCCTGCACCAGGAGAAGCTGCGCCGGCTCGTGATCCCGCTCAACGAGTTCGTCGGCGTGCTCATCATCAGCGCGCTGCTCTATCTCGGCGGCGAACTCGTGCTCGTGCGCGGGACGATGGCGAGCGAGGATTTCATCCGCTTCCTCGTGCTCCTGTTCGCACTGCTCACGCCGCTGCTCAGCTTCGCGAGCCTGACCGCGAACATCCGGCTCGCGGAAGCGTCCGGCGAACGCGTGTTCCGACTTATCGACAGCGTGCCGACCCTGCCCCGGGCGCGGGAGCCGGTAATTGTGAACGGGTTCCGCGACATGCTCCGGTTCGAGAACGTGACCTTCCGGTACACGGCGGACGCCGCACCGGCGCTCGCGGAGATCGATCTCGCAATCCGCCGCGGGGAACGTGTCGCGATCGTCGGCCCGAGCGGGTCGGGGAAGACGACGCTGCTCAATCTGCTGCCGCGGTTTTTCGACCCGACCGGCGGGCAGATCACGCTCGACGGGACCGACCTGCGTGAGCTCGAGCTCGCCGGCCTGCGCCGCCGGTTCGGAATCGTCACCCAGGACGTGATCCTGTTCCACGCGACGATCGCGGAGAACATCGCGTACGGGATGAACGGCGCGACGCGCGCGCAGATCGAGGCGGCCGCGGAGGCGGCGCACGCGGCCGGGTTTATTGAAGCGCTCCCCCGGGGCTATGATACAGTCGTCGGCGAAACCGGCGCCCTGTTCAGCGGCGGGCAGCGGCAGCGGATCAGCATCGCACGCGCGCTCCTGCGCGAACCGGAGATCGTGCTGCTCGACGAAGCGACCTCGGCGCTCGATGCGGAATCCGAACAGGCGGTGAAGGCGGCGCTCGCGCGGCTCACCGGCGGGCGCACCGTGGTCACCGTCACACACCGCGTCGCGACAGTCCGAGACCACGAGCGAGTCATCACGCTCGAGCGCGGGCGGATCGTCGCGGACGGCAACGGATAGTGTCGTCCCGCAGCTCCGCCTGGGGGGGAACTGGCTGCGACGGTAGGGGCCTGGTCAACGAGCACAGTCAACGGATGAGCGAACAACAGCAAACGACGCCCGATTCACCTCCGGCGAACGACGCCCGGCCCCGGCTTGCGATGGTGTGTTCGAGCGTTGCCTGGGCGGGTACGGAGAAATGGGCGCTGCGCACGAGCGAGGAGCTGGAAGCGCTTGGCTGGCGGGTGAGCTTCGTCGCGCGCAGCCCGGACCTGTTCCGCGGCCGGCAGATCGGCCAGCTCACGTATCACCGCCTCCCGATGGTCAACGACATCGACGCGATCAGCGCGCTCCGGCTCTCGTCGTTCCTGAAACACAACGCGGATGTCGTCATTCTCACGCGCGTGCGCGACTACTGGCTCGGCGGACTCGCGGCCCGTCTCGCGGGCGTGCCGGCGCTGCTCCGGCTCGGTGTCGTGCGGAAGATGCGCGCACGTTACTGGCGCGACCGTCTCCGCTACGGCGTGTTCCCGACCGCGCTTCTCGTGAACGCCCGCGCGATCCGTGACGATCTCGCGGACACGCCGTGGATCGACCTCGACAGCGTGCATGTGATCTACAACGGGGCGGAGGCGCCCGGCCCGCTCCCGGCCGATGAGCGCGCGCGGCTGCGCAGTCAGCTCGGGACTGCCGACGGGGAGCTTCTGCTCGCCGGCGCGGGCCGGCTCGCTGTGGAGAAACGGTGGGACTGGATGATCGACGCGGTCGGCCGTCTCCGCCGGCGCGGGCTGCCCGTGCGCGCGGTTGTGTTCGGCGATGGGAACGAACGCAAACGCCTGCTCGCGCGCGTTCGCGACGCCCGCCTCGAGGACTACGCCAGCTTCCCCGGCCATGTGCTCAACGCGCCGCATTTCCTCGCCGCGGCGGACATCGCCGTGCTCCCGTCGCGCAACGAAGGGGTCGCGAACGCGATGCTCGAGGCGCTCGGGCTCGCGCTGCCGGTAGTCGCGACCACGTCCGGCGGCGTCAGCGAGCTGCTCGAGAACGGCCGCGACCTGATCCTGCTCGAGCAGGATGACTACGCCGGGTTCGTGAACGCGATCGAGCGGCTCGCACGTGACGAGCACCTGCGTGAAAGGCTCGGCCGGCACGGCTGCGAGACCGTGCGCCGCCGCTTCCGCTGGGAAGTGATGGTGCGTCAGCTCGACGGCCTGCTCCGGTCGCTGGTCGAAGGGTCACGGGAGCCGCGCGGACAATGAGAATCTCGTTTGTCAATTTCGCCGCGGACTGGGGCGGGGGCGAGGGGTGGACGCTGCGCACCGCGGAGGGTCTCGCCGAGCGGGGGCATGCAATCTACCTGATCGCGCGGGTTGACGCCCCGCTCGCCGAACGCGCCCGTGCGCACGCGCTCCCCGGCGACGCCTTCCGCGTCAGCTTCGACTATCATCCGGGGATGATCATCCGGATCCGCGATCGGCTCGCCCTTTTCAATGCTGACGCCGTTGTCGTGCACCACAACAAGGACGTGCGCACCGGCGCGGTCGCCGCGAAACTGCTCCGGCTGCCGGTCGTGCACCGGAACGGCTACCCGATCGTGCGCGACACGCTCCGCCATCGGCTCACGATGCGGTTCGTCGATCGCATTCTCACAAATTCGCAGCGCATCCACGACAGCTACGCCCGCTTGCAATGGATGCGCACGGTCCCGATCGACCTCGTGCCGAACGGGATCGACACGGGCGATACGTATGACCGAAACCCGAATCTTCGGCGGGAGATGGGCGCGCGTGACGGCGACCTGCTCGCGCTCTACGCCGGCCGTCTCACCGGCGTGAAACAGGTCGACCTGCTGCTGCGCGCGTTCGCGGGCCTGGGGGACGGTCACCGCTGGCGGCTCGCGATCGCGGGGGGCGGCAACCGGCGCGACCCGCTGCGCCGTCTCGCGACCAGACTCGGCCTCGCCGGCACTGTCCGCTTCCTCGGGTTCCGTTCCGACAGCCGCGCGCTCGCCGCCTCCGCCGACCTCGCCGTGCTCCCCTCGCGCGAAGAGGGGATGCCGAACGCGCTGATGGAGGCGATGGCGGCCGGCGTGCCGGTCGCGGCTACGCCAGTCGGAGACGTTCCCCTGTTGCTCGATCACGGCCGCGCCGGGTGGCTGCTGCCCGTGGACGATCCCGGCCCGTGGACCGACCTGCTCGCCCGTCTCGCCGGCAGCCCGGACCAGTTGACAACGATGGGGGAGACAGGCCGGCAGCGAGTGCGGGACCGGTTCAGTTTCGGCGCGATGATCGAGGGCGTCCAGCGCGTGCTCCACGCCGCGGTCGGGGACTGACCGGGTGGTCCGGTGCTTGAGCAAGGCACAGGCCCGCGGTTGCTTGCAACCGCGGATGATGCACTCGTACATGAAACCCGAGGCTGAAGCCCCGGGCCACCTGTTCTGCAGGCCAACCTTTTGATTATCCTTGACTAAAGTCAAGGGCAAGGGCGCGGCGCGGATGATGCACTCGTACATGAAACCCGAGGCTGAAGCCCCGGCCCACCTGTTCTGCAGTCCAACCTTTTGATTATCCTTGACTAAAGTCAAGGGCGAGGAGGCGGTTCGCGCGCACAGTCGCGGTGATGTGCGCAGTCGCGGTTTTCTCCGTTGACAGGCTCGCGCGGCCCGGGATACATTCCGGCCTGTTGTTTTTCGCGGACTTGACAATCGCCCCTGCCTGGATTTGATGAGCGACCGTCCATTTACCCGCGCGTGGCTGCGCGCGAAGGGGTTCGCCCTGTTCGCCCGGTTCGCGCGCCCGCCGAAACAGCGCGGCGGCCTGCTGCCGGAGCATCCCCGGCGCATCCTCGTGCTCGCGCCGGTGTTGCGCGGCGATTATCTCGTCGCGACGCCGCTGTTCGCCGGGCTCGCGAAGGCGCGGCCGCGCGCGGAGATCGCGGTGCTCGTCAAGCACGCCGGTCTCGAGCTCGCGAACGTCGATCCGCACGTGGACCGGGTGCTCGTGTACGAGAACCTCCCGCGCTGGTTTCGCTCGGCGATCGAGATCCATCGCTACCGTCCTGACATCATCGTGCTCCCGAAGGGACACCCTGCGTTCACGGAGAGCCTGGTGATCGTGGTGAGCCGGGCGCGGTATCGTGTCGGGCTCTCGCACCCGCATCACGATCCACTGCTCACGCATCCGGTCGCGCACGAGTGGGAGACGGAACACCGCACGGAGGCGTACGTTCGCCTGCTCGCCCCGTTCGGCGTCGACCCGTCGCTCGTGAACCGCCGGCTTCACATCGCGGTCGATCAGCGGGCGGAGAAGTGGGCCGAGCGAATTCGACTCGCGAATGAGGGAATTCCGGTTTTTTCGCTTAACTTGTCGGCCAGCCGAAAAAGCCGCCGCTGGACGCTCGATGCGTGGCGCGTGTTGCTTCGCAGTCTGCTTGCCCACCGGCCTCAGGCCCGGTTTCTCGCGCTCAGTGCGCCAGGGCATCGCGCTCAGTGCGAAACACTCGCGCGCGAGTTCGAACGTGTCACCGCGGTCCCCACCGACAGCCTTCTCGAAGCGGTGGCGCTGATCGCCCGCACAGATCTCCTGATCACAGTTGACACGGGCATTGTGCAGGCGGCCGCGGCACGGGGAATCCCGATGGTCGTGCTCTACAACGGCGACCACGAGGTCTATCTTCGCTTCGCTCCCCAGAGCGTGCCCCATCGGGCTGTGCTCGCTCCCCGCGGACAGCCTGTCGCGAGCATTCTGCCGTCAGAAGTGAGTCACGAGGTGGCCCATCTCCTGACGGAACTGGAGATGACATGACGCAGACGACAACCCGGAGCAGATCGAAACGGCGCCGGTCGCGACGGCGGCACTCGAAGCCGGCTCCCGCGCCAACGCCCGAGCTGATCGTCGATGAGCGGCAGCCGGAAGCCGGACAGCTCTGGCAGGTGATCGGCCTGCTCCTGATCTCGATCTTCGCCGTTCTCATCACTTACCAGCCAACATCGCCCGCGCCATGGATCCCCGCCGCAATAGCGGCGGTCGCCGTTATCGTCGGGCTCGCGACGCACACGCTCCCCGTACCGCGCCCGCACGCCGCCGCGAACCCCTCCGCGCTGATTGTCCTCGGCATCCCTTTGATCCAGATGGCGACCGGGATGCCGTTCGTGCGCGCGTTCTCCGACCCGTTCGTGTACGGAATTGTCTTGATCTGGATGTTCGCATGGTTCGTCCGCAGGCGGTGGGCGGTGTTTACCGCAGCCGTCATTTTCGTGCTCCTGATCGAATTCTATCTCGCGATCCGGATGCCGGGCGGTAAGTGGACGGAGACCCCGTTGTTCACGACGGACGCCGGCGTCGCCGCGCTCCTGTACCGCGGCGGGCTCGAGCATCGGGCCTTGCTCCTGTTTCTCGTGCTCTGCCTGATCGCGGTGATTTCGCAGGCGCGGGTCGAGCGGAAACGGTGGGAGAAGCAACGCGTGCTCCGGGCGATGATGTTCTTCGGCATGTTGATCGGCACGATCGGGCTGCTGCTCGCGATGGGACTGCCGCAGTCGATCCCTGTGGACGCGTCCGTGTTCCTCGGATTCAGCTTCGGCCTGTCGATCGCAGCGCGACAGCGGCTGGTCCAGGATGATGTGACACGCCACCCGCCGCGCCACCCGACACGGATCAACGGCTGGCTTGAGGAAGCATGGCTCGCGGTGCAATCGGTCGCCGGAACGCTCGTCCCCGCGCCGGAACCGGCTGAGACGAGACGATCGCCGCTTCCCGCGACGGAGATCGTCAGCCACGGAGGAACGCTGTACAATCCGTACTCGAACACGGAGCCGCGCTGGGTCCCGGTCGCGCTGCACCTGCACACGAACCGCTGGGAGGGCGCATTCCGTGCGGAAACCGTCGTCGATCACTTCCAGCGGCTCGGCGCATCGGCGGTGATCATCACCGACCACAACCGGATCACCACGGTGAACAGTCCGATCGCTGCGATCCCCGCCTACGAGCACGGGTGGGGTGCGCACGACCATCATGCACTCGTGGTCAACGCGCGCGCCCGGCTGCGGGAAATCCACCCGTTCGGCGCCTCGCACGAAGCACGCGGCCGGACGCTGAACCGGCTGCGGGCGGCCGGTGACTTCGTCATCCTCGCCCACCCGCGCCACAAGGGATCATGGTCCACCGATGACGTGATTCGTCACGACTACGACGCGCTCGAACTGTTCAACAAGTCAGTGGACAGCTTCCGCCGCTGGGACGAGGCGCTGAGCGCGGGGCGGCTCGTGTGGGGAACCGCCGGCGACGACTGCCACGACATGCGCAGCCGCCACCAGACCGGAAAACGGTACCTGATGGTCGATCTCGGCGCGCACGCCCCCGCGCGCGGAGAACCTGCGGACCCGAAACGACTGCTCGAGGCGCTCGCCGCCGGGAAGTTCCTCTCCGTCCGCCAGATGAGCCGTGATATCACCCGGCAGCTCCCGCACCATAACATCCCGCTGCCCACGCGTTTCGAATGGAACGGCGAGACGCTGCACATAGAATTCAACGTGCCCGTGGACCGGGTCAAGATCTACGGTCCATACCGGGTCAAGCACGAAACGCTGAGGCGGACGCAGAACGCGGAATTGCGGGTGAGAGAGGGCGAGAGTTTCGTGCGGACCGTGCTCGAACACGGCTCGTTCATCGTCGTCTTCAACCCGCTCGCGCGGGTCAACACGTAGACCGCCGTCCGCCGGCCTCACGTCCGTGCGGCCCGGGGGTTGCCCCGGGTTTCGTGTGCTCACGAGTTTCGAGTATCGAGAAACGAGTATCGAGAAGCGAGTGTCGAGAAACGAGTGTCGAGAAACGAGTGTCGAGAACGAGTTCGAGTGGAGAGGAACAAACGGGCTCTTGCCCTTGACTTTAGTCAAGGATAATCAAAGAGTTAGTCGACCGACGGGTGGCGGGTGGCCCGGGGCTTGCCCCGGGTTTCACAAACCGTCGGATCACATACCCTTGCCCTTGACTTCAGTTAAGGTTCACCGCGCGCACGGCGCCGGCGACGTACTCCCCCGCGGAGGCGAGCGTGACCAGCGCAATCCCCCACGACAGGTACGGCATAAGTGAGCCCGCCTGCGACGGCCACAGCGCTGGCGCGAGCAGGAGCACGAACGCGCCGGCGCCCTGCACCCACGCCTTCAGTTTCCCGCTGATCCGCGCCGACGCCGACTGTCCCGCGCGCACGGTGAGAACGCGAGCGTAGGCGACGGTCACATCCCGCAGCGCCATGCACACCGGGACCGCGAACAGCGCGAGCCCGTCGCCCGCGAGCGCCGTGTACACGAGCAGGCGCGCGATGCTGTCCGCGTACGGGTCGAGCGTCGCGCCGAGCTCGCTGGTCAGCCGCAGCCGCCGCGCGAGCAGCCCGTCGAGGAAATCCGCGAGCTCGATGAGCGCGAACAGGCCGGTCGCGACGGCCACCGCGACCGTCGTGTACGGCGTGAGCAGCAGGTACACGAGTGCGGCGAGCGCGAGCGGGATGCGCGCGAGCGTGAGAATGAGCAACGCCCGCATGTGTCGGTTCTCACCCGTCATCTCCCCGGACTCTGGCTGTTGGGTCTGTTGCGCATTGATGATAATGGATAACTCTGTCATCCTGAACAAGCCGGCCGGGCAGTTTTCGGTTTCAGGCCGGCGCCGTGAAGGATCTCGATAGAGAAGTGAGTGGAGCAGGTAGCTTAACCGTTTGTTTTCGAGATCCTTCACCCTTCGCGCCGAAACAGACCGCCGCTTCGGGTTCAGGATGACACATCGAGCGCGCCGAAACAGACCGCCGCTTCGGGTTCAGGATGACACATCGAGCGCGCCGAAACAGACCGCCGCTTCGGGTTCAGGATGACACGATGTTGCCAATCCCCAACAGCCCCTGTCCCCCCGGGATCACCGTCGGCCCGCGGGCGGCGTCGAGGTCCACCGTGATCCGCTGCGCGCGTTCGACCGTCGCCGCGTGCGGCACGATCGCGAACCGGTGCGCGACGCCGAGCTCGCGCAGGCGCAGTTCGACGAACCACGGCACTTCGGCGAGGATCAGGTCGCCGCCGAGTTCGTCGAGCCGCCGCTGCGTCGCGAGCAACCCGGCGAACAGCGTGTAGTGGAGGAAGCGCATCGGGCCGAGGGTGAGCACGATCCGCCGTGCCCCGCGCTCGATCAGCTCTTTCATCACCTCCTCGAGGCCGCCGTCGAGGTCGAAATCGAGCGCCTTTCCGCCGTGAATGTACGCAGTGCGGCCGTGGATGCGGCGCGCGTAAGAGAGGAACTTCATCGATCCGTCCGGGTCGGTTGCCTGGCCTTCGCTCGCGAAGGCAAGACCCGTGCCACGCGCGCCGTCGCATCCCACAGTCAGGATTCGGGCGCCCGGGAGCATTCGTCTGTCCGGCTCCCCGGTATCCGTCAGACGCCATCAGCCTGACTGCAAAAAACACCCCACGCAGCTCCTGTCCATGTCGCAGCAACTCCGTCATTCTGAATGAAGCCCGATGTCGGTGTATCGGGCGAAGTGAAGTTTGTCCTGAACGTAGTGAAGGGAAGCTCCAGGCAGACAAGCGCTTGCTTTTGCGAGGCTTACCCTGATCAAACTTCGACCTTCTTCACCCGCGGGCGGCAAACAGACGCCGGCCGCGGGTTCAGAATGACGCGTAGTGGCGCCTGTATCGAAGCCCGATGTCGGTGTATCGGGCGAAGTGAAGTTTGTCCTGAACGTAGTGAAGGGAAGGTCCAGGTAGACAAACGCTTGCTTTTGCGAGGCTTACCCTGATCAAACTTCGACCT
>JAANWZ010000055.1 GCA_018263585.1 Calditrichota bacterium | reverse complement strand
GACGGCGGCGCGGTTCAGGATGACACTCCTGCAGGCCCGCGGTTGCTCGCAACCGCGGCTTCGAGGCGGTCGTGTTCATCACCGCTGGATCACCCGCGCGGGCAAGCCCGCACGGCCGGTACTGAAACGCCCGCGCGACGCTCCGTGTCATCCTGAACCCCCCGCATGTCTGTTTATGCGGGGGTGAAGGATCTCGAGCACAGAAGGTCTGGATACATGAGCGCCGTATGCTCTCGAGATCCCTTCGCTACGCTCAGGGCAGGCTCTTCACGTCGCCGGCCTTCAACAGAAAACGGCCCGGCCGGCTTGTTCAGGATGACACATTGCGCCGTCCACCCGCGCGCAGTCAATCCCCGGGTTCGTCGAGCACGTCACGCACCTGCGTGGCCACAGTCTCACTCTCGAACACGGACCCGTCCGCGCGCCGGTAGTTCATCGCGTAGCTCGCCGGATCCGCCGGTGTGTGCGGGTTGAAGCGGATCTCGCCCTGCTCCTCGAAGTCGGCCGAGTCGGAGTAGATGATGCGGACCGACTGCCCGATCACCTCGCTCTCGTTGTAGCCGAACGCGTCGCAGAATGCGGGGTTGACCTTCGTGATCGTGCGGTTGGCGTCCGCGTACACGACCGGATCCGGGATCGTGTTGAAGATCTGCTCGAGCTCGGTGTGTTTCTGCGCGGCGCAACCTGCGCGCGGAACAGGTCGGTGACGTCAGTGTGCGTGCCGATGATCTTCAGCGCTTTGCCTGTCCGATCGCGGGCGACACATTTCGCTCGCGCGAGGATGTGACGGTAGCTCCCGTCCGCGGCGCGCGCGCGGAAGTCGAGCATCGTTTGTTCCGTCCTCCCCTCCACGAGCGCTGCGAACGAATCCTCCGATTCGTCTCGGTCATCCGGGTGGATGAGCGAGCGGAACACATCGAACCCCCGCTCCGCCGGGGGCGATTCGTGGCCGAGCATCGTGAACACATGGGGACGCGGAGATCCCGCAGCGACGGCTCGTACTGATCAGCCGCGCGGTCGTGCTCGTGCTCGTGCTGCTCGCGGTCGGGTTCGGGCTCGTTGCGGAGAAGCTCGTGTTCTGGCTCGTGCTGTTCGCGTGGGCCGGGCTCGGCGCGGCGATCGGGCCGACCTCGATCCTCGCCCTGTTCTGGCGGAGGACGAACAAGCCCGGGGTGATTGCAGGAGTGATCGCCGGCACCGTCACCGTGATCGTCTGGTACTACACGCCCGTGCTCAAGGACGCGATGTACGAGCTGGTGCCGGCGTTCATCGTCGGCGCGCTCGTCACCGTGATCGTCAGCCTCGCAACCGGCGGCCGCGACCGTATCAACCCGAACATCGAGCTGACGTCCGTCGAACGGGAACGTTTCAAGCGCGGGGATCGTTCGTGACGGCTCCCCCGCCGGCAGGAAGGCGACGCTCGCGGCAGTTCACCTCACGAGCGCTATCTTCCGCACCTCGTCGAACCGGCCGGGGACAGTCGCGCGGATGAAGTAGATCCCGCTCGCGAGACGGGTTCCGTCGAGCGTGACCGTGTGGTATCCGGCGGCGCGCGCAGCGAGCCTGGTCGTTTCCACACGCCGGCCCGCGACGTTGTACACCCGCAGCTCGACCGTCGACGGCGCGGGAACGCCGAGCACGACCGTCGCGGTCGAGTTGAACGGGTTCGGATAGACGCCCGCGAGCGACCAGTCGGCGGGGATGCCGGCGAACCGGTTCTCCGGCACGGACAGCGAAGGCGCGACGTGAAACGCGAACGACTGTTCGCAGGCGACCGTGTCCGCCCCCGAGACGGCTGCCGCCTCCCACGTCACGTCCCAGCCCTGCTCCCAATCTTCCACACCGAGCATCGCGGGCAGGTCGAGCGTGAGTTCCGTCTGTTCGATGCCGGAGACCGCGAGCGTCGTGTCCACGCTGTCGCCGATCGTGACCGCGATATCCAGCGTGTACAGCGCCGTCTCGCCGGGGTCGGGATCCTCCGACTCCTGCCACGCGAACTGCGCTGCCTCGGCCTGCGCGGCGGACAATGTGTCCCCATCTTCGGGCGCGAGCAGCGCGAACGTCGACGGCGGCTCCTGCAGATAGACCATGAATGTCAGCCCCGCCTCCCCGGGATCTGCCCACACCTGCCGGCTGTACAGGCTGAGCGTACGCACGCGCCAGTAAACCGTGAGATCGTCCGGGAGCTCGTCGATCTCGGAGGAATGCAGCAACTCCTCGAGGATCACGTCACCGACCTCGTACTCCGTGTCGAACGTGTACACGGAGCTGAGATCGGTGAAATCTTCGTGCGCGGACCAGTGCACCTCGTACAGGTAGTCATCGAACGTGAACATCGCCGCGATCCGGTCCGCGACCCAGGGCGCGTTGTACGCGACGAGCAGCCCGTCATCCTCGGCGAGGTTCTCGATGCCGACCGTCGCGTGCTCCAGTCCGCCCGTCATTTCCTTGTAGAAGAAGCGGATGCGGCCGGTCGCGGAGAGCACGACCTCGAACGTGTACAGCCAGTCGGCGTTGTTGTACTCGCGGCAGTTCTCCCATTGGACAACGAACCGGTCCGCGTTCCCGTGGTAGTACACGTCCCCCTGCACGTTCGGCCGGAGGTCGAGCCACCACGGAGCGACGATGCCCGCGGGGCCCTCCGGGCTCGGAATCGTGTAGTGATGCCAGTCGCCGTCCGGCTCGCCGAAGTGGATGTTGCCGTTGCTGCTGATCACGACCGACGTGTGGATGTTGCCGAAGTAGCTGAACTGGAACGGGAGCGCGACCACCTGCGTGCCGTCGTCGATCTCGGAGACGTCGGACAAGGTCCCGATCTCGCTGATCTCGATCCAGTCGTACGGCGGCCCGCCGGGTTGCTCGTTGTCGATCCAGAGGTGGCCGAAGTCGTCCGGGCCGCCCTGGTTGCGCACGGACGCCCAGCCGTCGCCGGCGTGCGTGCCGGCGCCTTTTTCTGCGCGCGCGTGCCGGCGCGAAAGCTGAAGCAGCCGGTTCCGTTCGCCGGCGGTCGGCCCCCGGCGCTGTGAACTCGCGAACGACGGGTCTTCCGGGACGCTCCAGCTCACCGCGACCGTGTCGTCGTCGATCTGCTCACCGTCCTCCGGCGCGAGCAGCTCGTACCCCGGCGGAGGCTGGTCCCAGAGGTAGAACTTCCACGTCGCGTCGCAGGTGGTCGTGTCCTGCGAATCGTACGCGAGCACTTTCCACCAGTACGTTTCGTTGATCGTCAGCTCATCGACGGCGAGGCTGGTGTCGGCGGTGAAGGTGGTGTCAGCGCCCTCTGTGAAGTCCCCGTCCACGTCCCGGATCACGATGTAGCCGATCTCGTCCTCCGGGTCCTCCTGGCTGACGGTGGCGTGCCAGCGGAGCGTGGCCGATGTCGTGTCCCACAGCGTCGTCCGATCCATCGGTTCCGCGAGCGCGAACGGTGCCGGCGGCAGCGGGTGCCAGGTGACGAGCGAGTTGATCTCATTCGCCCACGTCCCGTCCGTGTTGCGGTCGGTCGCGCGCACAGTCCAGTAGTACGTGACTCGGTTGAGCAAACTGGTGACCTCGAAGGAGGTCTCTGCGATGCTGTCGGCGTCCTCGGGGATCCACCCGGTGGAGAGGTCGGGCAGTGTGTCGAGCCAGACATCGTAGTGAGGGGTATCGTACGGGTCGGGGTCGGTGGTCGCCTCCCACACGAGCGTCGTGTCGAGCGTGAAGCAGGTGTCGCCGTCGGCCGGTGAGATCAGCGAGAACGGCAGCGGCGGCTGGTTGCCCTCGTTCGTCACCGCGCGCACCATCTCCGACAGCTCGCTCGCCTGGCCGAACAGGTCCACCCCGCGCAGCCGGAACCCGTAGTCCAGCCCCTGGTCGAGGCCGGCGACGCTCGTGTAGCTGATGTTCTGGCCCGCGAGGTTGCCGTGATCGACGGACGACCAGATCTCGTCGGTAGTGTCGATCTCCGCGTCCGTCCCGTAATAGACTTCATAGGTGGCGAAATTCGGGTCGAGCGACAACTCGCTCCACGTGAGCTCGACGAAACTGTCGCCGGCGTACAGCACTTCGAGACCGCCCGGGGTTGTCGGCGAATCGACGTCCACCGGGTTCTCGACATCGATCATGTAGTCGATCAGCGATCCGGCCGCCGCGTCGTAGTACGCCAGCATCGCCTGCCAGTTCGTCTCCGCCGGCGGGATCTCCCCGTCGTAGAAATCGAGCTCGCCGTAGCCGGCGTCCTCGATCGCGTACGGCAATTCGTCGAATTCGAGATGCAGCCAGCGGTCAAACGCCTCGAAGCGGTTGTAGCCGCTCGCCGCGACCGACATCTGCGGGCTGTTTCCGTAGCCGGGAAGCTGCACGTTCGTCGGAATCGGCGTGCCGCTTTCGAGGTGGACGAGGCCGGTGGCATGCCAGACGGCGAAGTAGTCGCCGACCGTCACCTCGGCCTGCCCGGGCATCGAGAAGCCGGCGGGGACGACGACCGCGGGCGCGAAGTTGACCCAGTCGTAGCCGAGGCCGGAGTAGTCCCGCGACGGACGGTTCGCGAACCCGTCCGCAGGCCCGCAGCTCACCTGGATCGTCGGCTCGCCAGCGTGCGACTCGCTGTCGTAGCTGTGGAACTGGATCGTGAGGTCACGTTCACCCTGCGCGCGGGTCGTGTCCACGAAGAACTCGGTGAACCAGTGAAACGGGAGGTTGCCGTTGCGCGTCGGGTCGGAAAGCGAGCGCGCGTTGTTGTAGTCCTGCCCCTCCTCCCACAACACCTCGCGCCCGGCGCCGTGCACCGCGAGCGCCGCGAGGTCGCCCTCGATGAACAGGTCGGCGACGAGCGGGACCGAGATGAAATCGTCGTTCACGTGCGCCGCCTGCGCCTGCGCCCACGACAGCGCCGCGTCCGGGTTGAGGATGAACAGGCCCCAGCCACGGTCGAAACTGCCGGTCACATCGTCCTCCGGCCCTGCGTAGTACCCGGTGTCCACGTACGCCGGGTTGAGCAGCTCGCGCAGCATCCGGTACGTGCGGCCGGTTTCCGTGTCGGTGAAATAGACGAGCTCGTACGGGATCGCGTTGTCATCGAGCAGCGCCTGCGCTTCCGCCGGTTCGTCGTTCCACAGGTGGGTGAACACGTCGCGCCAGAGCAGGCGCTGCGCGGGCGCGTCCGCTTCGCTGATCAGCTCGAAATGACCGAACCCGTCGGTCTGCGGGTCGAGTTCGGGCGGGATGTGATGGTTGAACCCGCCGGAGTCCGCAAGCCCTTCCACCGTGTGCGACAGCCAGTTGTCGTAGGCGGCCGCCGGCTCGTCACCGAGAATGAACGAGCGCAGCGAACCGGTCTCGAGAACCTGCGCCCGCGCCGCGCCGGCCGCGAGAAACAGGAAAGCGGCGAGCACGATTCCAGCCTGTCGGAAACGCATCGCGGATCACCCCCGGAAGAACAACCGGACAACCTCGATCTCCCGAAAAGATAGGAAGGAAATGCCCTTCGCAGAACCCGACCGGTGAACTCGATCAAGATCGCACCCGCAGCAAAGGGGTGACCCGGCGCCTGCCCCGGCTCTCATCCACGGACGGATCAGCCGCGGTTGCGAGCAACCACGCGCCTGTAACAGTGTCATCCTGAACAAGCCGGCCGTGCAGTTTTACAGTTTCAGGCCGGCGCGGTGAAGGATCTCGACAGTGAACGGTGATCCACAGGCCCGGCCGTCGATGGTCGAGATTCCTTCGCTTCGCTCAGGACAGGCTCTTCACCCCCGTGCAAACTGACGCGCGGGGGTTCAGGATGACACGGACGGTTGGCCCGGGGCTTGCCGCGGGTTTCACACCCTTGCCCTTGACTTTAGTCAAGGACAATCAAACGTTTGCACAGCCGGCCTGGGCGCACTGCGGGGACGCTTGCCGGCAAGCGTCCCCCTCCGGTAACGGCGGGTGGCCCGGGGCTTGCCCGGGGTTTCATACACATCCTTGTCCCCGCGCCTGCTCGTCAAGCGCGGCGCACTGCCACCTCAGCGGAGCGGAAGCGAATCCGGGGCCGGACGGACTGACAGCCCGCCCCCGCGTCCGCCGAAACCAGTGGACGGCGGAGAGACCGACCTGACGGTATCGCAGTGAACCCGAGTGTGACTGCGGCGAACACGATCCGATTTTTGTACGTTCTCGCTCGGGGAATTGTTCACCGCTTGCCTGTCCAGGGGGATGCTGATGCGTGCGGATCGTTTCTTCCACGCGGCGCTGTTTGTCGCTCTCATGCTGCTTCCAGCGGCCGCGTTCGCGCAGCAGCTCGGGCGGATGACGGTGGAACAGTCTGAACCGCAGGGGCGGATACCGCTGCCTGGAAATCCGGAGCGCTCCCTGCTCGTCGTTTACTCGGACGTCGCCGGGCTCTCCATTCGTGACACGATGAACCCGCCTTATTCAATCGACGAGCCCGCGACCGGCGAGTATCACGTGCTCGTCGATCCGGGCATTCACTACTTCACGTTCGACGCGCCGGGGTTTCAGCGGTTGGAGTCGGGTCGGATCAACATGCCGAAAGGGGACGCGGTGATCCTCACCGTGAGCGTGCTCGAGCCCGGCTCCGGCGCGCGCGGCACGCTTCGCATCGAAACCACGCCCCCCGGCGCGTCGATTGCGCTCAACGACGTCCCGCTCGCCGGCAGAACCCCGATCACACTGCCGAACCAGCCGACCGGCGCGAACCGTGTCCGCCTCGAACCGGCGGACGACGGCTACGCGCCCGTGGACACCACCG
>JAANWZ010000054.1 GCA_018263585.1 Calditrichota bacterium | reverse complement strand
AAGGTCCGAGTACGAACCGGGTGGTTACTGTCTGGATCACCCTTGCTGGAACTGGACCTTCCCTTCACTGCGTTCAGGATAAACTTCACGCCGCTGACGCGGCGTTCAGAATGACAAACACTCCAACTGGATCGGAACTGGCTCTAGCAAGCGCCCCCTGAGACCGGACAAGCCGGACCTTCTTCACTACGCCCGATAAACTGACATCGGGCTGCGTTCAGAATGACGCTCACTCCGGCTTGATCTGAACCGGCGCCTGGAGATCAGGCGGTGAACACGGGTTTGGTTCCTTCGCGATGATGCGTGCCGTCGTGACAGTTGCCGTGCTGCTGACCGCAGGCTGCATCGCGATGCAGCCGCTGGAACGGCGGACTCCGCCGTCCGGGCTGACCAACGAATGGACGGTCGGCCCGGAGCGCGGACAGCCGCACGGACGGTCCCAGGACACCGCCCGCACGGAAGGAGCGATTGCTGCGGCGGACAAGATCGGGACGCTCTCACCGGAACCGGCTGCGGTCGCTTTCTCAGCGGCTGACAGTGCGCGCGAACCGGCCGAGCCCGAGCGCGAACGAGAGCAACCGCGCGAACCGGAACGGGACCCGGACGAGATCGAGCTTCCGCCGGCGATGCTGCCGCAGCCGCCGACCGCGCTCGCGCCGGTGCCGCTGGACGGCTCCGACTCGGGGCCGTCTCCGGCGCGTGTGGAAGCACGGGTACTCGCGACTCCGGACGCCGAACCCGGCCCGTGGCGCGTGCAGGTGATCGCGGTCTCCGAACAGCGGGCCGCGGAACGGGTCGAGCAATCCCTGCGTAGTAAGGGAGCCTCCGCGGTCGTGATTCACTGGCAGGGCGGGCTCTATAAGGTGATGGCGGGGTCGTTCGCGTCACGCGAACGCGCCGATTCGTTCGCCGGGAGATTGCATCTGAACGGGTATCCGGACGCGTTCGTCGTCAACCTCGGCGCACCCGCCGCTGGTTCGGCCGCGGAGCCGGTGAACGGGTTCCAGGTGCAGGTGCTCAGCCTCGCGGACAGTGTGCAGGCGGTTGAAGCGGCGCGCGAGGCGGAGCAGGCGACCGGCTATTCGGCGGCGGTCGTCCCCGTATCCGGCGCGTACGCGGTCCGGCTTGGCGTGTTTGCGACCCGGAAACAGGCGGCCGAGGTGAAGAACGCGATCGCGTTTGTCGGATACGAGGGCGCGTTCATCGTCCGCAGCCGGAAGTGAGCGCGTGGCGGACGCCGGTGTAGTCCGGCGCACCGGTTGCGGAGGCTGATCGGAGGGTCCATTGACCGGATTCGCGTCCCTGCGACATCGCTGCGCGCTGTCACAGGGGCACGTCACCTTCCCCTCGTGCCCGCGCTTGCTCGTCAAGCGCGGAACCCGGATCGAGCCCGGCCTGCAAGCAGGCGCGGGGCACAGCTCACGGAGAAATCATGGGCGCAGGGCGGGAAGGGTGTGGCATGGTGCTTGCGCCTGGTCTCAGCCGGTGGGCATATACAAGCTGCAATCCGCGACGAATGCCCCTGCCTGATATGACGCACAGCGATCGCCGAGACGGAGACAAGGAATGAAACGACCGGGCGGATGGACACTGCTGCTTGTCACGGTGCTGCTCGCAGCGACCGCCGCGGGCCAGCCCGATCCTGTCGAACCGCCGGTGCCGGTGGAGATCGTGCCGGCCGCGTCCGGTGTCGAGCCGGGGGGCATGATCGAGCTCGCGTACGTGCTCGATGTCCCCGCCGACCACCACGTCACCGACAAATCCTACGGCCTGTTCTATTTCGAGCCGGAGTTTCCTCCGGGGTTCGGCTTGGCGGACACGACCTGGCCCGAGGGCGAGGTCGAGAAAGGCGAGGAGGTCTACCGCGGGCGGGTTACGGTGGTGTACGAGCTCGCGGTCGAGGACACCGTCACGCCCGGTGACTACGAGATCCCGTACGCGTACGGCTACCAGATCTGCCGCGACCTGCCGCCGGAGAAATGCTACCTGCCGAACGGCGGGGACGGTGTGTTTACACTCACCGTGCTCGCGGAGGGCGTGACCGCGATCCCGAGCGGGCACGAGGTGTTCGCGGGCGAAGCCGCGGCCACTGCCGGCGGTGACGGCGGCGGGGGAGAAGAGTCCGGCGCGCTCGAGGACCGGCTCACCCGGGCGCTCGAATCCGGCAGCGTGTGGGCGTTCGTGCTCGTGTTCTTCGCCGGGATCCTGATCAGCTTCACCCCGTGCGTGTACCCGATGATCCCGGTAATCATCGGCTACGTCGGTTCCTCCGCCGGCGGCAACCGGATGAAGGGGTTTATCCTCTCCATCTTCTTCGTGCTCGGGCTCGCGGTCGTGTACGCGGTGCTCGGTGTGATCGCGGGCGCGACCGGCGCGCTGTTCGGCGCGTTCATGCAGAACCCGGTCGTGCTCTGGTTCATCGTCGCCGTGTTCGTCGCACTCGGCGCGTCGATGCTCGGCGCATTCGACATCACCGTGCCCGCGGCGGTGCAGGAGAGGATGATGACGGGTGAACGGTCGGGCGTGATCGGGGCCGTGCTGATCGGCGGTGTGACCGGGATCGTCGCCGCCCCGTGCGCCGGGCCGCCGCTGCTCGTGCTCCTGAGCTGGATCGGGAACACGGGCAACCTCGTGCTCGGGTTCTTCCTGATGGCGACGTTCGCGCTCGGGATCGGGGTGCTGTTCGTCGTGATCGGCACGTTCGCCGGCGCGATCACCGCGCTGCCCCAGGCCGGACCGTGGATGGACAAGATCAAGAAGGCGCTCGGCGTCGTCATCTTCGCCGTCGCACTCTACTACCTGAACATCCTGATCGCGCCGGACATTTTCCTGCTCGTGCTCGGGGCGTTCCTGCTCCTGCTCGGGCTGTTCCTCGGTGCGGCGAAGCGGTGGGAGGAGCTGACGACCGCCGGCCGCTACGGCAAGGGGTTCGGCGTGCTCGCGCTGCTCGCGGGCGCGTTCTACTTCCTGCTCGGGCTCGCGCAGGTGAACGATGTCAACCTGGGCGCGGCCGCGACCGTCGGCGCAGGCCCGGGGGCGACGACGGCCGCAGTCGAGGAGCAGCACGTGCCGTGGAATGTCAACGCCTACGACGACGCGCTCGCGACCGCGTCCGCGGACAACAAGCCCGTGCTCATCGACTTCTACGCCGACTGGTGCGGCGTGTGCGTCGAACTCGACCACCTCGTGTGGAACCAGCGGGAAGTGATCGACGCGGCGGACGGCTACATCCCGCTCAAGCTCGACTTCACCCGCCCGAACGCCGAACTCGAGGCGTTGCGCAAGAAGCACGGCGTCGGCGGGCTCCCGACCGTGCTCATCCTCGGCCCGGACGGCGAGGAGCGGTCGCGGTTCAACGAGTTCCGTCCTCCGGAGGAAGTCGCGCGCTGGCTCGAGCGGCACGCGGGGGCGTGAAGTATGCCCCTGAGCGGTGGCGGACAGGACGTATGCAGGGGACGCTTGCTCGCAAGCGTCCCCGGAACCCGGCCCGACTATGCCCCGCGCCTGCTTGCAGGCCGGGCTCGACCAGGGTTCCGCGCTTGACGAGCAAGCGCGGGCACGAGACCGAACCCCGTCTCGTGCCCCTGTGACAGCCACGCCAAAGCGAAGCGAAGGCGGGATGTCGCAGGGACGCGAACACGGGAAATCAACTGCTTGATCAACCGCGGTGACGGCCTGCGGCGCGTCCCCGCGGGCATGGTGCTCGACCAGGGTTCCGCGCTTGACGAGCAAGCGCGGGCACGAGACCGAACCATGGACAAGCACAGCCCCGGCTGTCCGCGCTCACGTGAGGTGCCGGCGCAACGCGCGCTGTCTGTCCGCATCCAACAATATGACGAACGGTGAGGGGAGGAGCGATGGAGAAAGTGACCGACGCGACGTGGGACGCGGAGGTGCTGCAGGCGGATCAGCCGGTCGTCGTCGATTTCGGCGCCACCTGGTGCGGGCCGTGCAAGAAGCTCGATCCGCTCATCGAGCAGCTCGAGCAGGAATACGCCGGCCGCGTGAAGGTACGCAAGGTCGATGTCGGCGAAGCGCCGCAGGTGGCGCAGCGTTACCGCGTCCTCTCCGTGCCGCGCGTGCTCTTTTTCAAGGGCGGCGAGGTGCGAGACCAGGTGAACGGCCTGCTCTCGAAAGACAAACTGGCGGAACGATTCGCTAACTTACTGGATGGATAAGCGATGAAGCGAACTCTGATGCTGATCGGCGCGGTGGTTCTGTTCGCCGCCGCCTCGTACTTCCTGTTCGGCCCCGGCGGCAACTCGGACGTGGTTGTCGATGCGAAAGCGTCCCCGGGCGAGACAGACGGGTTCACCGTGACCACGCTCGCAGGAAACGAGTTTTCGCTCGCCGAACACAACGGCGATGTCGTGCTCGTCAACTTCTGGGCGACATGGTGCGGGCCGTGCCGGCTCGAAATCCCCCATTTCACCGAACTGTACAACGAATACGGGGACAACGGCCTCCAGATCATCGGCGTCTCAGTCGATCGCAAGGGCGAGTCGGTCGTCCGCGACTGGTTACAGGAGAACGACGTTTCGTATCCGATCGCGATGGGCGATGACGGGGTGCTGTTCCAGCGCTACCAGCAGTTGATCGAGCCGGCGCAGCGCGGCGGGATACCGTACACGGTGATCTTCGACGCGGACGGGAACGTGGCGGAGACGCTCGTCGGCTACCGGGACAAGGAGCAGTGGTGGTCGATTCTCGGCCCGATGCTCGAGGAAGCCGGCGGGTGAGCGTGCCCGTTCGCGGGAGCGGGAGCCCGGTGGATCACGGGCCTTGACATCCCTTGAGCGGTTGCTATATTTGAAGGCTGCGGCGCACGGCGGGCATTGCGGTGCCATGTGCCGCGTTTTTTACGCCACCGGGCGCGGCCGCCGGGCGGCGCCGGGAGTTCCGGCCGTCCGGCTCACGGTTCGAGCAGGACTGCGGTCGCGGCCGACCCGGGTTCGGACCAACTCTCGCCGGTGTAGCTCAGTTGGTAGAGCACTGGATTTGTAATCCAGCGGTCATCGGTTCGAGTCCGATCGCCGGCTCGCCGTGGCCCCGGATGCCGAGACGACGTGGTGACGTGTGACACGGAGCAGGGAGGCCCCCGCCCCAGCACAGGCGGGAGGCCAGACTACCTGGATCGTGAGCGGACGTCACCGTTTCCGTGTTGAACACCACCCTGAACGCGTGCAACAAACCGGGGGTCCCGGCTTCACCCTGCCCGGAGATCTTCCGGGTGCGAGGGGGGATGCCCGAGCTGGCCAAAGGGAGCAGACTGTAAATCTGCCGGCGTATGCCTTCGTAGGTTCGAATCCTACTCCCCCCACACAGGCCCGCGGTTGCTCGCAACCGCGGCTTGGCGCCGGGTGACCGAGATCCAATCCACGGTTGCCCGCAACCGCGGCGTGGAGCACGGACGACCAGCAACCCGCGGGAGTAGCTCATCTGGTAGAGCACCAGCCTTCCAAGCTGGTGGTGGCGGGTTCGAGTCCCGTCTCCCGCTCACTGACAAGTCGGAAGTCGCAAGTCGGACGTAGGAAGTCGGAACGAATCAGGCAACCGTGTTTGCCTGCAAACGCGGTTACGGCGCTGGTCAGTGGGCGGCAAGCCACCATGGAATAGGAAATAAACCAACAGAACAGGGAGCAACTGCTTCTCGAGTACAAAGAGGCGATGCAGAGTCAGCGGACGAACACCAGCCTCGTGTACTCGTGGACGGGCAACATCTTGCTCATTGTGACAACGGCCCTCTTCGTATATGGTGGAACCGCCGAGTCTGGCGAGAGTTTCTATCCCGCGATGGCGTTTGCCATCCTGCTCGCGATTATCTGGTTCGGGATGACGGAAACTTTTGTCTTTTACATACGCCAGCGAATGGTGCGCATCAATCAGATCGAGGATCAGTTGGGAATGAGTCTGATGTCGGCCGCACGCGATGAGATCAAGGCGAAAGGTTGGCGTGCCAGGTTCGTTGAGGCGCGCACATATGTCAGGATCTTTATCTGGTCTATTTGTTGATCTGGATCTGGATGTCGTGGCTCAAGTTCCGGTGGATCTGACTGCTGACACGAGCTTGCCACTTACCGGGTATCCGTTTGGGTCAGCCGGGAGCAGGATCGCGGGTGGACAGTGCGTCATTCTGACCGAAGCCCGACGTCCGTATGTCGGGCGAAGGGAAGTTCATCCTGAACGAAGTGAAGGGAAGGTCCAGCTTCGACAAGGGTGGAAGATACCACGATACTCGTGAAATAACCCTTGGATAACGTGGACCTTCTTCACCCGCCTTCACGCACACAGACGCGTGAAGCCGGCTTCAGAATGACGTCTCGACCGTCCGGATGTGATCGAAGTTCCGGTCCGTGCACCTGGCTGAGCGAACGACGGAACCGGATGCGGTTTACAGCGGCGGACCAGGGACTTCCGACTTGCGACTTTCGATTTCCAACTTGCGACTTGCAACGGATCTGCCGCCTTCGTAGCTCAGCAGGTAGAGCGCGTCCTTGGTAAGGACGAGGTCACCGGTTCAAATCCGGTCGAAGGCTCGAGCGTGACAAAATCAGGCAGAACACGTCCACGACTGCGCGACAAGCAGGAGGGAGACAATGGCGAAGGAAGTGTTTCAGCGGAGCAAACCGCACGTCAACATCGGGACGATCGGTCACGTTGACCACGGTAAGACGACGCTTACGGCGGCGATGACGCAGGTTCTTGCCCGGAGTGG
>JAANWZ010000053.1 GCA_018263585.1 Calditrichota bacterium | reverse complement strand
AATCCACCGGTGGCTCAGCCCTGCGACATCGCTGCGCGCTGTCACAGGGGCACATTACTGAATCCACCGGTGGCTCAGCCCTGCGACATCGCTGCGCGCTGTCACAGGGGCACGTAACCCTCTCCACGTGTCCGAACCTGCCCCTTCAGCTCGTGCCCGCGCTTGCTTGTCAAGCGCGGACCGCCCGCAAGCCCCGGGCCACTCTCCGTCACTTCACCAGCGTCAGCTTGCGGAGCGCGTCGAGCTCGCCGGGCACCTCCGCGTGCACGAAATAGACGCCGCTGGACAGGCTCGACCCGTCGAACGTGAACGTGTGCCGGCCGGCGCTGATCGGGCCGTCCGCGAGCCGCGCGACCTCGCGGCCGATCACGTTGAACACGGTCACCGCGAGCTCCGCCCGCTCGGGGAGCGCGACGGTGATCGACGCGACCGGGTTGAACGGGTTCGGGTACACGCTCTCGACGGCGAACCGCTCCGGGAGGCCGTAATTCGACTCGCCCGCCTGTTCGCCGCCGGTTGTCTGCATCCCCGGCCAGCCGCGCGTGATCCAGCCCGCGGGCGGTGCGGCGTCGTTGTCCGCGATCCGTGCCGCGCCCCAGAAGTTCGGGTCGCCCTTGACGAACCGGAACCAGCGCCCGGTCATCACGTCATCGGGATAGGCGCCGGCGTTCATGTAGTACGTGTACAGCCCGGTTTCCGCCGATGCCGGCACGCCCTGCTGCACGCCCGTCGCCTCGACGCTCGACCACGGGTCGAGGTCGATCGACGCGTCGATCAACAGATCGGACTCGAAATCGTCGGGATTACCCGGCGCCTGCACGAGCATGAACGGGGTCGCGTACGGCGCCGGGTTGTAGTCCTGCCATTCCCACGGGGCGAGCGGATCGTTGTCCAGATCCCAGGTCGCCGGGAACTGGAAGTCGAAATTCGACAGCAGCACTTCGTGCGCGATGTCGCGGTAGTAGATCGAGACCGGGTCGGTCGGCATCGAGACGCCGTTCGGATAGACGGCGTTCACGCGGTACGTGTATTCCTGCGCAGGGACCGGGGGCGCGTCGTCGAACGTCGTGTCCGGCGAGGTCGCGAGCAACTGGCCGTTCCGGAACACGTTGTAGAACAACGGGTCGTAGTCGGCGTCCGGCGACTCCCAGGTGAGTGTGACGAATCCGAGCAGCTCGATCACTCCGGCCTCGAGGTCGTTCGGCGCGGGCCAGCCGTAGCCGAGCTGCTGGAACATCATCGCGCGCCGGGCGTTGACCCGTCCCGCCCCGAGCTGGCCGGCGTATTCCGGGTTGAGATCGTCGATGTCGTCGGCGGAGTTATACAGCAACTGCTCGAGGTCATCGTCGGAGAGCATCGGGTTCGCCGCTTTCAACAGTCCGGCGACCGCGGCGGTGTTCGGGCACGCCATCGAGGTGCCGTTCCACGCGGCGTAGTTCTGCTGGTGGAACTGGTTGTATGACATCGTGTGTATTGACACGCGAAGTTATACTACAGCAGCTTAGGCTCGAGTGCACTTTTCTACGGAGGTGTCCCGATAATGCTTCACGCTCGAGCCGCCCTCACGTTGCGGCAGCGCAAGGAAGTGAAACGGCTGCATGAGCAAGAGGGGGTCAGTATCCGCGCGCTCGCGGAACGGTTCAACACGACAGCGAAGACGATTCAGAAGTGGATTCACCATGACAGTCCGCTGGACAACACATCCGCGCCAGTCGTTCACAGCACGGTGGTCACCGGACCGTACCGGGCCGCGGTGATCGCGTATCGGACCGCGCATCCGGCAGGGGGTGGCCCGGGGATTTATCCTCGGGTCTCATCTCCAGTCCATCCTATGCCCGGCGGCGTGTCAATCCGCGAGCGTGCTCAGGTCGCCGACCGGTTCGCCGAGCGCCTTCGCGCGCAGCACGCGGCGCATGATCTTCCCGGAGCGTGTCTTCGGCAGCGAATCGACGATCTCGATTCTCGCCGGCACCGCGATCGGACCCGTTTCCTTGCGCACGTGCTGCTTCAGCGTCTCCTCGGTCGGCTTCTCCGTGCCCGCGGTCGGGATGCAGAACGCGTGGATCACGTTCCCTTTGACTTCGTCGGGCACGGCGATCACGGCGGCCTCGCTCACCGACGGGTGCGAGACGAGCGCGCTCTCGATCTCCGCCGTCCCGAGCCGGTAACCGGCGACCTTGATCACATCGTCAAGCCGGCCGATGATCCACACGTACCCGTCCTCGTCCCTGCGTGCCGAGTCGCCGGTCAGGTACCAGCCCTGCTCCGCGAACTCGCTCCAGTACTGCTCGACGTACCGGTCCGGGTCCTCGTAGATCGTGCGCAGCATCCCCGGCCACGGGCGCTTCACGACGAGCTTGCCTTCCTCGTTCGGATCGCAGGAAGTGCCGTCGTCACGCACGACATCCATCTCGATCCCGGGGAACGGTTTCGTGCCCGAACCGGGCTTGAGCGGAGTGACCGGGAGCGGAGTGATCATGAACCCGCCGGTCTCGGTCTGCCACCAGGTGTCCATGATCGGGCAGCGCCCGCCGCCGATCGTGTTGTGGTACCAGCGCCACGCCTCCGGGTTGATCGGCTCACCGACGGTGCCGAGCAGGCGCAGGCTCGAGAGGTCGTGCCGCTGCGGCCAGCTCCCGCCGAACCGCATCAGCCCGCGGATCGCGGTCGGGGCGGTGTAGAGCACGCTGACCGCGTACTGTTCTACGAGCCGCCACCAGCGGTCGGGGTATGGATAATCCGGCGCGCCCTCGTAGAGCAGGCTGGTCGCGCCGAGGATGAGCGGACCGTACACGATGTAGCTGTGGCCTGTGATCCAACCCGGGTCGGCCGCGCACCACCAGCGGTCGTCGTCCTGCACGTCGAACACCCACTTCAGCGTGGTCGCGATCTGCACCTGGTAGCCGCCGTGCGTGTGCAGCACCCCTTTCGGCCGCCCGGTCGTGCCGGACGTGTAGAGGATGAACATCGGGTCCTCGGCGTCCATCGGCTCGGTCTCGCACACCGGGCTCGCGATCGGGAGCGCCATCAGCTCGTGGTACCAGTAGTCGCGGGACGCTTCCATGTTCACCGGCTCGCCGGTGCGCCTGACCACGATCACGTGCTCGACGTAGCCGCTGCGCGCGACCGCTTCATCGGCGATCTGCTTGAGCGGGACGGTCTTGCCGCGGATGTACGAGCCGTCCGCGGTAATCAGCACCCGGCTGCGCGCGTCCTCGATCCGTTCCGCGAGCGCCTCCGTCGAGAACCCGCCATAGACGACCGAGTGCATCGCGCCGATCTTCACCGTCGCGAGCATCGCGACGATGATCTCCGGGATCCGGCCCATGTAGATCGTGACCCGGTCGCCCTTTGCTACGCCCATGCTCTTGAGCACGTTCGCGAACCTGTTCACCTCCTGGCGCAGCCGGAAGTACGACATCGTCGCCTGCTCGCCGTTCTCGCCCTCCCAGATCAGCGCGAGCTTGTTCTTGCGCGCGTTCGCCATGTGACGGTCGAGCGCGTTGAGCACGACATTCGTCTTCCCGCCGACGAACCACTGGAAAAACGGCGCGTTCGAGTCGTCGAGCGCCTGATCCCACGGCTCGTACCAGTCGAGCTCACGGGCGCGTTCCTCCCAGAACGCGACCGGGTCCTTCTCCGCCTCCGCGCGGGCGTTCTCCCAGTCCTTCACGTGGGCGGCTTCGAGTACGTCCGGGGATGGTTCGTACAGTTCAGCCGTCGCCGCCGCTCCCGCCGGGGCGGCGCGATCGTCGCTCTGTTGGGGGCTCATCGGATACGTTCCTCCCGCTGGTTCACGTTTTCGCCGCAAGTGGAGAGAGGGTACGGCAAGTTAGGCCGCGCAAACAAGGGACGAACGGCCGATGCGGGAGTGCGGCAGGGGGATGGGGGACTGGCAACGGCAACTGTGTCACCCGGACCGCGCCGCCGCGTATATCTGTGGAAGCGGCGCCGATTGTGTCATCCTGAACAAGCGCGGCGTTTGTGTGCGGCGCGCACACGGTGTCATCCTGAACAAGCGCGGCGTTTGTGTGCCGCGCGCAGTGAAGGATCTCGAGATCGTACGGTGAAGAACTGACTGGAGCTTGGGCGGTCGAGATCCTTCACCCCCGCACAAACTGACGTGCGGGGGGTTCAGGATGACACGGAGGGGGGCACTGACGTGCGGGGGGTTCAGGATGACACGGAGGCTGCTGATCGCACGGTGCGGGCTGGCTCGATCCACGCTTGGCGAGCAAGCGCGGGCACGAGGGAGTGGGTGAAACCCGAAGCAAGCCACGGGCGACACCGACCGCGGTTTATCCCCCGCTTCAGTGGTTCCGTGTCTTCCGTGTCTTCAGTGGTCTCGATGTTATCCGTAGTATCCGTGTGATCCGTGGTAGAGACCCGTCCGTGCCGTCCGCGGTCGAGGGGGCGGCTCAGCCGACCGGCTTCGCGACGACCGTATTCTCCATGAACAGCGGGATCAGAAGCAGGTCGCGCTTGCGGTCGTAGCCGATGTCGGCCGGCGACTCGAGCCCGGTGAACAGCGGCTCGATCGCGTGCTCCTCGTCCATCACGTACACCGCTTTCGCCTCCCAGCTCGAGAACGCGAGCCTGCCGTCGCGCAGCGCGACGAGACCGTCGAGCGACCCCTTCGGCGCGGACGCGACGGTTTCGAACGAGCCGTCCTCCATGATCCTGAACACACCCGCCCCGCCGTACGGGACCATCCACAGCTCGCCGGCGCGTTCGAGGATTCCGTTCGGGTTCATCAGGCCGTCGTCGCGCACGAGTGTCTCCACCTCCGGGGTCTCGCCCGCCAGCGAGATCCGATAGACCGCGCCGGTCGTGTCCGCGCCGGTGTCGGTGACATAGACAAGCCCCTTCGCCGCCCACACGTCGTTCGCAAACGTCGCGCCCGGCAGCGGAACCTCCATCACCGGCTCGCCGGTGGCGACGTCGAACGCGCGCAGCACCTCGATGTCGCTGACAAGCAGCCTGTCGTTGTAGCGCGCCATCCCCTTCGGCGCGTTGAGCTCGACGCCTTCCTGATCGCCGCTGATCCACTTGAGCGCGAGCACGGACCCGTCCGGGCCCAGCTTCGAGATGAACCCGTCGCCGTCCCTGTCGAGCGGCTCCGGGTCGCCGAGGTTGGAGACGTAGTAAACATCATCGACCTCGTCCCAGAGCACCGATTCCGGTGTGCGGAACCCGGCGTCGGCGAGCGTCCAGCCCTCGCTCGCGGCGGCCGGCTGTTCTGTCCGCGCCTGTTCTCCCTGCTGGTCGGTCCGCCCGCAGCCGGCGAGCAGCAGTGAAACGGCGGCGAGCGCCGCGATTGTCGCCGTCATCGTACGCATCGCATCCTCCCGGTTCTACCCACGCAACATATTCAATGTAGTGCCCCTCGATCCGCGAACGCAGAGCATGACGGAATGCAGAGGAGAAGAGGGGAGAGCGGGGAATCTGGCGCGGGCGGGTATGACAGAATTCGGCTCCATGAGCTTGCGGAGCTCAGCCGGGCCAGCCATTTTGCTCCGAGAGCAGCGGGGATACACGCTGCGGGCCGCTCTAATTGTTGCGGCGACCCGCTCTCGCATAAGTTCAAGTGAACGCTGATCAAGGACGGCGGCGGGTTTGATGGCGGACCCAATCCACGCGCGCGCGCTGGCGCTGTTGCGACGCGGCACCGGCTGGCCGGATGTCAGATTCCGCAACCAACAGTATGAGTCGATCGAGGCGATCGCGGTTCGCCGCGCGCGGCTGCTTGTCGTGCAGCGTACCGGCTGGGGCAAGAGCATGGTCTACTTCATCGCAACCCGGCTGCTGCGGGACCGCGGGTCGGGTCCGACGCTGCTGATCTCGCCTTTGCTCGCGCTGATGCGAAACCAAGTGGAGGCCGCCGTGCGGATCGGGCTGCGCACCGGCCGAATCGACAGCAGTAACCAGGACGAATGGGCGGACATCGAACAGGCGGTGCGTGACGACATACTCGACCTGCTGCTGGTCTCGCCGGAGCGGCTCACGAATCCGCGTTTCGTCGAACGTGTGCTGCAGCCGGTTTCCACGCGGATCGGTTTGCTCGTCGTCGATGAGGCGCATTGTATCAGTGACTGGGGGCACGACTTCCGCCCGGACTACCAGCGGATCGTGCGCCTGCTGCGGAACCTGCCGGGCACGATTCCGGTGCTGGCGACGACGGCGACCGCGAACGACCGGGTGGTGGAAGACGTCGCGCGGCAGATTGGGCGCGTGGAAACCGTGCGCGGCCCGCTCGTGCGAAGCAGTCTCCGGCTGCAGGTGATACGAATGCACGATCCGGCCCGCCGTCTCGCCTGGCTCGCGGACGTGCTGCCGGATCTTCCCGGGAGCGGGATCATCTACACGCTGACGAAAGCGAGCGCGCACCGTGTCACCGACTGGCTCCGCGCGCGCGCACTTGAAGTGGTCGCGTACACGGGCGCGATGGATCGGGAACGCGAGCACATCGAACAGGCGCTGCTCGGGAACAAAGTGAAGGCGGTCGCGGCGACGAGCGCGCTCGGGATGGGGTTCGACAAGCCCGATCTCGGGTTTGTGATCCACTTCCAGCGGCCCCCGTCACCGGTGCACTACTACCAGCAGGTCGGCCGCGCCGGGCGGAATGTGGAACGGGCGTACGGGATTCTGCTCGAAGGCGGCGAGGACGATGAAATCGCGGAGTGGATGGCGACTTCCAACGAGCTTGATGCGGAGCACGTACGGCAGATTCTGCACGCGCTCGAGCAGGCGGAAGAACCGCTCACCCCCGCGCGGATCGAAGCGTCTGTGAACCTGAGCCGGGGGAAGCTGCTGCACGCGCTTCGTCTGCTGCACGCGCACCCGACGCCGCCTGTGGATAGGGACGGGATGCGGTGGACGCGGACGATTCACCCGTACCAGCCGGATCTCGAACAACTGCAGCGACTGCGGCGGCTGCGTGAGCGCGAACGCGAACGAATGGCGCGCTATGTGGACGGCGAGCGTTGCCTGATGGAGTATCTCCAGCGCGAGCTGAACGATCCGAGCGCGCGGGCGTGCGAGCACTGCTCGGTGTGCGTCGGCAGCCCGCTCGTGCCGGTGAACTGTTCGCAGGAAACGCTCGCGGAGGCGCAGCGGTTTCTCCGGCGGCAGTACGTGGTGATCGAGCCGCGGAAGCGGTGGGATGTGAACGCGCTTGCGACGATGAAACTGGAGAAGACGACGATTCCCAGTGAGTGGCAGGTTGAACCGGGCCGCGCGCTCTGCCGCTGGGGGGACCCGGGTTATGGAGGCCTCGTGCGCGCGGGAAAACAGCGCGAACTGCGGTTTGATCAGCGGCTCGTGCGGGCGGTTGCGACGATGGTGCGCGTGTGGGAACCCGACCCGTTTCCGCAGCTTGTCACCAGCGTACCGTCCTTGCGCACCGGCGCGCTCGTGCCCGACTTTGCGGCGCGGCTCGCGCGGGATCTCGAGATCCCGTATCTGGACACGCTCGCGAAGGTGCGGGAAACGAGACCGCAGAAATTGATGGAGAACAGCTACCAGCAGATGCGCAATCTGGACGGAGCGTTCGCCGTGCGTGAGCGCCACCCGCTGGCCCGGCGCGTGTTCCTGCTCGTGGATGACCTGGTTGATTCACGCTGGACGTTCACGCTCGCCGGTGCGTTGCTTCGGCGTGCAGGGGCGGCGGCGGTGTATCCGGTCGCCCTCGCGAGTACAGCTCCCGACAGATGAGGCGACGAATGACCCCCGATCCGGACGAGAACAAGCTCGCAATCCTCCTGCTCTGCAGCAGCTTCGGCGCGCACGACAGCGACGCGCGCCCGTTGTCGGTCGCGGAGTTCAACAAGCTCGAGGGCTGGCTGCGGGCGGCGAACCTGCGCCCGCGCGATCTGCTCGATCCGGCCGCCCGCGACACGTTCCTCAGCGAAACGACAACCCCGGAACACGCGGAGAGGATCCGGCGGCTGAGCGAACGCGGGTTCATGATGAGCCACGCGCTCGAACGGTGGGGGCAGCGGGGGATCTGGGCGGTCACACGCGCGGAGGAACGCTACCCCGCACGCATCCGGCGGCGGCTCGCGCAGCAGGCGGCGCCCGTGTTCTACGGCGTCGGCGACCCGGAGTTGCTCGCGCGTCCGGCGCTCGCGGTCGCCGGGTCGCGTGACGCGGATGAGCACGCGCTCGCATACGCGTGCGCGCTCGGGGGACGTGCGGCGGACGAAGAGCTCGCCGTGGTCACCGGCGGGGCGCGGGGAGTGGACCGTGCCGCGATCCAGGGTTGTCTTGAGCGAGCGGGCGCGGCGTGCGCCGTACTCGTCGCCGGACTGTATTCAGCGGCGGTGGCCGCGCACAATCGGGAGATGATCGCCGACGGCCGGCTCGCTCTCATCTCCCCGTTCCATCCGGAGGCCGGGTTCACGGCCGGCAACGCGATGGCGCGCAATCGGTATGTGTACGCGCTGGCGGACTGGAGCGTGATCGTGCGCAGCGAGCTTGCGGGCGGGACGTGGAGCGGCGGCACGGAGCTGCTGAAGCACGGGTGGAGCTCGCTGTTCGTGCGCGCCTCGGAGGACGAGGGCAACCGCGCCCTGCTCGAGCGCGGCGCGCTCCCGATACCGGCCGAACTGGACGAAATCGATAGGCTCCGGACTCTTTTCGAGCGGACGTCATCAGCCCGTGCCGCGCCTGTACGCGGTCACAGGTCGAAACCGCCCGCGTCAGGGGAGCAGTTGACGCTGGATTCCTGAACCGGTCTGGCCGATGCGCCAGCGGGGATCAGCCCAGTCGCGACCATCACCGTATCCGGATCGCGGCGCGCGCGCTCAGTTTCAGGTTGTAGAAGCGGTCGAAGCTCTCGCGTTCGAACCCGCGGTTCGACCCGCCGAGCCAGATGATGTAGCCGGGGGTGAGTTCGAGCCCGAGCCGGAGCCATTCGAACTGGGCGAAATTGAGCCCGACGCCGACGTAGAGCTCCGCCCCGGAGAGCGCGTCGCGGCTGACACGGGTGTCTTCGATCTCGACCGGCTCGGTGTATTTCCACGCCATATTGTTGTACGCGAGCCCGGCGGTGAAGTACTGGCCGATGAACGTGTGTTCCGGGGTGGTGAACGCGTTGTAGTCGATGCCGAAGCTGAAGATGTTCACGCCGCCGTCGATGCGGCTGTTCAGGTCGGAGATCGTCTCGAGCGGCGAATAGGCGTACGTGAACTGGAGATCGACGCGGCCGTAGTCCTCGCGGACCGTGGAGAGGCCGAACCCGATCCCGGATATTCCGCTGAAATCCTCCGTCCACGCGAGGCCCCGGGTGCCGGCGGCGAACACCCACTGCGACTGGATCGGTGGGAGCGCGTGCGCCGGGCCGCCGGTTGCGCACAGCAATCCAGCGCCGAGCACGAGCGTCCTGGTCGCGATCCGTTTGTGCACGCGGGAGCCTGTCATCGAGTCCGCACCCATCGTCTCGGCACGCCCGCGACGGGGCGGGATCTCCGGGTTAGTCGCCGCCGTCGGCGTCGCCGGCGGTGGGGCTCTCAGCCGGGCGCGCGAGGAGCTCGCGGAGGTCGGCGCGCACATCTGCGAGCCAGCGGCTGACCGCTTCGTTCGCGGCGGTGACGAACCCCTCGACGCGCCGGTCGTCGCGCGGGATCACGTACCGGTAGGTCCGCCTCAGCGCCTGCTGTTTCTCAAACGTCGGCGCCTGAATCTCGAACACGAACAGGACGATCTCGAGCACGGCGGCCTCTTCGCCGCGGCGGTTGTCGGCGAGCAGGCGGACAACGCGCCCGTGCAGCTCGTGCGAGGGTGCGACGCCCATCGCCTGGCGATAGACCCCGTGCTCGAACAGGTTCGCGGCCATCAACTCGTCGGTGAGCGCGTCGGTGAGCAGCTCGGTGGGAGTCGCGATCCAGCGGTGATAGTAGTACGTGTCCATCTCGTGGTCGCCGCTGAGATAGACGATCCGGTCGCTGCGCTGGTTCGAGCCGGCCTCGAACGGGGAGATCGCGAGCGCGCGGCCGAGTGTCGTGTCCGCGGGCGCGCCCAGCGAATCCGGCCGCAGCGTGTAGCGGATGATCTCCAGGTTCTCCCGCGGCAGGCTCATGCAGCCGGCGAGCAGGAGAATCGCAGGCAGAATGACGGCGGTGATCGTTCTCATCCTCGCTCCCCTATTTCTCGCGCTCCGGCGGCGCGGCGTACAGCACCCGGGACGGGTAGTCCTCGAGCGACAACATCAGCGAGTTCATCCGCTCCAGCGTTTCGTTGAGCTCCTGCACGGTCAGGCTCAGGCGCGCGACCACCTGCGACACGGAGTACTGCGACTGCCCGACGAGCTCGGACGTCGTGCGGAACGCCTGGTTGATGTTGGTGAACAGCGTGTCGGCGCGCGTTGACACGTGGAGCCGCTCGATGTCGTCTTCGAGCGTGCCGAGCCCGCGATTGAGCCGCTGGGCGCCCGCACGCGCCTCCACCGCCGCGAGATGGAGCTCGCTGAGCGTGGAATCGAGCCGGGACGGCATCCGCTCCGCCTTCAACTGCGCGATCATCCCCTCGAGATCGCCGAGGCTGCGGTTCAGCTTGTCAACCCACGCGGTCATTTCCGGCTGGTTGATGATGCTGTCGGCCGCGGTCATCATCTTCGTCCCCGTGCGCAGAAACTCCTTCGCCTCGAACGAGATCCCCTCCGTGTCGATCTTCATCAGCCGTTCGTAAACCGACTTGAGCGCTGTCTCGATCTCCTCGAACCCGCCGGGCACGCTGCGAATCACCGGATGAGGCGGTTCGAACGCGAGCTCGGGAGCTGTGTCCAGTTCCTCCGGCGAGGCGAAATCCATCTCCAGGTAACGGAGCCCCGTGATCCCGGTGATGTTCATCTGCACGCCGAGGCTGTCATGCACCGGGAACTCCGGCTCGAGCGACATCCGCACCTCGATCAGCTGCCCGTCCGGGGCGATCGCCATCCCGGCGACCTTGCCGACCGTCACCCCGCGGAACTTGACCGGGCTGTCGATGTTCAGCCCCTGCACCGAACGCTCGAAGTAGGTGACATACACTTGCTTGCGCGCGAGCAGGTCGGAGGCGCCGAAGTAGATGAGGACAATCACCGCGAGCACGACGCCGACAACGACAAACGCCCCAACCCGGATCGCGTTGGTTCGCACTGATGGCATCGCCTGCCCTCCTCAGAAGTCAGATGTCAGATGTCAGATGTCAGATGTCAGATGTCAGAAGTCAGATGTCAGAAGTCAGACGTCGGATCAGCCGCGCGGGCGAGCCCGCACGGGCGACACGCGGGGTTGGTTCATGCAGGGTCGGACGATCCGCGACATCCGTGTAATCCGCTGTCAATCTCCTTACTCCAGACCCCAGACTCCGGACTCCAGACTCCCTACGTCACGTCCCCCTCGATCCGTTCGCGGTGGAAGAACGCGCGCACACGGGTCGGTTCGGTCATCCGTTTCAGCTCGTCCGTTGTGCCGAACGCGAGGATGCCGGGCGTTTCCCGTCCGAGCATGATCGCGCGGTCGGCGATCGCTTCGATGCTCGGCAGCTCGTGCGTGACCACGACCATCGTCGTCCCGAGCGTGCGGTTGAGCGTGCGCACGAGGTGGTCGAGCGCGGCGCTCGTGACCGGGTCGAGCCCGGCGGACGGCTCATCGAAGAACAGCACCTTCGGGTCGAGCACCATCGCGCGCGCGAGTCCTGCGCGTTTCTGCATCCCCCCGCTCAGCTCACTCGGCATCAGCTCACCTTTCCCGGCGAGCCCGACCATCTCCAGCTTCAACTGCACGAGCTCGTCGATCGTCTCGTCGCTGAGCTCGGTGAATTCGCGCGCGGGCATCGCGACATTCTCCGCGAGCGTGAGCGACTTGAACAGCGCGCCGGATTGAAACAGGACGCCGAAGTCGCGCCGGAGCCGGTCGAGCGTCCCCTCGTCCGTGCGGCAGATGTCCACGCCCTGATAGACCACGGAGCCTGTGTCGGGACGGTTCAGGCCGATCATGTGACGCATCAGCGTCGATTTGCCGCACCCGCTCTCGCCGAGGATCACGAGCACTTCGCCCTCGTACACGTCGAACGAGACGTCCCTGAGCACGGTGTGCGCGTCGAAGCTGACCGTGAGCTCGCGCACCTCGATCACCGTGTTGCGCCCGGCCATCAGTTGAGCCCCAGGTACTGGAACAGGATCACGAACACTGAATCGGCGATCACGAGCAGGAAGATGCCGCTGACGACGGCGATCGTCGTGCTCCGGCCGACCCCGATCGCGCCGCCGCTCGTCTCCATCCCGCGGTAGCAGCCGACGCCGGCGATCAGGATCGCGAAGAAGAACGACTTGAACACGCCGGAGAACACGTCCCACACGTCGAGCGTCTCCGCGAGCCGGGCGAGGAACATGGTCGGCGTGACATCGAGGCTCGCGCTCCCGATCAACATCCCGCCGGCGATGCCGAAGAAGTCGGCGAACAGGGTGAGCAGCGGCAGCGTGATCATCGTCGCGACGATCCGCGGGATGACAAGATACGGGACCGGTTTCAGCCCCATCACGGCGAGCGCGTCGATCTCGTCGGAGATCTTCTGCGTGCCGATCTCGGCGGCGAACGCGGACCCGGAGCGCGCTGTGAGCAGGATCGCCGCGAGCAGCGGGCCGATTTCGCGCGTGACCCCGATCCCGATCAGGTCCGCGATGTAGATGTTCGCGCCGAACTGGGCGAGCTGAATCGCGGATGAGAACGCGATCACGAGGCCGACGAGCACGCTGAGCAGCGCGACGATCGGGAGCGCGTTCGCGCCGGTCTCCTGCACGTGCAGCGCAACATGCGACCAGCGAACCGCGCGCGGATGCGTGATCCCCCACAGCATCGCGCGCGTCACCCGGCCGATGTAACCGAGCAACGCGACAGCGTCCGCGAAGTTCTCGAGCGCGACGTTCCCGATCCGCTCGAACTCACTCTGCCTGCGCGCGGGCTGTTCGCGCTCCGGTTCCTGAAACGCTGCGAGCGCGAGGAACTGGCGCACCCGCTCGCCCGCATTCCGAAACGTGAGCGAGCGGTTCTCGGCGCCCAGCGCACGGTGGAGACGATGGAACACGGCGAGCCCGGCCGTGTCGAACTCAGCCAGGTTCGCGAGGTCGATCTCGACGTCCTCCGAACTGCCGGACACCGCGCGCGTCAGCTCCGCGAACACGCGCTCGGCGTTGTCCACGGTCACCGGCTGGTCGATCGGAAGCACCACGGCCGCTGCGAACCCTCCCCGCTGCCTGCGCTGTGCACGCCCTCTCAGACGACGGGGAAAGGTACGACCGCCCGGGGTCGGAAGGAAACCGGATTCGGATCAGCTCGATTGCTCGACCACGGATCAGTAACGAGTATCGAGTTGCGAGTACCGAGAAACGAGATGAACGCCGTAGCCCGGGTTCGCTGAACCCGGGAATTGCGGTAGCCCGGGTTCGCTGAACCCGGGACGAGCCCGCAGTCGGTGTGGCCCGGGGCTTGCTCCGGGTTTCATGCACGGGAAGACCAGCCGCGCGGGCAAGCCCGCACGGCCGGTACTGACTATGCCCCGCGCCTGCTTGCAGGCCGGGATCGTGGACAGGAATTGCTCGCTGATCGAATCCATGCCCTTCGGGCCGTCCCCGCGGGCATATCTCGATCCTCACCGGCCACTGCCCGCAGCCCACAGCTCTTTCACACCTTGCCAAGCACGCGTTCGAGCCGCTCGTTGACCGCGCCGGCGACCTCGATCACCTCCGGGTTGTCGAGCACCTTCGCCATCATGCGCGCGTCCATCGACGCGACCACCCGGTGGTCGCCTTCATCCCAGACGACGACGTTGCACGGCAGGAGCACGCCGATCAGGTTCTCCGCCTCGAGCACGCGGTGCGCGAACGGCGGGTTGCACGCGCCGAGGATCATGTACGGCTTGTACTCGAGGTCGAGCTTCTTCTTCAGCGTCGCCTTCACATCGATCTCGGTGAGCACGCCGAACCCCTCGTCCTTGAGCAGCCCGGTCACCTTTTCGATCGCATCGTCATACGACAGCGATGTCGTCACCTTGTGCGCATAACCGCCGATGTGTTCCATCACAGCCTCCTGTTGGCAGCGAGTGAATGAATTCGTGCGAGCTTCACGGGTGCAGCGTTCTCATCACCCGTGGGATGCAGAAGCGTGGGTCGCGGTGCGCGGGGTTCCGTCTCGAGGAGAGCGGGCGGGGGCGAAAAAAAAGACCCCCGCGCGGGGAGTCGGTGAATACGATCGCCGCCGCCGGCGTCCGCTCAGATCTTCGATTCCTTGTACATCACGTGCTTCTTCACGACCGGGTCGTACTTCTTCATCTCGAGCTTGCCGGTCGTGTTACGGCGGTTCTTGAACGTGGTGTAGAAGTGCCCGGTCCCGGCGGTGGAGACGAGACGGATCTTCTCGCGCACTCCCTTCGCAGCCATGGTCAACTCCTTCGCGTGCACCGCCCGGCGCCCCGGGCGGATCGGTCCGAATCGGACGGTGAATATAACAGGCTCCGACCCCGGGACCGAGCGCCGTGTCTCCGCGCGGCACGGGTCGGAGAGACAGGTCGCGGGGGCTCGGGAAACGACCGCCTCAGCGCCGAACGAACCCTTGCCCTTGATTTCAGTCAAGGATCAACTGACAACCTTTGCCCTTGACTTCAGTCAAGGATGATCAAACGGTTAGTCAACCGGATGGGTTCCCGGGTTTCATACCGGTGTGATGAGCCGCGGTTGCGAGCAACCGCGGGCCTGTGGGTGTGTCATCCTGAACGAAGCGCGGCGTCTGTTTGCCGCGCGCAGTGAAGGATCTCGACAGAGACTGTGATTGACTGACCGGACCGTCTGTGCTCGAGATCCTTCACCTCCCGCACACACTGACGTGCGGGGGTTCAGGATGACACTCCGGGCGACCGGTGGCCCGGGGCTTCAGCCTCGGGTCTCATGCACTTACCCTTGCCCTTGACTTCAGTCAAGGATAGTCAAGTGTTGTATGAGCCGCGGTTGCGAGCAACCGCGGGTCTGTGGGTGTGTCATCCTGAACGAAGCGCGGCGTCTGTTTGCCGCGCGCAGTGAAGGATCTCGACAGAGACTGTGATTGACTGAC
>JAANWZ010000052.1 GCA_018263585.1 Calditrichota bacterium | reverse complement strand
ATTCACCGTCATCCTGAAGCTGCGGGCGGCGTCAGTTTGCCGCACGCGGCTGAAGCATGTCCTGAACGCAGTGAAGGAGAGGTCCGAGTACGACGATCGTAATATATGTATATACAACCCTTTATCTACCTGGACCTTCCCTTCACTGCGTTCAGGATAAACTTCACTTCGCCCGATAAACTGACATCGGGCTGCGTTCAGAATGACGTAGTATCAGCACTCGTTCCATGTGATTCGTCCCAGTAGTCGTCAACATCGACGATAATGATGGATGTCACGGTGGCGAGATCGATCGAACCCTGTTCCGTGAGCTCGTAAGGGTCCGCGGGTTGCACGCAGATCCGCCACGCGCCGCGGATGCTGATTGCCCACTGGTTTTTCCGCTTTCCCTTCAATTTGTGTCGCCGGAACGGTTTTTCCGGCGGGACATCGGCGAGAGTGGGCAGCGCATGCAGCTGGTCGAGCCGGCGAAAGAAATCGCGCACATGTCGTTCGTCCGGCAGTCTCTTCGACGCCCGTCCATGGTCTTCGCAGGTCTTGCGCAACTGCGCGTTCCTGTACCCGATCAGCATCCAGCGAATTTAGCCTTTCCCTAATCCCTAATCCGAACCCAAGCTGACGTGCGCGTCCCGCACACGCAAGCACCGCTCCGTTCGCTCACAGCTCACCTGCGGAACCGCGCCGCGCGAGCGAGCTTCATCCGAGCCGACCCCACGCCCGCATCGCGATCAGGTACAGCCCCGCCGCGGCGAACACGACCGGCAGGTAGCCCCAGCTCACGGCGAGCAGGATCGCGAGCGGGGCGGCGGCGACCGAGGCGAACCCGTTCACCGCCCATGCGAGCGGCAGTTGCGCCGGCGATGCGCGTTCGAGCCGGACGATCCCGCGCGGGAACGGCCGACCCATCAAAAATGCCGCCGGCCCGATCAGGACGAGCGCCGCGGCCAGTTTCCACCCGAACGGGAGCGCGACCAGCCACGGGTTCGCGACGCGGAGCGCGACGAATGCAGCAACCGCCGCGGCCGCGACACGGCCCGCGTCCCGGAGCCAGCGGGAGCCGCCGGCCGTGTCCGCGGAGGCATCGCCGGTTCCGGCCCCGCTGCGCGCGGTCAGGCTGCCGGCTCCGGAGAGCACGAGGAACACAGCGAGCGTGAATGCGGTCGCGTACACCGGATCGCCGAACAGCAGGCTCAGCCGCTGCAGCGTGACCATTTCGAGGAACAGGTAGCCGAACCCGAGTGCGGCGAAGTAAACGATCACGCCCCACGGCCCGCGCCGGCCGCGGATTCCCGGCATCCGCGCGATCGGGAGCAGGATCAGCGCCGCCCCGGCGAGCGCCGTTTCCACGAGCACGATCACCGCGACGACATACCCGAGCTCGAGTCGCTGCAGCCAGTGCGGCCCGTACGTGTCGAAAAACAGCGGCAGCGACCGCCACCGGAAGAAGTGGAAGAAATAGGGCCGCGAGTCGGTCGCCGGGCGGAGGTCGTACCCGTAGCGGTCGAGGAACGTGCCGCGCCCGGGACCGAGCAGCCGCGCCGCGAACCAGGCGAGCGACAGCGAATCGTCCGGCGCGGACCGGTCGATCTCACGCTCGCCCCGGCCGATCGCATCGCCCGGAGCATGGTCCAGCGTCAGGTCGAGCGCAGCGAGCTGATCCGCCAGACCCGCGGCGGCGATGGAATCCAGCGGCGTGCGGAACACGAGCGTGACCGCGGCGAGGTAGTTGTGCGCCTGCAGCAGGTGTTCGGCCGGCGACCGGATCCCTGCTTCTTCGAGCGCGCGTGCGGAGGTGAGCAGCAGTTTCGGGTTGTCACGCGGCGGGGTCTGCAGCCCGCGCACGAGCACGATCATCCCGCGGGGCGTGAGCCGGTCAAAACAGCGCGCGAGCGCCTCCACCGTGAGCAGGTGTGTCTCGTGCATGGTGAGTGTCCCGCTCACACCGGCCGCCATCCCCTCGACGGAGCTGACCCGGATGATGTCGAACCGGTCGCGGTTCGTTTCCAGGAACTGGCGCGGGTCGGCGGTGACGACGCGCAGATCACGGCCGCGATACACTCCGCCGCCGCTGGAATCCGGCAGTGCGCGCACGAGATCGATCAGCGACCCGTTCGCCTGCACGACGGTGATCCGGCGCGCTCCGTACATCCGCGCGAGCCACACATTCGTCCCGCCCTGTTCGTCGAGCAGGAGCACGTCCGCGCTGTCGAGCAGCCGGTGCGGCAGCGACTGCGGGGTGAACGAGAGGATGCGCGCGTCGCCGGCGCGGTCGATCCGGAACACGGGGTCGGCGAGGTGGCCGTCGGCGAGCAGCGCGAACTGCGCCGGCGGGGCCGCGGTCGCGCTCAGTCCGGCGAACAGCGTCTGGTGGAGTCGTCCGGATGCGACGAGATCCAGCTTCGCGCGCGCCGTGTGCCGGGCTTCCACCCTGCGCGCGTCCCCCTGCGCCGCCCAGCGCGCGAGCGTCGCCTCCATCTTGTACGGGTCGGCCGGCGGCGCGCGCAGCGCGGACACCGCGGCGACTGTCACGGCCGCGCCGAGCGCGAGCACGAGCCATGGTCTCCAGGAACCACGCCGCGCCGGTTGTCCCGTTCGCGGAACCATCCACAACGGCGCGGCGAGCAGCGCGAGCGCGCTGAGCGCCCCGAGCAACACGTGCGGCGCGATCCCGTCGAGAAAGAGCACGACCGCGCCCGCGCCGAACCCGCTCCCGAACAGGTTCACCCCGTACACCCGCGGCGCGCTGCCGCCGTACCGGACCAGCGCGAGCCCGATCACGAGCGCGCCGGCGAGAAACGGCACGAGCAGCAGCGCGTGATAGATGAGCAGATACCCCGCCTGCTCCCAACTGAACAGCAGGTAGCGCACGTCGATCGGTAATCGCTGCGCGGCGAGCAGGCTGAGCGGTATCGTCGCTGCGAGCAGCAGCGAGAACACCGCGGCCGAACGCGCGAACCGTCTCGCGAGCGCGTCCGACCACAGCGCGAGCACCGTCCCGGAGACGCCGAACCCGAGCAGCGCGGTGCTGATCACGAAGTAGGCGAAATGGTGCCAGCTCGCGATCGAGAGCAGGCGGGTGAGCACGATCTGGAGCGCGAGCACGATCGCCGACACGACCGCGACGGAGACCAGGTGGGGCAGCGGCGGCCGGCGCGGTGGCGGCGCGTTTCGCATCAGTCCGTGTGGCCGACGAGCGGCACGAACCGCACCGGGATCAACGACTCGTGCTCGACCTCGCCGCCGGCGTCCTTCCTCACGAGAATCAGCCGCTGCACCTCGTACGTGCCGCCGACGGGCACGATCATCCGCCCGCCGGGCGCGAGCTGTTTCACCAGCGGCGGCGGGACATGACCGGCGGCGGCGGTCACGATGATCGCGTCAAACGGAGCCGCTTGCTCCCAGCCGTAATAGCCGTCCGCGATCTTCGTTTCCACCGTCTCGTAACCGAGCTCAGCGAGCCGGCGCGCCGCCGATTCACCCAGCGATTCGAGGATCTCGACCGTGTACACGTGCGGCGTGAACTCGTTGAGCACCGCCGCCTGGTACCCGCTCCCGGTGCCGACCTCGAGCGCCCTGTCGTCAGGCTCGAGCCGGAGCTTCTCCGTCATGTACGCGACGATGTACGGCTGCGAGATCGTCTGCCCCTCGCCGATCGGCAGCGGGCGGTCGGCGTAGGCGACGCGCCGGAGATGGTCCGGCACGAACAGGTGGCGGGGCACGGCGCGCATCGCCGCGAGCACACGCTCGCTCTCGATGTCACGCATCTGCGTCGCGACCATGCGCCGGCGGTCGGCCGCGCGCTCGTCAAACCGCGGCCGCGGCCAGTCCGACAGAGAGGCGACGGCGCTCGTGTCGGAACCTGCGCGCGGGGAGACGGCGGCCGTGTCGCCGGCGGTCGTTGTCGAGGTGACGGCCGCCGTGTCGGGGAACTGCGTTCGCGCGGAATCATCGCCTTCCCCGCTGCTGCAGCCGGGCGCGGTCGCGGCCAGCAGCGCGAATCCCGCCGCCGCGATGATCGATCGTCGGTTGCGCATGTTGACTCCCTCGTCTGTGCCTCGCCCGCGCTCACACGGACAGGAGTACGACCATGGAAAACACGGACAAGACTGGGACCACGGATGATACGGATGATACGGATGCCACCGACAGGATCGGGACCACGGAAGACACGTGCGAGTAACGAGTTGCGAGTAACGAGTTGCGAGACACTGGTTTTTCGGGAATGCCCGCGGGGACCCGTGCTACACGACGCGGTGATCGGCGACAATCAGTTCACGAACGTCTTCTCGCTCGTAATGCGGCGACTCGCGTCCCAATCGCGGAAAGTCAGCGAGCCGTTCGGCCGAAGCGAGAATTGCCTCGAACACGGGTTCAGCTCCCTGAGGCGATCTGTCGTACAGGTAATCGTAAATCTCCTGGGGCCGCGCAATCGAAGTGCCGGACCACTGGAGAGTCACGCTACTCGGTCTCCTTCCTGTTCAGCACGCGCCCCCGCACCTGTTCCGCGGTATGGACACGTCCGCTCGGTGCATCGACCAGGCCGCGTGACACGGACTGCGTGTACTCCAGCTTGTGAATCATCCGGTCAAACTCGGCCGGCGCGAGCAGCACCGCCGACGGGCGCCCGTTCTGCGTGAGCACGAACGGCCCCTCCCCCTGCTTCAGCTCGGCGAGAATCCGGCTCGCCTCCCGCTTGAACTCGCTGAGCGGGATCACACCGCTCGACAACTGGATCATCTTCATCGTCTCACCCATTTCAGGCTGTTTTCCGTCCGAATTCAGTCCGAATATAGTTTGCAAGCGGCCCGAATTCAATCCGCGCGATCAATTGCGGGCATGGTCCCCCGCAGGCGGAGCTGCGGGGGCTACCAATACGGCGGTGTTGCACGTGCGGGCTTGTCCGCGCGGCTGATCCGCCGGTCGCTGAGCCCTGCGACATCGCAAACCGACGCGCTGTCGCTGGGGCACCGGGTCTGGGGGGGGCACGACCGATGACACCAGTCTCATTCGTATCATGTCATCCGTAACATCCGTGTCATCCGTGGTTGAGATGCAGTTCATCCGCGGTCGAGGGCCGCCGGTCGGAGCTGCCGGGCCACATTTTCGGTTTGTCCCGCCCGCTGTCTTCCGTATCCTCCGCTGATTGCAAAACCAGCCGCGCGCCTGCGATCCCGGGCGCATGTCACAAACACGGCCGGCAATGAACCTGGAAGCGATCCCGTACGTCGGCGAGATTTGCGCGCTGCTCGCGCCTCTTTCATGGGCGTTTGCGGTGATCCTGTTTCGCTGGGCCGGGCAGACTGTGCCGCCGTTCACGCTCAACCTGTTCAAGAACGTGCTCGGGCTCGCGCTCGGGCTGCTCACCCTGCTCGCGCTCGGCGACCCGGTGTATCGCGACGCGCCGCTGGAAGACTACCTGATCCTGATCGGCAGCGGGGTGATCGGGATCGGGGTGTCCGACCTGCTCTTTTTCATGTCGCTGAACCGTGTCGGCGCGGCGCTGTGGTCGATCGTGAACACCAGTTACAGCCCGTCGATCATCCTGCTCGCGATCCTGTTTCTCGGCGAGACGCTCACGCCCGTGCAGTGGATCGGGGTGATCATGATCCTGTCGGCGGTGCTCGCGGTTGCGTGGATGCGCGGGCCGAAGGGGCAGATTCCGCCGAAACAGCTCGCGGTCGGGATCGCGCTCGGCGTGCTCGCGATGTTCACCCAGGGCGTGTCGGTCGTGATCGTGAAACCGCTGCTCGAACGCACCGACCTGTTGTGGAACTTCGTGTGGCGGGTCGCGGCCGGGCTCGTGTTCATGCTGATCGTGCTTCCGTTCCGCCCGAACCGGCGCACGGTGATCCGGGCGTTCACCCGGGTGAAAGACCTGTCGCGGATGCTGCCGGGCTCTGCCGTCGGCACGTACGTGTCGCTGATGTTCTGGCTGCTCGGGATGAAGTATGCGAAGGCTTCCGTCGCGAGCGTGCTCAACCAGACGAACTCGCTGTTCGTGTTCGTGCTCGCGGCGCTGCTGCTGAAGGAACCGGTGACTCGGCTGCGCGTGCTCGGGCTGATCGTCGGGCTCACCGGCGTCGCCCTCGTCACCTTCTTCGGCAGCGGGCCGTGAACGGGCACTTGATGACACTATGCCGCCGGCCTGTTTCGGCGCGCCCCCCGTGTCATCCTCAACCCCCGCACGTCATTTGTGCGGCTGTTCGTGTCATCCTGACCCCCGCACGTCTGTTTGTGCGGCTGTTCGTGTCATCCTGAATCCCCCGCACGTCTGTTTGTGCGGGGGTGAAGGATCTCGAGAAGCGAGGGTTCGCTCGCTCCAGTCCCGTCCGGTGGTCGAGATCCCTTCGCTTCGCTCAGGGCAGGCTCTTCACTGCGCGGGCCTGAAACTGCGAAACGGCCCGGCCCGCTTGTTCAGGATGACACTCTTACAGGCCCGTGGTTGCTTGCAACCGCGGCTCGTCCGCCGGTACATGAAACCCGGGGCAAGCCCCGGGCCACCCGCCGGCACAGAAGGCACTTCACCTGTGTACATAACAGGATCAATCGGCCGCTTCGACGGAGACAGAGGCCTGCCCGTTCAGGATGACGCATTCGGCCGGCTCAGCGGTTACAGGCGCCGGCGCGGGGAACCGCGCGGAACGGGGGCCGTACAACTACTGATGGATGAGAGCGTTGTTCGCGCTCTCGCGTTGCCAGCGCGCCGTGTGAGGATTTACCTTCGGGTTTCCGCCGGGGCTTTCCATGAGCACACGCACGTTTACCAGCGTCCGCAACGGGCTGATTGTGATCGCGCTCGCCGTGTTGATCGGCGCGGGCGGCTACTACGTGAAGGACTTCTTCAGCCCGGAGGGGGCTGACAGCGGGCGCGACTCCGCCGATCAGCCGCGGGATCTGACCCGGGACGAGTCCGCGGAAACCGGCCCGCGCGCGGACGCGGAAAAACCGGCCCCCGGGGACGCCCCGGACGACTTCGACATCGGCCGCGACCGAGAGCGCGAACCGCTGCCCGTGGTCGGCGAATTCGAAAGCCCGTTCGTCGCCGTCGCCGATCGGCTGAAGCCGTCCGTCGTCAACCTCACCGTCGAGGGCGGGATGATGGAGATCCCGTTCCACGAGGACATCCCCCGGCGCAGCGGCGGCTCGGGGGTGATCGTCGATCAGCGCGGGTATGTGCTCACGAACAACCACGTCGTGCAGAACGCGGAGCAGATCGAGGTCACGATCGCCGGCGGCGAGGAACGCGCAGGCGAGCTGCTCGGCGCCGACCCGGAGAGCGACCTCGCGGTCGTCGATATCGGTGAAGTGGACGCGTCACGGGTCGCCGACCTCGGCGACAGCGACTCGGTCCGGATCGGCGACTGGGCGATCGCGATGGGCAACCCGCTCGGGCTCGACTGGACGCTCACCGTCGGCGTGATCAGCGGAAAGGGCCGTTCCGACCTGCGCATCGCCGGCGGCGGACCGGTGTTCCAGGATTTCATCCAGACCGACGCCTCGATCAATTTCGGCAATTCCGGCGGCCCGCTCGCGAATATCCACGGCGAAGTCGTCGGGATCAATGCCGCGACGAACGCCTCCGCGAACGGGATCGGGTTCGCGATCCCGATCAACATGGCGCGGGATGTGGTCGCGCAGATCCTGAACACCGGCTACGTCCGCCGCGGCTACCTCGGGATGGTCCCGACCGAGCTCGGGCCGTTGAAGAAGGAGGCGCTCGGGCTCGATAACGGTGTACAGGGGATTTTCGTCGAATCGGTCGCGCCGAACACGCCCGCGTCGGAAGGCGGGCTCGCCGATTCGGACGTCGTCGTCGAGATCGACGGATCCCCCGTCTCAGACGTCACCGACTTCCGGATGCGGGTCGCGAGCCACGCGCCCGGCGAGCGGATGGCGCTCACTGTGATCCGTGACGGGGAAACGAAACGTCTCGAGTTCACGCTCGCCGACCGCAGCGAGTATGTGCCGACCGCGAGCGAAGGGCGCCGCGCCGCGAACGGCCACTGGCTCGGAATCGAAGTGACCTCGCTCGCAGGCCCGGAGGCGCGGGAACTTGGCGTCGAACTCGAGCGTGGTGTGCTGGTTGTCAGCGTCGATCCGGAGAGCCCGGCGCAGGGGAAACTGCAGCCCGGCGACGTGATCGTGCGCATCGGAAACAGCGAGATTGAAACGCTCGCCGAGTGGCGGCATCTCATTGAGGAGATGGGCGCGCCGCGGCGCGCGGTGCTCGTCAAGTTCTACCCGGAAGGGCGCGAACCCGGCAGGTTTGTTGCCTTGAAACCGTAGTCGGAGGTCGCAAGCTCGCGGTAGCCCGGCTTCGCGGAAGCCGGGGCTCGCGGTAGCCGGGGCTCGCGGTAGCCCGGCTTCGCGGAAGCCGGGGCTCGCGGTAGCTGGTCGTCGGCGTGCCGAGTGGCGCCGGCCGAGCACAGCGCGCCCCGGGTTCGACGAACCCGGGCTACTGACTTCTGACATCTGACTTCTGACTATCGAAAGAAAGAGGTCGCGAGTGAATCTGCGAGCGAACCAGTCCCTCGAAAAGTACCTGCAGGAGATCGGCGAGTACGACCTGCTCAAGACGCACGAAGAGATCGATCTCGCCCGTCGCATTCGCCAGGGCGACGAGAGCGCGCTGGAGAAGCTGACGAAGGCGAACCTGCGCTTCGTCGTCAGCGTCGCGAAACAGTACCAGAACCAGGGCCTCTCCCTCGGCGACCTGATCAACGAGGGTAACCTCGGCCTGATCAAGGCGGCGGAGCGGTTCGACGAGACGCGCGGGTTCAAGTTCATCTCGTACGCGGTGTGGTGGATCCGGCAGTCGATCCTGCAGGCGCTCGCCGAGCAGAGCCGGGTCGTCCGCCTCCCGCTCAACCGTGTCGGCGCACTGAACAAGATCGGGAAAGCGTACAGCTCGCTCGAACAGGCGTACGAACGCGAGCCGAACGCCGAAGAGATCGCGAAAGCGCTCGACATGAGCCCGAACGAGGTCACCGACACACTGAAGATGAGCGGCCGGCACCTGTCGATGGATGCGCCGTTCAACCAGGGCGAGGACAACCGGCTGCTCGACATCCTCCACAACGACCAGGAGCCGCCGCCCGATACCGCGCTGATGAGCGACTCGCTGAAGAAGGAGATCGAACAGGCGCTCGCCTCGCTGAGCCCGCGCGAAGCGGAAGTGATCCGCCTCTATTTCGGGCTCAACATCGAACAGCCGCTCACGCTCGAAGAGATCGGCGTCAAGTTCAACCTCACCCGCGAACGCGTGCGCCAGATCAAGGAGAAGGCGATCCGCCGGCTCCGCCACGCTTCCCGCTCCCGCGCGCTCAGGGCGTACCTCGGGTAGCAGATCTGCCGCCGTTTTGTCTGAGCACAACCGCCCGGCGCGAGCCGGGTTTCTTGTGGCATCCTGTGACAGTGATGAACCAGGTTGCCGGCGACGGCTCCGCTATCGCAGCACTTCCACGAACAGCTCTTCGTACTGCGAGGCGGACGGGAACGTAACCTGGTTCGGGGGCGGGGCGCCGTAGAAGCTGGTGATCGGCGCGTACGCCTCGGCGTAGAAGAGACGGATGCGATAGATGCCCGGCTCGCCGGACGCCGGGATCGTGAATGCGGCCTGCTTCGTGCCCTCTCCGCTCAAATCGCCATGAAACACGCGGATTTCGCGGTCCGGATCCCATTCGGCGTACGCGCTGATGAACACTTCCGGGTTGCCGGGACGACGGTAGTACCACGACCACTGCGTTTCGAAGTGAATCGTATCGCCGACGTGCGGTGTTCGATCATAGTGGGCGTAGTTGAAGATCCTGTAGCGTGGCTTGCCTTCAGTCAACTCTATCCAGTCTGGATCACCCACGGTTATCGGGAACACATCCAGCTGCGGGTAATTCTGCACCCAGTCATGTCGTCCCGGGTTGTCTTGATCAAGTCCGAAGTTCGTCTGCCACTGGCTGCTGAACGGCCCGAGGAAACTCAATATGATCACCGTCGCAATTGTCAGGAGAGAGAGGATGACAATCCAGCGGACGGTGGCGGATGACGGCGCTCTCGCCCGGCGGGCGCGGTCGTTGTCCTCCGCATCCGCGTCCCGCCGGCGGGGCTCGTGCCTCTCGGAGACGGCCCCCACTGCCCGCTCCGCTCCGGTGGCCGCCCCTTCACCGGCACGCGAACGCGGCTCCTCGCCCGCCGGATCAGCCCACAGCTCCTCGTAGGAGATGTCCAGCGCGCGGCAGATCCGGAGCAGGGTCTCCTCGCTGAACACGTCACGCCGGTGATTCTCGAGATCCTGGATCGTGCGCAGGGAGACACCCTTCGCCCTGTTCTTCAGCTCGAGCTGCGTCAGGCGCCGCTCTCGCCGCAACCGCACCAGCCGGCGACTCACATTCTCGTCAACCCGCACACCCACGCGCGCTCCTCCCTGCCTCCCTGTCCGAGTTTTTCCAACTCTCGCAGGATAATTCCAAGAGTTGCGCTTGCGCAAGCGCTAACAGATCGCGAGGTTTATCTATCCGGGTTGCACAAATCCGGTTCCGAAAAAAGTGCTTTCACAAACTTGGGAGGCTGATATGCGCGCTAATGGCGGTCTTTCTGGTCATGTTCGTTGTCGTCCAGGCCAGTTTCAGCGACGATGTCGCAGATCTGTACGACGCGGAAAGCTGGGAGGCAAATCCCGATGATAACTATAACGGTACCATGTGGGTCGGACGATGGGATAACGGTGCACAAAGAGCGCATCTGTTCTTTGATCTTCTTGCCACGATCCCGCCCGGTGCGCAGATAACGCAAGCTGAGTTTGAGTTCTACGTGTACCAAGACATCTACGGTTCCTTTCCTATCGTGATCACCCGTATCTTAGAGGATTGGGACGATGATGATCTGACTTGGAACAACCAACCGAATATCGATCCGAGCGGTGTTGCACACTCATCGCCTACCAGCAGTGGGTGGAACACCCGCGATGTAACGGATGTAATACAGGAAATAGTTGACTCGGGGATGAACTATGGGATCGTGGTCAGGAAACAAGATGAAAACAGCGGTTACAATGTATCTTTCGCAATCATCGAGGAGGGAAACCAAAACGACACGCCTCCAGTACTGCATGTGGAGTGGGGAGGATGTAGTTGTTGCAAACGGTGCGTTCCAGTTAACAGTAACTGAAGCAGATTCGACTACAACAGGGATCACCTCTTGGTTTGGGTCAGGATGGAGACAAGCATTTGCCGGCAAGGACGCCAAATCGCGAGAGAATCAGCTACGTGTTCCTGAGACGACAAGAGTGATTGCCCGTCCGAACCCTTTCAACGCCGTGACAACCATCGGCATCGCGCTTCCCGTCGCGGGGGAGGTCGAGGTGGTGGTGTACAACGTGAACGGCCGGGAGGTGGCCGAGCTGGCTGACGGCTCGTTCCCAGCCGGCCGGCACGCGTTTACATTCGACGCCACCGGCCTCGCCAGCGGCATCTATCTTGTCCGAACGGTTGTCGCGGGGGAACTCGACGAGATGACAAAGCTGATGCTGGTCAGGTGACCGGCTGCAGACCCACGTCATTTCCTTGAGATCGAACCCGGCCACCCCCACGGGCCGGGTTTTCTCTGCACGCGAACCGGCGTCCGTCCCTCGTGGCAGAGGTGTCGGCCCACGGCCCTGCGACAGCGCACACGACCGCCCTGTCACACGGGCACATCGATTGTGTGTGCTGCGACGAGGCAGCTCAGAGCGCGGTGAACGGGAGCACGGCGTCCGCGATCGCGGCGGTGAACAGCGCGAGCAGGTAGACAATCGAGGCGAGGAACACGTTGCGCGCGGCGAGCGGCGTGTGCTCGCGGGCGCCGTGGACCACACGGCGGAGGAACCACGCGCCGAGCGTGACCGCGGCGATCCCGTACAGCCAGCCGAGCCCGAATCCGAGCAGCGCGAGGCTGGCGGCGACGGCGAGCGCCGTGTAGATGATGTTGCGCGTCCACGTGGCCCGTTCGCCCGCGACCACCGGCATCATCGGGTAATTGACCGCGACATAGTCGTGTTTCATGTAGATCGCGAGCGACCAGAAGTGCGGCGGGGTCCAGAAGAAGATCACGGCGAACATGAGCAGCGCCGGCGTGCCGATCGCGCCGTCGCCCGCGGCCGTGAGGATCACCGGTCCCATCGCGCCGGCGGCGCCGCCGATCACGATGTTTTCGCGTGTGCGCGGCTTCAGGTAGAGCGTGTAGAAAAGCGCGTAAAACAGGATCGTACCGAGAGATAGAAGAGCTGTGAGCCAGTTGTACGAGAGCGCGAACGCCACCGTCGAACCGGCCGCGAGCAGCGACGCGAAGACAAACGCCTCCCACGCGTGTATCCGTCCGGCCGGCAGCGGCCGTCGCGCCCGGGTCCGCGCCATTACCGCATCGACCCGGCGCTCGAAGAACTGGTTGAACGCGTTCGCCGAACCCGCCGCCATCGCGAGCAACAGCAATGAGGCAGCGAAACGGAGCGGGTCGGCGAGCAGGCCACCGTCGAGCACCGCGCCCGCCGCGCCGGTGAGCACGACGAGCAGCACGATCGTCGGCTTCGTGAGCGCGAGATACGCCGCGAGCCGGTCGCGCACGCGGCCGAATACACCCCGCCCGCGCGCGCCGGCGAGCGCCGTCTCTCCTGAACTCGCGGATGCGTGCACGTCAACCCCGGAACCGGTTTTCGTCTCTTGTTTGGATGGCCAAACTTAGGCAATGTTAGCTCGGTTTGCACGGCCTCGGGAGCCGGGGACGGGCTCCCGGGAGGTCAGGGGTCGGGCGGCGGGTATCAACGGGGCACACAGGCGCGCGGTTGCTCGCAACCGCGGCTCTTCCACCGGTGCATGAAACCCGGGGCAAGCCCCGGGCCACCCGTCGCACCTCCGTTCCGCGGATGACACTTTTCTCCTCTTGCCCCCGACTTCAGTCGGATCAACGTGTCTGCAAGCACGCTCGGTTCCCGAGCCTTGACTGAAGTCAAGGGCAATGGCTCGGTGTTCACTCGCCGGCAGCCGATAGTCGCCCGCCGCCGGCCGTGATTCACCCCCGCGGCAGGTAGAGGAGCGCGTAGACGGCGACGCCGCTGAGGGAGACGAAAATCCACGCCGGCCACACGCGGCGCGCGATCCGCCGGTGACGGTCGAATCGCCCGCGCAGCGCGGCGACCACGAGCACGACGATAAACGGGACGATCACGACGGCGAGGATCACGTGCGGGATGAGCACGGCGAAGTAGAGCGCCCGCGTCCAGTCGTGGTATGGGTACGGCACCGAGCCGACGCTGGAGTGGTAGATCACGTAGCTGGTGAGGAACGCGAGCGAGAACGCGAGCGCGGCCAGCATCAGCGCGCGGTGGGTTTTCCAGCGGGCCGGGTCGCTGCGGATCCGCCGGTAGCCGAGCAGGAGAAACACGGCTGACGACGCGTTGAGAGCCGCGTTGAGCGTTGCGTGAGGGTTCGCCTCCACGTCCTGCCCCTTTCCTGTCGAGCGGTTCGCAGCCCTGTTTCTCCCGCGCGACGGTTTCCATCCCGCCGGAATGTCGCTATGTTCCACGACCGGTGATCGCGGCGCACCCGGATCGGGACCCCCGGGTTTACCCCGCGACAGTGTACGAAACCGCGCGCAACGCATCCAACCGATCCGACTGGAACCGGTCGCGACCGCACGGCACAATCAACCGACAACTGACCGGTTTCCATGAGACAGGAATCGCGAATCGCTCGCACGCGGCTTGCTTCGACGTTTGCCGCCGGCCTGATGCTGCTCGCATCCGGCTGTTCTCTCGATAGTAACGACAATTCGACGGGACCGGCGAGCGGACCAGGTCCATACCTCACCGTCGCCGGCGATGTCACGCTGCAGCTGCTCGAGCTCGATACAGATACCTGGCGTGAACCGCTCGGGCTCGGCAACGCGCCGAACTGGATCGTGCCCGACGGCGACCGGCTGTACGTCGTGAACAGCATCTCGCACACGCTGCAGCGGTTCGTGAGCGAAGACGGCAAGATCACAACCGGCGGCGACCCGATCGAGCTCGGCCTCGACCGCAACCTGAGCCCGTACGCGGCCGCGCTCGCGCCGGACGGGCGGCTGCTTGTCACGAACCTGCTCGGAAACTCGCTGTCGGTGGTCGATCTCGACGCGGGGGAGATCGTGGAAGAGTGGCCGGTCGGGCGTGCGCCGGAACAGGTGCTCGTGCGCGACGGGTACGCGTGGGTGATCAACTCCAACTACGATTTCAGCGACTTCAGCTTCCACGAGGGCAGCGTGTACCGGATCAACGCGCTCACCGGCGAGCGGCTCGACACGCTCGCGGTCGGGATCAACCCGCAGTATGCCGCGTTCGGCGAGTCGGGCCGGCTGCACGTCGTGTGCACTGGGAACTACGGCGACGTCGAGGGGGAGGTGTGGGTGCTCAACCCTGGTCCGCTGGGGGTGAGCGACGCGCTCGCGATCGGGAGTTCGCCCGGGCGGATTTCGGTCGCGCCGGACGGTACCGCGTGGATCGCCGCCGGCGGCTGGTCGAACGCCGGCGACCCGCAGGGGCTGATCCTCTCGTACGACACGCGCTCGCTGGCGTTGAACCCGACGCCCTCCGCCGGGCTCGGCGTGATAGACGTCGCGGTCGATCCGGTGAGCGGCCGCCTCTACGCCGCCTGCCGCGAGGCGATGCGGGTCGATGTGTTCGAGGGGCGGGAGCTGGTCGCGCAGCATTCGCTCGAGGACGCCCCGAACGCGATCGCAGTGTGGCGGTAGCGCGGGCTGCGGGCTGCGGACTGCGGGCTGCGGGCGGCATATATCTCGTGCCCGCGCTTGCTTGTCAAGCGCGGCGATGCCCCGTGCCTGCTCGCAGGCCGGGATCTGTGTGCTCCGCGCACGCAGGGGACGCTTGCTCGCAAGCGTCCCCGGAACAGTCGACGGGAGATGCCCGCCCCTGAATCCATGCCTGCAAGCAGGCATGGGCATAGCACATGGCGCATGGCGCAAGTCGGGCCACTTGCCGCTGTCGTCTCGCACACCACACCCGTCCCATTCCCGCCACAATCCACTCGTCGATGACAGCGGCAAATGGTCGCGCGAACGGCGAACTCCCGAGACAAACCTCGTATTTCCAAACTGGTACCAACCGTCTCCGGCCCGGCCCGCTGCTGGCACGTCACTTGCTCGACCGTGCACAAGGGGAACCACTGCACAACCGAATTGACATTCACACGGAGGAGTGAGATGATGAAGGGCTGGGATCGCGTGCTGCTCGTGCTTGTGCTCGCGCTGCTCATCGTTCCGGCGGCCGCGCACGCGGGCGAATGGAAGTGGAGCAACGATGAAGACGAGGACGAGGACTACAACTGGAAGACATGGCGCACCCCGCGCAGCCACGGTGGCTTCGACGGGTTCGGCGGCTTCTTCTTCAACGTGCAGACGTTCGAGTCGGACGGCCTCGATGATCTTGCCGGCGACATGGATCTGGAGGCGTTCGACGGGCTGATCTACACCTGGGGCGGCATGGGCATGGGCCATGTCGGCGACGGCTGGCGGATCGGCGGCGGCGGATACGGCGGCGGGATCGCCACCGACGGCGTGTATACCGCCGGCGACGGCACACCCTACAACCGCTCGCTCGAAATGAGCTACGGCGCCGGCGGGTTCATGTTCGAATACTCACCGTGGATGTACGGCCCGGTCAACTTCGGGGTCGGCTCGATGATCGGCGGCGGCGGGGTCTCGATCACACTCTCGCAGGACACCGGCACGTACACCTGGAAAAAACTGTACGGGCAGTACACGGACGACCCCGACAGCGGCGATAACATCCGCACCGAGATCGATCAGGGGTTCTTCGTCGCGGAGCCGTACGTGACCGTGCGCGTGCACATCCTCGACTGGATGGCGCTGCACGGGACCGCCGGGTGGACGCTGACCACACTGCGCGCCGCCGAGTGGAGCTTCAACGACAACGAGCTCACGGGGAACGGGCCCGGCCTCGACCTCAACCGGCCGTTCTACCGGATCGGGCTCGTGTTCGGCGGGTGAGCGGGCTGGTCACCAGTCCTGAGTCTTGACACCTGAGTCCCGAGTTGGCGGTCGCGGTTTGTCCAGCTGGCTGCGGCAGCACACCACCCTTGTGCCGTTGCCTTGCCCTTGACTTCAGTCAAGGCTCATCGACCCTGCGGTGCTCGCGCGGCGGTGGGTCCCCGACTGAAGTCCTGTCTCTTACTCACTTCTCCCACATGTCGCATGGGTAAAGGCGGAAGACCGGCTGTTGATCAGTGATTCCGCCGCGTAGCGGCGATACGTGCATAGCGCGGGGCGTTAGCCCCGCGACGGGAAACACCCCCCTCGATGCGTTTACCGTCAACCCCGTAGGGGTGACAGATATCCTCAACAAAAACAACCACGTGCCACCCCTACGGGGTTCCCGTTTCTTGGCGCCGCTCGGTTCCCCGGGCTGACGCCCGGGGCTATCCACGTGCGACCCCTTCCGGGGTCGAAACCCCATCAACGGACCCATCTTCACACCCCCGGAACCCCACCGTGATGCGCGTTCCGGAAAGATGTGGGTAATAGACAGGACTGAAGTCGGGGGCAAGGGAGGTCAGTGCGTCCGTGTTTTCCGTGTCTTCAGTGGTCTGGTCCCGATCCTGCCCGTGTCTTCCGTCATTCCACTCCTGTCCGTGTCATCCGTGGTCGCGTCAGTGACGATCGGCCCCCGGACCCCGAACGATAACCCCCGAATCACAACCCCGTTTCAACGGAGCCGGATTCGTAGTCGAATGTGCTCCCGCCGAGGCTGTGCGGGATGAGGAAGATGCTGAACAGGAGCAGGCAGGCGATCACGACCCAGATTCGCGCCCGGGTCATCCCGGCCGCGGTCACCCGCCAGACGGCGACCAGCCATGCGAGGAACGCGAGCGCGAGCTTGTTGTCGGTGACATCGCCGCCGAACGGCCACCCGGTCCAGTAGTCGCCGAATGCCGCCTTCTGCAGCATCGGCCCGAGAATCATCCCGCCGGCGAACAGGAAGATCAGCGTGAGCCACGCGGTCAGGTTGAACCGTTCGCGAAAGATCACCGCGAGCAGCGTGCGTGTCCCGAACAGCAGCGCGAGGAACATCGAGAGGATGTGCGGGTAGAGGATCCCCGCCGGTTCCGGGTCCTTGAACCGGATCGTGACAGTCTCCTGCTCGCTCGGGATCGACGCCGATTTGTCCCCGTGAGTAAGCTCGATATGGTACACGAGTTTCCCCGCCGGCGGCTGCGCGGGCAGCGGGGCGTACAGCTCCCCGTCGCGGAACTTCATCGGCACGGCGGTGAACGGCTCATCGACGCCGAGCCGGTGGTAGTAGAGCGTGCCGCGGGTCGTCGAATCGGGCGCGGGGATGCGGACGACGGCATCCATTCCGAACTCGCCCTCCACTTCGCGCGCGTGGGAACGTGCGAGCGTGTAATCGATCGTCTCGCCGGCGATCTCGACCGTTCCGCTCACCGGGTAGGTCGGCCCGGTCAGCCGCTGGAACACGGCGAACGCAATCGTGAGCACGAACGCGAGCAGCCAGAGCAGCACCGCGCGCACGGTCTTGTTCATTCGCTCCTCCGGGGGATTGGGGTAGCGCAGGATGCAGGCCGGCCCTGATCCCGCCGGTGCCGTGGGGGACAGGCTGCCGGGTTCGGCTGATCGCCGCACATCGAATCGGGAAGTTCGGCCGGCGGGGGCATGAAGTCAACAGCGGGCTGTGGGGCTCTCCGGGCTTCAGGCCGCCGGTCCGTCTGATTGCCCTCGACTGGAGTCAAGGGCAAGCTTGTACAGGCCCGCGGTCGCTTGCAACCGCGGACGCTGATCGAGCCCGGCCTGCAAGCAGTCGCGGGGCATAGCGCGGATGTGAGATGAAACCCGAGGCTGAAGCCCCGGGTCACCGTTCAGCCGCGTAGCGGCGACATGTGCATAGCGCGGTGCGTAAGCTCCGCGACGGGGAGCGACCCCCATTTCCTCGATACGTTTTCCGACAACCCCGTAGGGGTGACACGTATCTTCAATGATAACAATCGTGTGCCACCCCTACGGGGTTCCTTACTGGGGCGCTGCGCCGTTCCCCGGGCTGACGCCCGGGGCTATGCACATGCGACCCCTGCCGGGGTCGAAACCGCCGGTGCATGGAAACCGGGGGCGAGCCCCGGGCCACCCAATTGGTTGATCAACCGTTTGATTATCCTTGACTAAAGTCAAGGGCAAGCGCGGTGTACCGGCCGTGCGGTGTCAGCAGTCGCCGTCGCCGCAATCACAGTTCCCGCCGCACCCGCAACCGCCGCCGGAATGGGGGTAGGCGGCACGCCCGGCGACGATGTCGCTCGCGAACGGGAGCCGGTCGACGAGATCGCCGGCCATCAGGCCGGAGCTGCCGAGCTCGTCGGCGGCGAGGTTGCCGGCGAGGCCGTGGATCGTCGCGCCCGCGATCGCGGCGTCGCGCGGGTTCAACCCCTGCGCGAGCAGGCCGGCGATCGCGCCCGTGAGCACATCGCCCATCCCCGCGCTCGCCATCCCCGGGTTGCCCGCGAGCACGCAGTACGCCGGCCCGGACGGCCCCGCGACGAGCGTGGGCACGCCTTTGAGCAACAGCGTCACGCCCCATTCGCGCGCGTACGCCTTCACCATCTCGACGCGATCGTCCGTGATCTCGCGCACCGAACGCCCGGTGAGCCGTGCGAACTCGCCCGGGTGCGGGGTGAGCACCACGTTCTCTCCGAGTTCATCGAGCAGCTCGCGCTTTTCCGCAAGTGCGTTGAGACCGTCCGCGTCGATCACCGTCGGCAGCGGCAGGTCGGCGACATGGTCGGCGAACCAGGCGACGGTGTCCTTCTGCAGGGAGAGGCCGGGGCCGATCACTTCGACGTTCGCCCACGCGCGCGCCTCGTCGATCGTCGTCTCCGCCTCCTGCGCGATCGAGCCGCCGCCGGTTTCCGCGACCGGGATCGTCATCACCTCCGCCGCTCCGCCGGCGACGACCGGCTGTGCCTGTTTCGCGGTCGCGACCTTGACCATCCCCGCGCCGGCACGCAGCGTCGCCCGGCTCGCGAGCTCGGCAGCGCCGGTCATACCGACCGATCCGGCGACAACGAGCACCTTGCCCGCGTCGCCCTTGTGCGCGGTGATCGGCCGCACCGGCATCATGTCATAGACATCGCCCGGTTCGATGAAGAACAGCGGGACGTCCATCTCGTGCACGAACTGCGGCGGGATCTGGATGTCCACGCGGCTGATCCGGCCGGCGTGTTCGATGCCCGGGCTGATCAGGTGTCCGACCTTGATTTCGCCGAATGTGGCGGTGATGTCCGCGCGCACCGCCGGGCCGTCCGCCGCGCCGGTCGCGCCGTTGATCCCGGACGGGATGTCCACCGCGACCACCGGGGCCCCGAGCCGGTTGAGCGCCTCGATCGCGTCCGCGATCAGACCGCGAGCCGCCCCGGTGATCCCGGTCCCGAGCAGCGCGTCGATCACGATGTGCGCGTGCGGGAGATTCTCGAGCCGGGAAGCGTTTTCGACGACCGTCACTTCGCCGCCGAGCTTCTCGAAGATCTCCATGTTAGTGTTCGCGTCGCCGGAGACCTTATCCCGCGGCGTGCACAGGTAAAGGCCGACTTCGGCGCCGGCGTTGAGCAGGCGGCGCGCGACCGCGAACCCATCGCCGCCGTTGTTGCCCGGTCCGCAGAACACGAGCGCATACGCGCCGGCGACATTCCCGCCGAGCAACTGCTCCACCTCGAGCATCACCCCGCGCGCGGCGAGCTCCATGAGCACGATCCCCGGCATGCCGACGTCCTCGATCGTGCGCCGGTCGAGTTCACGCATCTGGTCGGGTACGACGATCGGTCGCATATTTGAACGCTCCTCGGTTGACTGAGTCGGATTCGATTGCGCAGCGGACAAGTTAGGCTCGCCTTCGCCCGCTGCCAAACGCCCGCGGGCGCGCCGGGAGCTCTCCGTCCACGAGACGTAGCCCGGGGTCGCAGACCCCGGGGGTTCTCCTCCGTCCACGAGACGTAGCCCGGGGTCGCCGACCCCGGCACGTGGTCCCCCGCAGGCGGAGCTGCGGGGCTACGGCTGATCCGGGCTCCACCCCATCCGCTCGCAGATCAGTTCGCCTGCGTGCATCAGGCGGAAGCTGAATGTGCGCTGGTCTGAGCGGATAGACTGCAGGTGGTTGAGGCAGCCGGGGCTGGAGACGATCCCGACATCGGCGCCGGTGCGGTTGACATGATCGAGCTTGCGCCGTCCCCAGCGGCGCGCGTCCTCCGGGTACACGGAGGCGAACGAGCCGCCGAACCCGCAGCAGATCGTCGCCTCCTCCATTTCGACGATGTGCACGCCGGGCACGCGTTCGAGCAGCACGCGCACGCTCCGGTGACGGCCTTCCGTGTGCGTGAGGTGGCAGGAGTCGTGTACGGTCACGCTCACCGGCGGTGCTTCGCTCGGCGGGAACCGCGGGTCGAGCATGTGCAGGATGAACGTCGCCCAGTCCATCGTCTTCTGCGCGACTTCGTGGGCGACGAGCGCGAGGTCGTCGTCATCCCAGGTGAGCTCGGGGATCTCGTGCCGGAACGCCCCGCCGCAGGTTGCGTCCGGCGACACGACCGCGTCGATCTCCGGGTCTGAGAGCAGGCGCAGGTTCCGCTCCGCGAGCCTGATCGCGGTGTCGAAATCGCCGTTGTTGAACGCCGGCGCGCCGCAGCAGACCTGCTCCTTCGGGATCACGATCTCCGCGCCGAACCGGCGCATCACCTCGATCGCGGCGTACGAGCCGTGCGCCTCGACATAATTGCTCATGCAGCCGGGGACGAACGCGACCCGCGCGCGCGGCCGGCCTTCCGGCTCGATTCGTTCGGGGAGCTCGCGCACAAGCGACTTCGACCGCAGCTTCGGCACGTGCAGGTTGCCCGTGAACCGGTTCACTGTGCGCTCGCCGAACGCGCGCTGCGCGAGCGAGCCCGCCTTCACCGCCGCCCTGACACGGTCCGGTTTCTCGAGCGTCTCGAACACCCGTTTCTTCACCTTCGACACGCCCTTCGCATCGGCGATCAGCTTGCGCGCGGCGACGAACATCAGGTCCGTCTTCACCCCCGCCGGGCACGCGCTCTGGCACGCGTAGCAGAGCGTGCAGTAGTCGTACGCGTCGCCGGAGACGTCCCTCGGATCGAGATCGCCGGCCGCGATCCGGCGCAGGAGCACGATCCGCCCGCGCGGGCTGAGCAACTCGCGGCCCGACATCTGGAACGTCGGGCACACGCTCTGGCAGACCGCGCAGGTCACGCACTTGTCCAGCTCGGACTGGATCCGGTCGAGGTACGGGTGGTGAGCCATAGGTGGGGGAATATACACAGCCGCGCCGGATCATCCATCCCCCGCGCCGGGCGCCCGCGATCGAGTCCACGCTGCCGTGGCAATGGACCTCACCCTCGGGAGTCCATCATCGATTGCTCGTTGACCGGCTCGGAGAGTGCGACTATATTTTGCGTTCTGGAAAAACGCGCACGGAGACAGACAATGACCGATTATGCGATCGCGCAGATCGCGGGCCGTCAGTTTCGTATCGAACGGGGCGCGGAGATGGTCGTGCCCCGGCTGCGCGCGGCGCAGGGCGAGACAGTCACGCTCGACAAGCTGCTGCTCGTCAATGCCGGCGGCGGGGTGAGCGTCGGCGCGCCGTACGTCGAGGGCGCGAGCGTGACGGTCGAGGTGATCAACCACAGCCGCGGAAAGAAGGTGCGCGTGTTCAAGAAGAAACGGCGTAAAGGCTACCGCAAGGCGGTGAACGCGCGCCCGCGGCAGACGACGATCAAGGTGAAAGAGGTCGCGCACAGCAACGTATAGCAACGTATAGCAACATACAGCAACTGATAGCGACATAAGGCTGTTCCGGACTCCGGACTCCAGACTCCAGACTCAGCACCCGGGAGAACGATCATGGCGCATAAGAAGGGAATGGGTTCCTCGCGGAACGGCCGCGACAGCAACCCGCAGTATCTGGGAGTGAAACGGTACGGCGGCCAGCCGGTCCGCGCCGGCGGGATCATCGTGCGCCAGCGCGGCACGAAGTTCCACCCCGGCGACAACGTCGGCCTCGGCAAAGACGACACTCTGTTCTCGAAGATCGACGGCGTCGTCGAGTTCAGCACGAAAGGCCGCCGCTCGCGCACGGTGCACGTCAACCCCGCCGAGGACTGACCTGCGCGGCCCGACACTCAGCGCAAGACACCGGCGCACTCCCCCGAGCGCGCCGGTTTTTCTCGCTGCGCGCGACAGGCCCGCGGTTGCTTGCAACCGCGGCACATCCGCTAGCGCATCACCCGTCGATTGACTAACCGACTGATTATCCTTGACTAAAGTCAAGGGCAAGGGAAAGGGGATGAGACCCGAGGCTGAAGCCCCGGGCCACCCAGCCGCCGCCCGCCACTCGAGCAGTCTCCGGGGCGTTTTGCGTTCCCCATGTTCAAAAATGCACATTCCCCGCCGTACCACAACTTTCAATCCGAAGCGGAGGACGAGATGCTGAAGAAAATCACCGTCGTCGGCGCGGGATACGTCGGGGAGCACGTGTCCCAGGGCCTGATGCTCAACGAGCTCGCCGAGGAGGTTTACCTGCTCGATGTCGTCGAGGACATGCCGCAGGGCAAGGGGCTCGACCAGCGGGAGAGCGCGCCGGTGTGGGGCAGGGACACGAAGCTGATCGGCACAAACGACTGGGCCGACACCGCCGGCAGCGAGCTCGTGATCCACACAGCCGGCCGCCCGCGCAAGCCCGGAATGAGCCGGGACGACCTGCTCGAGGCGAACGTCGCGATCGTGCGCCCGTGCATGGAACAGGTCGCGAAACAGAGCCCGGACGCGCTTGTGATGATGGTCGCAAACCCGCTCGATGCGATGACCTACGTCGCGAAGAATGTGACCGGGTTCCCGAGGCAACGTGTGTTCGGGATGGCCGGGATCCTCGACACCGCCCGCTTCCGCGCGTTCATCGCGATGGAAACCGGCGTGAGCGTGCGCGACATCCAGGCGATGGTGCTCGGCGGGCACGGCGACACGATGGTCCCGCTCCCGCGATTCACGACGATCGCCGGGCTCCCGCTCGAACACTGGGTGAGCCGTGACCGGATCGATGCGATGGTCGCCCGCGCGGCGAAAGGCGGCGGCGAAATCGTGAAGCTGCTCAAGTTCGGCTCCGCCTACTATGCGCCGTCCGCGGGCGTCGTCGAAATGGCCGAGGCGATCGCAAAGAACAACCACCGCATTCTCCCCTGCTGCGCGTACCTCGAAGGCGAATACGGCCATTCCGGGATGTACATGGGCGTCCCGATCATGCTCGGCCGCGAAGGCGTGCTCCGGATCATCGAGTACCCGTTCAACGAGGACGAGCAGGCGATGTTCGACAACTCCGTGCACGCGACGAAGGGGCTGCTCAGCGACGTGGAGAAGTTCTTGTAATTGCGGTGCCACGCTCTCCATATTGAACCTGGCCTAGCTCAGGTTTTTTTGTTGGGTTTCGCATGGCCAACGAGATCATCTCCTACATCGAGATGTGTAACCGGGAAGGTCTGAGCCTGCAAAGAGGCATGAACTTCCGGATAGGAGGAACTCACTCCGTGATTCTCATGTCAGTAAGGCCTAACGCCCCATATCAGGATCGGGTCGAGGACGCGGGGTCCACACTTATCTACGAGGGTCATGATGCCCCGAAATCCACTTCCATGCCCAACCCAAAACTGGTTGACCAACCAGAGAAATCTAGAACAGGGAGGCTAACAGAAAACGGCAAGTTTCTAAGAGGCGCCCAATCATACAAGGCGGGAGTCAAGGATCCTGAACTTGTTCGTGTTTACGAAAAAATCAAATCCGGTATATGGTCTTATAATGGACTGTTTAGGCTCATCGACGCTTGGACTGAGTTCGCGAATAATCGGCGTATCTTTAAATTCAAGTTGAGGGCGGTTGAGAGCGAACTTAACATTAACAAGACACGCACGTCGCCAGAAGTTCCAACTAGAATGATTCCAACGAATGTAAAACGTGAGGTGTGGAGAAGAGATGGTGGTAAGTGTGTTGTCTGTGGTTCTGATCGTAATTTACACTTTGATCATGTTATTCCGTGGTCGAAAGGTGGGTCTTCCATTACAGCATCTAACATCCAGTTGCTTTGCGCAAAACATAATATTGAAAAGCGTGATAGAATCATATAGGCAGCAGCGAGCACTCCAGGAAACATCTCACTGGGAGAAGTTATAGGGGTCATCCTCCGCAACCCGTCAGCGCACGAGCAGCAGCTTGCGGACCTCGTCGAGGTGTCCGGGGACGGTCGCGCGGGCGAAATAGAGGCCGCTCGCCAGTTCGCTCGCGTCGAACGTGAACGGGTGACTGCCCGCCGGCAGCGTCGCGCCGTCCGCGAGCGTCGCGACCGCCCGCCCGGCGACGTTGTACACCGTCACTGTCACCTCACCCGCCGCCGGCAGCGTAACCGTGACCACCGTCGCCGCGTTGAACGGGTTCGGCGCGACACGTAGCCCGGCTTCATGTAGCCCGGCTTCGCTGAAGCCGGGGTCGCCTTCCGCCGAATCAGTACCGCCCGTGCGGGCTTGCCCGCGCGGCTGATCCGCCGGTGAATGAACCCTGCGACATCGCTGCGCGCTGTCACAGGGGCACGAGTGGGGCGTCGCCACCCGGATCCCCAGACTCCGAAATCCCGACTCCGGACTCCGGACTCCAGACTCCTGAAGCCCACGGGCCACCCAATCCGATCACTCATCCAAACAGTTCCGCGAGCGCGTCTTCGAGCATGTCAAGTTCCTCCGGCGTGCCGACGGTGATGCGGACGGTGTCCGGGAGGCGGAACGGAATCATCGGCCGCGCGATGATGCCGCGTTCGAGCAGTTGCCGGCTCACTTCCGCCGCGCGCCGCTCGGATTCGAACGGGACGAGCGTGAAGTTCGCGACGCTGTCGGTGTGCGCGAGCCGGAGCCGGTCGAGGGTCGTGTGCAGGCGCTGCAGCCCCTCGCGGTTGACGGTTAACGTTCTGGTTAAGAAGGCGTGATCCTCCAGCGCGCCCAGCCCCGCAGCTTCGCTCACCACCGACGGTTCGAACGGCAGCTTGACCTTTAACAAGTTGGTTATTATTTCCGGGTGCGCGACGCCGTATCCGACGCGCGCGCCGGCGAGCCCGTACGCCTTCGAGAACGTGCGCAGCACGAGCACCTGGTCGTGACGGGTCGCGAGCGAGTCCGGGTAGTCGGCAGCCAGATCGCACGCGTACTCGTAGTAGGCTTCGTCCATCACCACGAGCACGCCTTCCGGCAATCGCTCGAGAAATCTCCGCCAGCTCTCGTCGCGAAACGCGGTCCCGGTCGGGTTGTTCGGGTTCGCGATGTAGATGAGCCGGGTACGGTCGCTGACAGCGGAAAGGATCGCGTCGAGGTCGTACGTGTAGTCCTGAGTGAGCGGCACGGTTTTCAGGTCGAGGTTCATCGCGCCGGCGATCACGTAGAAGCCGATGAACGTGCCTTCCGCGGTGATCACCTCGTCGCCGGCGCGCAGGTAGGCGCGCATCGCGGCGAGCAGCACGCCTTCGCTCCCGGACGCGGCGATCACTTCTGCGAGATCGACCGCGTGGCGCGCCGCGAGCGCCCTGCGCAACGTGAGTCCCGCGCGCGGATAGCGGTTCGAATCGGCCGCAGCCTGTTTCATCGCCTCCACCGCCCGCGGAGAGCACCCGAGCGGGTTCTCGTTGCTCGCGAGCTTGATGATCTGCTCGAGGCCAAGTTCCTCGCGGATTTCCGCGATCGACCGGCCCGGCTGGTACGGCGTCAGCGACTCGATGTGCGGGGGCGCCGGCGGCGTGCTCACGACATTTCCTCCGTTGGCGACAGGGTGACGGGATCACGGCGGCGCGGCGGCCGCGCTGAAGGGGGCGGTGGAAGGTATTCGCGCAGGCGAAACGGCGCAATCCGGCCCGAGAGCCTGCTTCTCCACAGAGAAGCGCGAAATTCACGAAACATGCGTGCTTTCCCGGTGCGTTTTCTATATTATACACGTTCTCATCAGTGGCGGGGGCGGGCGCGCGGGCTGTGCGCGATACGCCGGACGCATGGCCGGCGGCGGCCGCGTTTACCGGCGTCCGGTTATGCCGTTGGCTCAGCCGGGAACAATATCGGGGGTGGCAAGGACGTCATTCTGACCGAAGCCCGACGTCCGTTTGTCGGGCGAAGGGAAGTTCATCCTGAACGAAGTGAAGGGAAGGTCCAGGTTCGACAAGGGTGGGGGATACAATGAAACTCGTGAAATAACCCTCGGATAAGCTGGACCTTCTTCACCCGCCTTCACGCAGACAGACGCGTGAAGGCGGCTTCAGAATGACGCCTCTGCCACCTGGATGTGCTTCAGAGTCCGGTCCATGCACGTGGCTGAGCGAACGGAATAACCGAATACCGGCGATGTCGAACGCGCCGCCCGACGAGCCGTACGATCCAAACCCGCCAAACGAAGCGGAAAACGTCGACCCGGTCGAGGTCGAGCTGAGCTGGGTCGCGTCCAACCCGGCGGGCGACACGCTCACGTACGACGTCTATTTCGGGCTCTCACCCGTACCGGGTATCGTGCGCCGCGACTACACGCAGACAAGCCTGATCCGATCCAACCTCGAGCAGGAGCGCACGCACTATTGGAAATTCGTCGTCAAGAACAAACACGGTGAACAGTCGGAGGGTCCGATCTGGTCGTTCGATACCGGCGCGGACAACGACCCGCCTGAGGAGCCGAGCAACCCGTACCCGGCCGACGGCGCGACCGGCGCCGGCACGGACGGACATCAACATCTCGTGGCTGTGCGACGATCCGAACGGCGATCCGCTGCGTTACGACGTGTACTTCGGGCTCACGAGTCAGCCCCCGCGCGTGCGTTCCAACCAGCAGGCGACGACATACGTGCCGAACAACCTGACCGCGAACCGGACCTACTACTGGAAGATCGTCGCGCGCGACGATCACAACCAGACGACCGAGGGACCGGTGTGGATCTTCACCACCGGCAGCGGCACCACGAACAACCCGCCCGCTTCTCCCTCGTCGCCCGAACTCGCGAGCGGGAGTGTGAATGTCGTGCTCACGCCGGCACTCACGTGGTCGTGCTCGGACCCGGACGACGACCCGCTCACCTACGACGTCCGGTTCGGAACGACCACTCCGCCGCCGGCAATCGCGACCGGCCTGACAAACACTTCGTTCGCGCCGGGGACATTGCCCGCGGCGACCACGCATTACTGGCAGATCGTCGCGGAAGACCCGGACGGCGCGACCGCGCAGGGCCCGGTGTGGCAGTTCACGGCCGAGGAGTGACGGGGTGAATCCCCGGGGTCAGCGACCCCGGGCTACACAGCTTGCGCCATGCCCATGCCTGCTGTGCAGGCATGGATCCGGCCCGGGAGCATGCTTGTACCGGCGGGTGAGCCCGGCCTGCAAGCAGGCGCGGGGCGTAGGTCTCTTCAATGCAGTCACTGAGTCCCGGGCCGCACGGCAACCCGCGCGCTCAGCGCGTGTACGAAAACCAGTACCGGCCGTGCGGGCTTGCCCGCGCGGTTGATCCAACGGTGCATGACACTTGGGGCAAGCCCCCAGCCACCCGCCGCTACTTCTTCATCTCATCTTCCATCCGTTTGTTCCATGCGCCGGGCCGGTCGCGCAGGTATTTGTCGAACCATTCGAGGTGCATCCGCTTGCTCTCGAGGTAGTGCGCGCGCTGCTTCGCGACGCCGTGCCCCTCGCCCGGAAAGCGGACGAACCAGACATCGCGGTCGAGCACTCTGAGCGCGGTGTACATCTGGTCGGACTCGATCACGGGCACGTTGATGTCGTCGTCGCCGTGGATCAGCAGCAGCGGCTCGCGGATCTTGTCGGCGTGATAGAGCGGACTGTGCTCGATGTACCAGTCCGGCCGGTTCCACGGGTAGGACCCGGCGGACGCCATCTCGCTGTAGAACACGCCCCACCAGCCGACGCCCCAGTAGCTGGCGAGGTTGCTGATCCCGTAGTCGCTGATCGCGGTCGCGTACGGGTAGTAGTCCGGGTGGTCCTCGGGGATCGCGAGCAGGTACATCGCGAGGAACCCGCCGTACGAGCCGGAGACGAACCCGGCCCGGTCGCCGTCCACGCCTGCCACGTTTGCGACGATGTGCTCGACGCCCTCGTTCATGTCGCGGCTGGTCAGCTTCCCCCAGTCGTTCACATGCGTGTCCGCGTACTCGCGCCCGTACCCGGCTGCGCCGCGCGGAATCGGCACGTAGACGAAATAGCCGCGGTTCGCTTCCACTTCCGGCATCCACAGCCATGAGTCGCCGAACCCGATCACGCCGCCGTACGTATCGACAATCAGTGGGTACGAGCTGTCCGGATCATAGTCGCGCGGCCAGTACAGGTAGCCGTAGATCTTGACTCCGTCGCTGTTCACGTAATCGTAGTGTTCGACACGCTGCGCCGGTTCGGTGAGCTCGCGCAGCTCGCGGTTGAGTGTGACCAGCCGCTTTCCCTCGCCCGCAGCGGGGTCGAACGTGTGGATGTCGGGCAGCTTGTTCAGGTCGTCGGCCTGGTAAGCGAGCACGTGCGCGCCCTTGCCGGTCGCGACCGAGAGCCGTGAAAACCCGGGCGTGGTCAGGTTTGCGGCGCGGATCTTCTCTTCGCCGGGACGCCACGTGCAATAATAGACCTCGCGCTCGTGGATCGCGGAGAACGCGACGAACCCGTCCTCGTGCCAGGTGAACGCATTGCCCCAGCCGGTGCTGTACATGCCCATGTCGATCGACGGTTTGAACTCCGGGTCGATCATCCGCGCCTCGCCGCTCGCGATGTCGAGCACGTACAGCCGGTGGTGGGACGAGTTCACCTCCGGGTAGCGGTTGTCGTTGCCGGAGACAGGGACGACCGGCGCGGAGAACGCGATTTTCTCCCCGTCCGGGCTCACCGCGATCCGCGCGTACTCGTCGCGCCGGAACCGTTCCTGATAGACGGAACGCGCCTCGCCGGTGTCGAGCTCGAACACGACGATGTCGAAGATCTCGAACGGGCGCTCCTCGGCCGGCAACGTGCGTCCGATCACGATCCGGTCGCCGGAGCGCGCGACCTCCCACGCCTCCGGCTTGTACTTCATCGCGAGCAGCGGCGTATCGACCCGGCTGCCGAGCGCGTAGTGGTGGAACGCGACGTTGTCGCGCCAGCCGCTCCAGCGGTCGCGCAAACCCCACATCACCTTGTACGGCTGCTCGGCATCCTCCTCGAACTCGAGCGTTTTCTTGTAGAAAAGCCCGTCGCCGTCCGGCGCCCAGCGAAAGTCGCCCGCGTTTTCGAGCTCCTCCGCGACCTGTTCGACACGGTTGTCAGCGCGGTGCCAGAGGAACAGCTCGCCTCCGGATTTGAACAGGAGGCGGGTGTTGTCCGGCGACCACGCGAGGTTGCCCGCGCCCTTCGCGGCACGGTACTGCCAGACCCGCTTCCGCTCGCGCGTGTCCCACACCTCGATCCGGTCGCTCACCGAGTCATCGCGGCGGTCGCGCCTGCCGAGATCGAGCGCGAGCCAGCGGCCGTTCGCGCTCAGCTCGATCGCCGAGACAAGGTCGCGCCGGTAATAGTCGATGATGTCGAACGGGTGCGCCGGGTCGGTCGTGTTCACCGGAGTCCACGCCTCGCTCACCCCCTCGCCGAGCTGCTGGCGCACGTCGAACGACCACGGATCGACTTCGTCGTCCGGCCCGAGCGCGGTCACGATCAGCAGCCGGTGATGGCCTTCTTCGAGCACGACATCCGCGGTCTCGTCCTCGAGCTCGCCGTCATCGACGTTCGCGCGCTCCAGCACCTGCTCCCCGTCGAGGTAGAGCGCGAACGGGGCGGCGGCGCGGACATGGAGCGTGTTCTCCTGCCAGGCCGGGCTGCGCACGTACGTCGCGAGCACGCCGAACCGGACCTGCCCGGGGCGCGCGTCGAGCGCGGACAGCTCGGAGCCCGTGTCACGGAAGGAAACGAGCCGGCCGGGCGCGAGCTGGATCTCATCGCCGCGCGCCGGCCAGAACTCGTACGGGTCGAGCGGCGGGTCCGCGAGCAGGTCCGCGACCGGGGTCATATCCATCCCCTCGTCGAGCGCCGAATGTGAAATCGCCACCGGACCCGCGACGAGCCATTCGCTGAGCAGCTCCGGCTCGTAGCGCGCCGCACGCGTATCCCCCGCTGTCAACAGCGCCGCCGCAGCGACTATGATGAAAACGAATCGCGTCGCCCTGTTCAGTCGCATCGTCCGTCCCTCCATGCTCGTGTCCCCTGCACGGGGCCGCCGTCGAACGTGGGGGAGAAGATAGACGGTGCCGGCCGCCGATCCAACGCCGCAGACAGTACGGTACCACACGCCCGCGCCTGCCACGCGGGCTGCGGGTTGTGAGCTGCAGCTCGTGCCCGCCATCGCTCGTCATCCGGTTATCCCCTTGGCTCAGCCGGGAGGAGATCGCGGGTGGAAAGTGCGTCATTCTGAACGTAGCCCGATGTCAGTTTATCGGGCGAAGTGAAGAAGGTCCAGCTTATCTGAGGGTTATTTCTGGAATTATCTGGTGGCCCCA